>JAVBTZ010000101.1:0-14901 GCA_031555915.1 Planctomycetota bacterium
CCGGCGCTACCGCCCCACCGCCTCTGACCTCCCCCTCCCCCGCCGGGGAGGGGGGGGGACACTGCCCCGACGGGGGCTTGAGCGTTTCCGCGGGAGGCATAGCATCCCCTCCGCCGTTCCCGCCCCGCTCCAACTGTTCGACCCGCTGCCGCAGCCGGGCAATCTCGGCCTGGAGACCGTCGTGGACCCCGAAGGCGTCCCGGCGCGCCCGGGCCCGGGCGGACACATTACAACGCCCCGCGGCGCCGACGGCGAGGGCGACATAGAGAAGGATGTCGTTACGGATTTTTTGGTAAAAACGGAACGGCCAGGAAGGCGAGACCACCGTCCTGGCCCCCTCCTCGCGGCTGGCGAGCACCAGCTCGGCATGGCCTTGGAGGTCGGAGTTGAGACGGTTGAGGTAACTCGCGCCGCCGCGATCGCTCATGTAGAAATGCACCGCGGCGCCAAGCACCAGTATGAGGGCGAGAAACGCGAGAGCGCCGGACTGGTTGCCGGCGCGCGGTCCCGCTTCGGCCAGACGGGACAACTCCTCCCGCCGGGAGAGACGATCCTCCTCAACCGCAAGGGAGATCGCTGGGGCGGGGTGGGTTTCTTCAAAATTGACCGCTGGCGGAACGGCGAACCGTTTTGTCCCTTCCGGGGCATCGTCCATGGGCGCGTCCTTATTCGCTGGCCGCCCCGCCGGAGCCAATCGAAAATTGCCGGCGGAAGGAACTGGCGAGTTCCATGATGGCGGTGGCGAGTTCGATGGACATGGCGATGGCAACGTCGGGGGGGGTGTGGTGTTCGCGGCAGTGGGCAAGGAAGGAAGTGCGTAAATGCCGCGCGAAATCGGGGATGACGTTCCGGCCGGCTTTGCGTTCCTCAAGGGCGAATTCCATCCAGCCGGAAATATTGCCAAGCATGTTCACTTCCAGCAGGCGTTGTTGTTGTTCTTCGAAGCCGGCGTGGGCAAGACGGTCACGGAGGGCGGCGCGCACCGTTTCCGACCCCATATCGATACGACCGCGTTCGCGAAAACGGGAGACGATTCTATCCACCGCCTGGTCGATGCTGGCAGGCTCGGTTTGAAGGGTGAGTGGTTGCGACGACATAGGCTTTCGTAGCCTCCAAAAGCAAGATTAACATACACCTGGGAGACATTCTGCCCGCATTCAGGCAAAAAGCAAGAAGGATTTTTCCCCCTAGGCAATAATAAGGAAAAGCGCCCTTTACGGTAAAGCCCCCCTTAACAGGTCGAGAAAACGCTCCGGCGCATCCACCCGCATGTCAATGCCCAAGACCAAAACCCCGCCGGTATGCGCCGGATTAACCTTGGCGCCGGCGACTCCAACCCGGGCGTTGCCGGCGGCGCCTTTGTTATTATCGGCCTGTTCACCCCTAAAAGTGCCCCAAATCCCTTTCGTTACATCTTTTTCTGTAGTCACCACCAGCGCTTCACGCTGATTTGCCAGAGAAAAACAACGTTTAAGCAAGGTTTGGGAAAAAACCACATGATCCCCCGCAAAAAACCGCCCCACCACCGACGCCCCCAAACCCTCCAGCGTTCGCACAAAAGCCTCGGGCCGGGCAATCCCCGCCAACGCCACCACGCGTTGGCCGTTAAGCGCCTTAAGGGGTAGTTCCGTCGCCCCTTTGTCCACACCGGTCATATGGGTCAGCCGCTGCGGCGCGTGGGTGGCGGTAAGCAGCATCGCCCTCGGGGCCAGCGCCGCCACCCGCTCCTTTAACCCCGCCAAAACCTTCGTTTCGACTTGATCCGCCCGGGTTAGGCAAACACAGCCGGCATTCCCCAAGGCGGCCGGATTCTCGCGTAGCAGCCCGGCCGGAAAAGGGTTGCCTCCCCCCCATGGGGAAGTCGCGTCAATCAGGACA
The DNA here is from genome assembly GCA_031555915.1 of Planctomycetota bacterium. Classification (GTDB taxonomy): domain Bacteria; phylum Planctomycetota; class SZUA-567; order SZUA-567; family SZUA-567; genus JAJBSZ01. The sequence continues at coordinate 1,879 of JAVBTZ010000101.1, forward strand.
ATGTCCAGATTCCGCCGCAGGCGTAAATGCTGAAAACCGTCGTCGAGGATGATAACCTCGGCCCCCTGCCGCACCGCTCTGGCCGCGCTTACCCGCCGATCCGCCCCGGTGACGACCAGCACTTCCGGCAACTCCCGCCGATACAGCTCCGCTTCGTCCGACTCCCCCGCCGCCGACTGGCGGTAGCCCCGCAGCAAAATCGCCGGCCGGCGTCGCAGCCCCAAAAGAAGCCGCGCCAGCATCAGGGTGAAGGGGGTCTTGCCGGTGCCGCCGGCGGTGAGGTTACCGACCGCGATGACCGGGACCGGCGCCGCCGCCGAAGGGAGGATCCCGCGCCGATAGGCTTCGCGCCGGGCCGCCATGGCCAGGCCGTACAGTTTGCCGGCCGGCCATAAGGCGCTTTTAAGCATATTTCCGGGCCAGCCCCCATTGCCTTCGAGGATGGCCCGGATATGGTGTTCGAGCATGCTGGTTTGCCTGGGGGTGGTTTCAGAAGGGGGCGTAGACGACGGCGAGGATCTTGGCGTCGTCCTTGCCGGCGGAGTGGAGGTGGTGGGGGACGATGGAGTCGTAGTAAATGCTGTCGCCGGCGGAGACCCGGTATTTTTCTTTCCCATAGGCGATTTCAATTTCGCCCGACAAAACATAAATGAATTCCTCCCCCTCGTGGGTGGAAAGGATCGGCTCGTCGGTATGGGGTTTTACATCGATAATGAACGGCTCCATGTGCCGATCGGTTTTGTTGGCGGCGAGGGAATGAAAAGCGAGTTCGGCCCTTTTCCCCCCAAGGTTCGAACCGGTGAAGCGGGCGGTGGTGGCGAGGGCGTCCTGCTTGGTGAGGACGACGGCGTTGCCGGTCTGGTCGTCCAGGAATGAGCCCAGCCGGACGCCGAGGGCGCGGGCGATTTGCAGGAGGGGGGTGAGTGAAGGCACCAGCTCGCCCCGCTCCAAACTCTCGACCAGGAGGACATTGCCGGCGGCGTCGCCGGGAATGGCTTGGGCCAGATCCTGCACCGACATCTGGCGTTTTTCACGAATGGTTTTGATGCGTTGCCCAACTATGTTAGCAGTAGCCATGGATTCTCCAAAATTGCTGATTTCTTAGGAAATCGCGATATATACCGCCGACTTGTTGAAAATGTGAATTTCACCACAGAGACACAAAGAACACAGAGAACCGCATTTTCAGAAGCGACTTAATGAAAGATGTGGTTCTCTGTGTTCTTTGTGTCTCTGTGGTGAAATAAATTTGTCCCAATTTCAGTCCGCCGCAAGTATAACCTTACAAAAGTTTCTCCCCCAGCACCGTTCCGGCCAGAATATGGGCATGGAGGTGAAAAACGGTTTGGCCCGCGCCCGGTCCGTCATTGATGATAAGGCGATAGTCTTCCAGGCCGTTTTCCCTGGCCGCCGCGTTGGCCGCCAAAAGCAGTCCGCCGAGGAGATCCCGGTCGGCGGCGGCGGCATGGGCAAGCCGGTCCAGATGCCGCTTGGGCACGACCAGCCAATGTACGGGAGCGGCGGGTTTGATATCCTTGAAAACCAGGTAATCCGCGTTCTCGTAAACTTTGCCGGCAGGGATTTGGCCTGCGATGATTTTACAGAAAAGACATTCCTCGTGCTTGCTCATTTCGTCATCCTTTGGCGTATTATACCCGTCGCGTAATGAAATCCTGAAAAGGATAGCGGGAAAGGAAAGCCGATGCAAGCAGGAAGCAGCCTCGAAGGCAAATATTTTCCCCGCCCCGCCGTCGCCGGCGGGGTTGCGCCTCGCCCAGCGCCAGGGGCGAATTAGCTAAAAAACGCCGGATAAAAACGATTCCGCCTTTACAAGCGACAGCCTGGATCGTATAGTTAAGGTTATACTAGGCTGGTTTAGCCCTGTTCCGGCGGCATATCCAGCCCCGCCCTGAAAGCTTTCGCAACAAGGTTTTAGCTGGATTTTCAACCAGTGCCAACGAGGATAATTCCGTGAGCAAACGATTGTTCTCCGTACAACTCAAGCCGAAAGAAAGGATAGGCCAGATGCCTGGCTCTAATCCCCAAGCAGGCGCCGGCAACCGCATTAAGGTTTCCCGAGCCGATGACGCGGTATTGGTGCAAGTTATTGGCCTTGGCAACATGTTCCTGGCACCCACTCTCCATGCCTTGGTCGAATCTGAACTCCGCACGGGATTTTTTAATTTTGTCATCGATTTAAAGCAGTGCGAAGGCATGGATTCCACCTTTATGGGTACTTTTATTGGCCTATCGACCCAAGTAAAGCGTAATTTCGGCTGGTTTTGTCTGGTAAATGTCTCTGATGAAAACATGCGTCTCTTGAAAATGTTGGGCGTCCTGCATATGGTTTCTGTCCATGCCGGGGATTTTCCGGTCGACGAAACCCACTCCTCGACTCTCCTCTACCCCACCACCGACCCCTACGCCCGACAAAAACAAATCCACTCCGCCCACAAGCAGCTTCTCGCCGCCGATCCCGAAAACGAAAAACGCTTCGGCCCCTTTATCCGAGCTTTGGAAGCGGAGATGGGTGAATTGCCGACCATTCTGCCCCCGGGCGATGCCGACGACTGCGCCGGCAAGTCCAAGGAGCGCTAAGAGACCTTACGCCAGCCACGCAAAGCAGCCATCCCTACCGTCGCCCCGCGCCTAAACCGAACCTGGTAGCCTGTCTTCGGTTTAGCCTCGGGGCAATTTCGTTGTCGGGGGGGGCGGGGGGGATTTGTCGGATTGACAAGCAGAGTCGCCCGCGCATAATAACTTCAGGGCACCTCTAAAAATAACTATTTTGCCCGCAGACGAGGAAGGGCGTAGCGGCAGCGTTTTGTAACACGCGGTGGTGGTTTGTGTTACAAAACGCGAGAGCGAAGCCCTGACGAAGTATCCGGGCAAAAGAGCATTTTTAGAGCTGCCCTTCAGGAGGGGGAGTCGACCGGCGGGTCTAAGGAGAATAGGGTATGGTCCGGGAAGAAATGCAACGCGAGGCCGCCGCCAGAGCGAGTTTATTTACCGTGGAAAAAGGCGTCCTCCGCGCCAATGCCGACATGTATTGGGAGTTCCTCGATGAATTCGACCGGGCCTGCCAGCGGCTGTTGGAGACCCGGGGAGGCAGGCTGGAAGTGGATTTAAGCCAGGTTTATTTCATATCCTCGTCGTTTTTGGGTTGCCTCAGCAGTCTGGTGATAAAAGCGTCGCGGCTGAAAAAACGGGTGATTTTGAAGGTGTCACTGGATGTAAGCTGGCTTTTTGAAATAATGGGGGGGCAAAAGAACGTGGAATTGGAAATTTGGTAGCTTATCCGGCCATGCCGCGTCGGCGGGCCGATTCAATAACCAACCTTTAGCCGGTACTTCTTTGCGAAGGCCTATGGGAGGGGCACCGAATGAACATTCAAATCACCGCCAAGAAAATTGAAATTCCCCAGGATATCCGTGAATACGCCATGGAAAAGTTTACCAAACTGGAGAAGTTCAACGCCCACATACAACACATTGAAGCGGTGATTAAAGCCGAGGAACGCAGCGTATTTTGTGAAATCATCATCCGTATCGACAATCACGAATCCATCGTCATCGAGGTTCAGGGCGACACCATCCAGGCGGCGGTGGATATTGCGGAAGCGAAAGCGGAACGGCAACTACGGAAATCGAAGGAACGCGCGTCGGTACGGCGCCGCGCCCGTCAGGACGACCGGGAAATGCCGTGAGAAACGAAAGGGCATGGCGAAATGCAGTTTAGGGATTTTCTCACTCCCGAGCGAATGATTTCCAACCTCTCCGCCTCCAGCAAGGCGGAGGCGATGTCGGAACTTCTCGAACCGATCCTCGCGGCCGGCATAATCAGCCACGATTTGCGGGAGGGCGTCCTGTCCGCCCTCTTCCACCGCGAGGAACTCGGTTCCACCGCCGTCGGCAACAGTCTCGGCTTGGCCATTCCCCACGCCAAACACCCCGGGTTCAGGGGGCTCGTGGGGGTGTTTGGCCGAAGCCTCGAGGGAATCGAATGGGGGTCGCCGGACGGCGAGCCGGCGCACCTCTTCATCCTCCTCCTTTCTAACCGGGAATGCGCCGACCGCCATTTGGAGGCCTTGGCCTATATCAGCCGCAAATTCCGCGGTAAGGATTTCCGCAATTTGCTCCTGAAGGCGGCCAATTCCGCCCAAATCGCCGACTTCTTCGAGGACTCCGACAACGAGGAATAAGGGGAGCCATCATGGCCAACTGGAGGTGGCTCAGACCCGGCATGCATATCAAGCGCTGGGTCTTTCTTATAACCTTCGGCATAATCGTCGTGTTTATCGGGGCCATGTTTTTCACCCTGGGCATTTTCCTCCCCGATGCCCAGCCTTTCGGCATGGACAGCTACGGTACCGCCATCGTCCTGATGGTGCCGGGAACGATTGCGGTTTTCGTGGGAATTTACCGGCTGGTCCGGCGAATCGAAAAAATGCTCCGCCGCGCCGACGACGCCCGCGACCTCGGGGAAATAGCCTATCAATACAACCGCCTGGAACAAGGACCGAAATTCGTCTGCTTCGGCGGCGGAACCGGCCTCAGCACCCTCCTCTCCGGCATACGCGACTATTCGCAACGCATCACCGCCATCGTCTCGGTCGCCGACGACGGCGGCTCGTCGGGGCGCCTCCGCCTCGACTTCGACATGCTCCCCCCAGGCGACATCCGCAACTGCCTCGTCGCCCTCTCCGATACCTCCCCCTCCATGGCCCGCCTGCTCCAATACCGCTTCCCCGAAGGCGAATTCGCCGGCCATTCCTTCGGCAACCTCTTCATCACCGTCCTCGCCATCATCCAAAACGATTTCGGCTCCGCCGTCCGCGAAATGAACCGCATCCTCGCGGTACGGGGCCAAGTCCTGCCGGCGACCCTGGACAAGATTTCCCTGGTCGCCAGCCATCCCGACGGCAGCAAAACCACCGGGCAACAGTGGATTGCCAAGTGCGGCAAGGAAATCGAACGGCTGGAATTGAAGCCGGCCCCGGGTGAAGTTCCCCTGGACGTCCTGTCGGCGATTCGCGAAGCGGATTTGATCACGCTGGGGCCGGGCAGCCTTTTCACTTCGGTTCTGCCGAATCTTCTTGATCCCAAGATAATCGAGGCTATAAACGAAACTGCGGCAAAGGTGCTTTTTATTGTGAACACGGCGGGGCAGGTCGGGGAAACGAAAGACTTCACCGTCAGCATGCATCTGGCGACCCTGAAACGCCACGCACCTGGGCTGCGGATCGACTTGGTCCTGGTCAACAACCGCCCCCCCACCGAAGAGCAGCGGGATAAAATGTCGGCAAAAGGGGTGGCGCCAACCGAATACGACGCCAAGGAAACGGCGGCGTTCGGCGTGGAGACCATCCTGCGGGACGTGGTGAATATCGATAATCCCATTCGCCATGATCCCAAAAAGACCGCCAAGGCGATTATGGAAATTTTACATAAGCCGCATAGCAGCGTCACGAAAGTTCAGGTCAAAAAGTAATGACAGAAGGGGAGGCGATGACAAGGAAATTGGTCACGGTGCGCCATAAATACGGCATCCATGCCCGTCCGGCGGCAAAAATTGTGTCGCTATGCAACACCTTCCAAGCCGATATCGAAATCATCAAGGACGCCGAACCCCCGGCCAACGGCAAGAATATCCTCGACATCATGATGCTCGCCGCCGCCACCGGCACCGAACTGGAAATCCGCGCCAGAGGACCGGACGCGGAAAAGGCGGTAACCGAATTGGCGACGCTGATGGAAGGGGATTTCGATACCAACGAGATATGAAATATTTAAGGGGGGTGGCGAGGAATGGCGTAGAAATAAGGGCAAACCTTAGCGAGGCGATGATCTAAAATAATTTTTACCACAGAGAACACAGAGACCACAGAGAACCACTCTTAACTACGGAATTACGTATAGACCCGGTATATTCCCACTTTTACCTTAGATTTAAATCTATTTATAAAAATGACATTCAGGATAAACTTCCATCCGTAGTTTAATGTGGTTCTCTGTGGTCTCAGTGTTCTCTGTGGTAAAAAATATTTTAAAGCATCGCCTCGCAAAGAATTAACCTTATTTTAGCGCAATTCGGGGGGTGGCGGGGGAAAAGAGGGGAGAATAAAAATTCTTTTTTTGGCAAATTCGGCGCTAGCGGGTATACTGTAGGAGTACTGTGAGGTAACGTGTGACAATTTGTGCCAGCTGTTTGGTTGATATGATTTACCTTCTCCCTGATAAAAAGGGACCGGAATGATTGGGGCGATCAACGCCTATCAAGCCACAAGCGCTCTTGACTATGCCCGGCACGTTATGGCGTCCAGGGAGACGTTCAGCGTGCCTGAAAGTCAACTGCGGAACCATCCGGTCACGGAAACACAGGGCGCCCAAGCCCTCACCGCCAGCAATCCCGCCCGCGACCCGGCCGAAGACGCAGTCCAACTCAGCCAAATGTATCCGCAACTCCTGGTCGGCAGCGTCTACACCGCCGCCCCCGCCTCGGCCGTAATGCCCGTGGAAGAAGAGCCGGTCGGCGTAACCGACAACCAGGACCGGGATGACTCGGAAGCGGCGATGGGTGAACTGCTGTTCGGCGGCAACGGCAAAACCGGCCGCGACGGAACGGTAGGCGAAGAGGCGGAAAAGGCGGCCGGCGGCTCCGCCGCCGATTTGGCGGGTGAAGTCCTGGCTTTGGCCGCTGACAACAGTGACGACAGCGAAGGCGGCGACACCACGGAAACGGGCCAGAACGACCAGGCCGGTTCCAGCGCCAAAAAGGGTAAAGCGGATAACAACCGTAATACCGACAAAGCCGCCGACGGCAGCGAACTTAGCGAGGAAGAACAGCAAGAGGTCAATAGGCTTAAAGCCCGCGACCTCGAAGTGAAAGCGCATGAGCAGGCGCACAAGTCGGTGGGTGGGGCCTATGCGGGGTCGATCTCCTACGAATACGACCAGGGGCCGGATGGCGAACGCTATGCGGTCGGGGGCGAAGTAAATATCGACGTCTCGCCGGAAAAAACGCCGGAAGCGACCATTGCCAAAATGCAGCAGGTCAAGGCGGCCGCAAATGCTCCGGCCAACCCTTCGGGTCAGGATCGGGCGGTGGCGGCGGAAGCGGCGGCCACCGAAGTGAAGGCCCGGCAGGAAATGGCCGAAGCGAACTCTTCGAACTCGTCTAAAAGTAAAGGCGAAGGCGAGGGAACGGAAGGCACGGCAGCGCTAAATGGGGCGGAAGCGGCGGCGGGGTCTGGAACAAACCCGGCCGAACCCAACCCGAATAACCGGAATGACAACGAAAAAAGGGCCGACTGGCTGGATGAAGTCAATGCCGGAGGCAAAACCAAGAGTCTATCGGCGAATGGTTATATAAACCGTTTCGCCTCACCGTATGAAGGCGGCAGCACCCGGGCGCCAAGCATGAGTATGTCGAGCCGTTTGGTGGATGTAGTGGCGTGAGACTGACTGCCGCGCAGTCAAGGCAGGCGTAATACACGAGGTCCAGGGCCAAGGCCCCGGACCTTTTTTATTTCGGCCTAAAAGCCGCAGGGGGAGGCATTGCACTGCCCCCCCCTCCCCCATTCGCATTCGGTCTTATACCGGTATATATTACAAATTACCCATCAACAACATGGCCACGTTGCCAATTACCTGGACATCGGCTTCGTAGCGGTGCTCGCCATTCTCGACGTCTTCAAAACCGCCCTCGACTTTTCGCACCAACTTCACCCCCCAACCACTTTTGATGAGGGCATAGGTGGCGTCGGCCGAAGGAGTCTGGTCGACCAGGAGATAATCGCCTTTCCTGAGACGACCGGAACGGTCGTTGAACGGCAGATGCAGAACATACGGTTCATGCATTTTTTTGGCGCGCTCCTTCACCGGCGAGGTGACGCAGATGAAATAACCGTCCCAATCATCCACGGTCATCTTCGGTCCCATGAAGGGGCGCTGGAAAACCGGCAAGGGGAGGGTCTCCCGCCCGGGAGCGGAAATATAGGGATAGAGTGATATAATACGTTGGGTATCAATAGCCAAATCGCCGGAAATCAGCCATTTATAGCTGCCGTAGAGACCCAGCAAAGTGCGCATGAACATTTCTTGCGACAATGGTCGTTGTCGCCGTTTAATGTCGGAGATATATTGGGGTCTGGTACCCGAGATTTTGGCGATTTCACGTCCGGTTAGACCAATGGAGTTGATCATTCCAGCATAGATATTCGTTAATCTTTCTCTGGTAGAATCCCGATGATCAGCACCAACGTCGGCGACGTTACGCGTATCAAGGTTCGTCATAAATGTCATCCAAGCAAGGGTTTTAATTCATAATAGCATGAGCATAAAACGTTTAACAAACCCGAACGTGGTTCGGAATTCATTTGGACGGAGCGAAGCCAGAGGATTGGCTGGGATCATCATCGATTCAGGTGAATAACTGTAACGTTGGCTAACGGGCGGCGCGGATCAATCGTAACCAATAAAACGCTTAATTCTATATAACTATCCGCAAAAAGCGGTGGACTCCTACCTGCCAAAATCATTTAGTCAACTCTAGCTATATACGTCTAAAGCATTATGGCACAATACACGACTTATTGCAAGAGCATTAATTAGCAAAACAGCACTTTTTTATTTATACACTACATAAGGTCATCTTTAGTGAAAATTGCGTGTAAACTAACCCCCTCGCTTTCCAAAACCTCACGACCACCATCAAGACGATCCACCAAGGCAAAAACCCCCACAATAACCGGATCGGAAACGCTCTCGCGCACTCGCGCCAACGCTTTTAGGGCCGAGCCGCCGGTAGTGACTACATCCTCAATTATAGCTATGCGCTGGCCTGGACGCAGTTCCGGCCCCTCAATCCATTGGGCTGTACCGTGGGTTTTCGGCTCTTTCCGGACAATGAACCCTTCCATCGGCATAGCTAAATCATAGGAAAGAGCGGTTACCGCACCTATCAACGCATCCGCCCCCAGCGTCAAGCCGCCGACCCGCTCCGGCCGCGATTCACGCATCATTTCGATGAAAATTCGCGCCGCAAAATTAAGCGCATCAGGGCGAAGCGTAGTGGTTTTGCCATTAAAGTAGAAGTCCGACTTCTTGCCGCTCGCCAAAGTGAAATCACCCCGAAGAAAATCAATGCGACCTTTTAATTTTTCCCGCAATGCTACCAGGTTAGTCATCCGCCGCTCCTAGCTTAGTTTTTACCAAGGAAAACTAAATAATAATGCGACAATTAATTCCCCAATTTGTGATTAATTTGTGGCCGACAAAGGGAAAACACCACAATAATATACATCTTCCCCAACGAGGTAAGGTTTTTCCACACCCTTCCTGGTTAGATTACGGTAAAAATTCCGCAATGCAGCAAAAAAATAAAAAAAAGGGGGAAATCCCCCTTTTTTTCTTTACCGCTTGACTACATGACATTCACAATCGATAGCCTTACCCCCTCCCCTCCCACCTCGAACTCTCGCACCTCGCCCAAGTCTTCCCACTCCACCCGGTAGTCCTCGGCCAACGTTTCCGCCGCTATCATCGCTCCGTGTTCCACCGCCGCCCGGGCTGGTTTACCCCCCGCGCCAATGCGAACCCGAATTCGCGCCGCAAACGGCAAATCCAATTCTTTGCGGAAAGTTTGAATGCGATTGATGAGTTCCCTCGCCATCCCCTCCCGCTCCAATTCCTCGCTGATGTGCGCGTCCAGCACCACCACCGCTCCCCGGCCGTCCGCCGCGGCAAACCCTTCCTTGGCCGCCAACCGCACGTCCAGTTCCTCCGCCGTAAGTTTGCGGCTCTGGCCGTCGAAGCTTACTTCGTAATAACCTTTTTCCTTGACCCCGCGCATGACTTCGGCCGCATTCGCCTGGGCCAACGCCGCGCCGCATGCTTTCATCGACTTGCCTAATATCGGCCCCAACACCTGGAAATTCGGCTTCACCGTGAACGACACGTATTCCGCCGCGTCCTTGGCGAAGGCGAGTTCGTGGACATTGATTTCCTCCTTGACGACGCCGGCCAAATCCGCCACGCCCGCCTGGTCCTCGGGCCGGGTGAGAATAACCACCGCTTTCTGCAAGGGCTGCCGCACCTTGATTTTTTGCGACGCCCGCGCCGCCAGCCCCAAGGAAGCAATCTCCCGCAGCAAATCCATCCGCCCCTCCACCGCCGCGTCAACCATCCCGGCCTCATATTCCGGCCAACGGCAGAGGTGCACCGATTGGGGCAGGTCCTTCGGCCAAAGGTCGCGGGCCAGATTCTGGTACAGTTCCTCGGCGAAGAAGGGAATGAACGGCGCCGAAATCACCGCTATCCGGCACAAGGTCTCGTAGAGGGTCCAGTACGCCGCCAGCTTGTCTTCGTTATGCTCCCCCGACCAGAAGCGGTCGCGGCTCCGCCGCACATACCAGTTCGACAACTGTTCGACCAACGCGTTCAGGGCTTGCGCCGCCTGGAGAATGTTCATGTTCTCCAAGTTCAGCGCCACCTGCCGGCTGGCCGTTTCCAATTTCGACAACATCCAGCGGTCCAGTAAACTGCGCTTTGCCAAGGGCGGCCGGCTGGGGGAGGCGGCAAACGGCGACGGCCGGCCGCTAAGTTCGTTCACCTTCGGCAAGCCTTTACGCGGGTCGAAGCCGTCGATGTTGGCGTAGATGACAAAGAAGGAATAAACATTACGCAGCCTTACCAGAAAGTCCTTTTGCGCCTCGCGGATGCCGCCTTGGAAGAAGCGGGTCGAGGTCCAGGGCTGGTTCGAGATGCAGAAGAACCAGCGCATGGCGTCGGCGCCTTCTTGATCCAGGACGTCGAAGGGATCGGGATAATTGCGCAGCTTTTTCGACAACTTCGTCCCCTCGCCCGACAAGAGGAGCCCCAACACCAGGCAACTCTTGTAAGGCAGCGGATAATCGCGTTGATGCCAGGGCGCCAATTCCCCCGCCTCTTTCCCCGCCGCCACCTTCCGTTCGCCGCATTCCTTCAACAGCGTCGCTATGGCCAGGAGGGAGTAGAACCAGCCGCGGGTCTGGTCGATGGCTTCGGAAATGAAATCGGCCGGCAGGGCCTGGGCGAGTTTTTCCGCCGAACCGGCCTGGTGCGGGTAGCCCCACTGGGCAAAGTGCATGGCGCCGGAATCGTACCAGCAGTCGATGACTTCAGGGACGCGGCGCATGTCGCCGCCGCATTTTTCGCAGGTAAGCCGCACGTCGTCGACCCAAGGTTTATGCAGTTCGAAGTTATCCGGCACTTTATTGGCTGCGCGCTCCAGCAATTCATCCTTGCCGCCGATGGCGGTTTTATGCCCGCAGGAGCATTCCCAAATCGGCAGGGGCGTTCCCCAATAACGCTCGCGCGAAAGCGCCCAATCGACGTTCGAGGCCAGGAAATTGCCAAACCTGCCGTCGCGGATGTGTTCGGGGAACCACTGGATTTTGGCGTTATTCGCCAGCATCTTGTCCTTGATGGAGGAGGTGCGGATGTACCAGGCCGGCCGGGGGTAATACAGGAGGGGGCTGGGGCAGCGCCAGCAGTAGGGATAGTCGTGGGTATATTGTTCGGCTTTGAGCAGCTGTTTCCGGGTCTTCAATTCCTTGATAATCAGCGGGTCGGCCTCTTTCACAAACATCCCCGCCCACGGCAGGACCATGGCGTCGAAGGTTCCGTCCGGTTTGACCGGGTTGAGGAGGGGCAGGTTGTTTTCCTGGCCCATGCGGTAGTCGTCTTCGCCGAAGGCCGGGGCGATATGCACCATACCGGAGCCGGTGTCGAGGCCGACGAAGTCGCCGGCCACGATGCGGAAGGCGGGTTTGTCGCTGACGACATAAGGGAAGAGCTGCTCGTACTCCTGCCCCAACAGTTCCGCCCCTTTCACCGTTTTCACGACTTCGTGGGGAATCTTCCCCATCACCTTCTCGCGCAGGGCCGACGCCAACACCAATGTTTCGTCGCCGGCCAACACATAGTCATAATCGAAGTCCTTTCCCACCGCCAGCGCCACGTTCGACAAGAGGGTCCAGGGAGTGGTGGTCCAGGCGACAAACAGGGTTTTCGCGTCCGCCTTGGAGCGGAACGCCACATACACCGACGGATCCGCCACTTCCTTGTACCCCTGCCCCACTTCGTGGCTGGACAAGGCCGTCCCGCAACGGGGACACCAGGGGACTATCTTGTGGCCGTGATAGAGCAAATCCGCGTCCCAGAGCTGTTTCAGGGACCACCACACCGAATCGATGTAACTCTCGTGATAGGTGACGTAGGGATCGTCCAAATCGACCCAGAAGGCGATGCGTTCGGTCAATTTCCGCCAGGCGTCGGAGTAGCGGAATACCGAGTCCTTGCATTTTTTGACAAACGCTTCGACGCCGTATGCTTCGATGGCTTGTTTGCCTTCGATGCCGAGTTCCTTTTCGACCTCGATTTCGACGGGGAGGCCGTGGGTGTCCCAGCCCGCTTTACGGGGGACGTCGTAGCCCTGCATGGCGCGGAAGCGGGGGAAAAGATCCTTCACCACCCGGGTGAGGACGTGACCGGGATGGGGCATGCCGTTGGCCGTTGGGGGGCCTTCGTAGAAAACATAGGTCGATTTGCCTTCTTTTTCCGCCCGACTGCGGCCTTGGGCCAATTGTTTGGCGAATATTTTTTCCTTATCCCAAAACTCCAGCCATTTTTTTTCCGAAGTGGGGAAGTTGATTTCGCGTTCTACGGGTTTGAAAACGTCCATGGCGGCGCGGCTCCTCGGTCGGGGTTGACGACCATTCCGAATGCGTAAAGAGGTACGAAACCCGGCGGGCCAGGCCCGCCGAAAGTGGTGCTTTTAAGGGGTGAATTTTAACAAAATCCATCCGTTGCGGCAATCGGCAAATCGGCGGCGCCATGCCTTTAATCCTACAACGCTACTTTTACGGGAACCACTTCCGTAAAAGTAGCATGAGTATAGGGTTAGACAATAATTCCGGCGCTGGCGGTAAAGAACGAAGGTCACCGCAACTGGTTATTCATGCTAGATTTGCGGGGCGGTTCC
>JAVBTZ010000127.1:0-7560 GCA_031555915.1 Planctomycetota bacterium
CCGGAATCCAGGGGGCTGGACCATTGCTATGGCACTTTTTTCTCGTTCCGCTGCGTCATGGCGATTCCACTGCCGTCATGGTAAATCCCCCTGGATTCCGGCTAAAACGCCCGTTAGGGGTAGAGCGACCGTTTCAGACGCCGGAATGACGTGTGGGGAGGTTTGCGGCCTAACAGGTCGGGAGACGCGTAACAAAGTCGAGATGCGCTCCTAAGCGAGGTCGTTTTAACTGCGTTAAAACATGACCGCATATAGACAGGGGGGCTGGTTGCGCCCCCCTAGAACCCCTGCAACCAGGCTCGCCTGGATTTTATGAACCGCTTTTTAACCGCCTTTTTTACCGCTTTTGAACCCCTTTTTTTACCCGCTTCTTTCTAATAACAGCTTCTAATAGGATGCGCCTGCCATCAGAAAGGAATAAATCATGGATATCCGCTACAGTATGGGCAAAAACGAATTCAAACGCTGCACCACCGAAGAAGTTCGCCAAGAATTCCTGGTCGAAAAACTCTTTGTCCCCAATGACGTCACCGCCGTCTACAGTCACGTCGACCGGGTCATCACCCTGGGCGCCATGCCAACCGGCTCCGCCCTCAAACTGGAGAAAAACGTCGACTGCTGGGAAACACTCGGCAGCAAATATTTCCTCCAGGGCCGCGAACTCGGCGCCATCAACATCGGCGGACCAGGCACGATCAAGGCCGACGGCAAAAACTATCACCTGAACCGCATCGAAGGCCTCTACGTTTCCATGGGCACCAAGGAAGTCGAATTCCTCTCCGACGACCCGGCCAAGCCGGCCAAATTCTACCTGACCTCCTGCCCGGCGCACCGCCCCTGCCCCACCACCCCGATCCCCTTCGAAAAAGCCATTCACCGCGACCTCGGCTCCCTGGAGACCTCCAACGCCCGCACCATCAACCAGTTCATCCACCCCGACGTCCTCGAAACCTGCCAGCTCTCCATGGGCCTGACCATCCTGAAACCGGGCTCGGTCTGGAACACCATGCCCACCCACACCCACGAACGCCGCATGGAAGTCTACATGTACTTCGACATACCGGAGAACAACGTCGTCTTCCACATGATGGGCGAACCCACCCAAACACGCCACCTCGTCATGCAGAACGAACAGGCGGTAATCTCCCCGTCCTGGAGCATCCACTCCGGCGTCGGCACCGCCGCCTATTCCTTCATCTGGGCCATGGCCGGCGAAAACAAGGTCTTCGACGACATGGACGGCTTCGCAACCACTTCCCTGCGCTAAATTCAAGCACTGGAGATTTCCCATGAACCAAAACATCTTCGATCTCGGCGGCAAAGTCGCCCTGGTCACCGGCGCCTCATACGGCATCGGCTTCGCCATCGCTTCCGGCCTCGCCGCCGCCGGCGCCCGCATCGCCTTCAACGACATCAACCAGGACCTGGTCGACAAAGGCCTCGCCAGCTACAAGGAAGCCGGCATCGAGGCGAAAGGCTACATCGCCGACGTCACGAACGAGGAGGCGGTGGCGGGTCTGGTCGGCAATATCGAAAAGGATATGGGCGGAGTCGACATCCTGGTGAACAACGCCGGCATCATCAAGCGCATCCCCATGACCGAAATGAAGGCGTCCGAATTCCGCCAGGTCATCGACGTCGACCTCACCGCCTGCTTCATCGTGGCCAAGGCGGTCCTCCCCGGCATGATTGCCAAACGCCGCGGGAAAATCATCAACATCTGCTCGATGATGTCCGAACTCGGCCGGGAAACGGTCAGCGCCTACGCCGCCGCTAAAGGCGGCCTGAAAATGCTCACCCGCAACATCGCCTCCGAATACGGCGGCTACAACATCCAGTGTAACGGCCTCGGCCCCGGCTACATCGCCACCCCGCAAACCGCGCCCCTCAGGGAAAACGGCCACCCCTTCAATTCCTTCATCATCGCCAAAACCCCGGCCGCGCGTTGGGGCAACGCCGAGGACCTGGCCGGCCCCGCGGTCTTCCTCGCCTCCTCCGCTTCCGACTTCGTGAACGGCCATATCCTCTATGTCGACGGCGGCATCCTGGCTTATATCGGCAAACAGCCCTGAACGGCTTTTTACAACCGTCCACTTGATAGAAAGCGAAACCTCATGGCAATTAAATTGCGCGACGCGGCATCTTGCCGCTGGGACCAAATCTCCCTGGGCGAGGTCATGCTTCGCTTCGACCCGGGCGAATACCGGGTGCGCACCGCCCGTTCCTTCCGAGTCTCGGAAGGCGGCGGCGAGTATAACGTCGCCCGCGGCCTCCGCCGTTGTTTCGGTCTTCGGACCGCGCTCGTCAGCGCTTTCGTCGACAACGACATCGGCCGGCTGGTCGAGGATTTGATGCTGCAGGGCGGGGTCGATTTGTCCCTGGTGAAATGGGTCCCCTTCGACGGCATAGGGAAAGCCGCCCGCAACGGCTTCAACTTCACCGAACGCGGCTTCGGCGTGCGCGGGGCGGTGGGGACTTCCGACCGCGCCAACACCGCCGTCTCCCAATTGAAGCGGGGGGAAATCGACTGGGACGACATCTTCGGCAAAAAGGGCGCCCGCTGGTTCCACTGCGGCGGCATCTTCGCGGCCCTGTCCGACAGCACGCCGGAAGTGGCCATCGAAGCGATGCGGAAAGCCAAGGAATACGGGGTCGTGACCAGCTACGACCTGAATTTCCGCCCCAGCCTGTGGAAGTCGATTGGCGGGACCAAGCGGGCCTTGGAGGTGAACCGGGAGATTGCGAAGTACGTCGACGTGATGATCGGAAACGAAGAGGATTTCACCCATGCCCTGGGGTTCGAGGTCGAGGGGCTTGACAAGAACATTTCCGCCATCGATCCGGCGAACTTCAAGAAAATGCTGACGAAAGTTCTGGAAGCGTATCCGAATTTCAAGGCGGTGGGGAACACGCTTCGGCAGGTGCGTTCCGCCTCGGTGAACGACTGGAGCGCGATTCTCTGGCATGACGGCAAGTTTCATCAGGCCCGGCAGTACGAGCGGCTGGAAATCCTGGACCGGGTCGGGGGCGGGGATTCGTTTGCGTCCGGCCTGATTTACGGGTTCCTCTCGGGGTTCGAGCCGCAGGAGTGCGTGGAATACGGGGCGGCGCACGGGGCCTTGGCGATGACGACCCCGGGGGATACCTCGATGGCGAGTCTGGCGGAGGTGAAGAAGCTGGTCGGAGGGGGCGGGGCGCGGGTGGAACGGTAAAAAAATGGCCGGAGATGCCGTTTGATTCTACCATTCTGGGGGGCTTCGCCCCCCAGGCCCCCCAGATGAATTCGCTGACTTCGGGGCCGCCCGGACGCAAAAGGCGCTGCGCTGTTTTGCTCAAAAAGGTAGGGCCACGTAACTAGTTTCTTATGGGTTTTTACCGAATGCTGGAACTGCATTTCTTCTTACGCGGCCAATTAACCGCATTTTAAATAACCGCTAACCGCGCACCGCAACCGCTATTTGACTTTCTTATAACCGCATCCACGGGGGGCTGGTTGCGCCCCCCCGGCCCCCGCAACCAGCGTGACGCTGGACCCAATTACGCCAAGCGGCAATGATACGGATGGGGAGGGGGAGGACTCGCGATGAGCCCTCCCCCTCTTCATATGCACGCGCGGCAAGCACCATCCCGCCCGCTTACACCGAAACCTTCACGACAATCTTCTGCACCTTCTCGGGACCGGCGACCTGGCAGCGCGGCTTGTGGCCGTCCGTGGGAAACAGCACGACAAAGTCGCCCGGTTTAACCAGGGGAACCGCCACCTTGTGCGCCGGTTCCTTGAAGAAAACAATGTCCTTGTCGAAGTCGTAAGGCTTCTTGACCTCGGGCAAAAACGCCAGGGGAGCCCATTCGATAACCTCCCGCCCCGAGACGACGATCTGGATGTCGATGTAGGACCGGTGCGCCTCGAAGTCGGCGGCTTCGGGCTTGATGCTGTCGTAGGACTGAATTTGCGCGATAAGGCGGTCGCCGTCGATGACGATCTTCCGATCGCCCTCGGCGAAGAGCGCCTTCAGATCGCTCTTCCGCAGCCAGCGGAGGGCTTTGGCCAGCCGGGCGTCCATGTTTTCGTAGGCGGCGCGGGTGGTGTTGAGATTGTCAAGAATCATGCGGTTCTCCTTAAAGATGGGTGGGCGGTCATTTTTGGAAACCGGAGAAAAATTGCATGGCGGTGCAGTTGTCCTCGGGGCCGAGCCCGGCGGCGGCGAAGAGCCGGTTCAGGTCGGCGACGGCCGAAGTGAGCGGGAGGGGCAGTTTGGCGCCAATGGCGAAAGCCTGGGCGGCGTCGAGGTCTTTGACCATGTTGGCGATGGAACCGGTGCGGGTATAGTCGCGGGCCGCCATCTTGCCGGAAAATTCCTGAAGAACGGCCGAGTCGGCCCGGCCGCCCCCCAGGCACGCCGCAAGCAGGCTGGCGTCGACGCCGCCGGCTTCGGCCAGGGCCACCGCTTCCGCGACCGCCTGGAAACCGATCGCCACCAGGAGCTGATTGACCAGCTTGGTGGTCTGGCCCGCGCCGGAGGGGCCCATGTGGGTGTAGTTGGCACAGAGGGAATCCATGACCCGGCGGGCCTTCTGCACGTCTTCGGCCTCGCCTCCGGCCATGACCGTGAGTTTGCCGATGACGGCTTTGGGGGCGCCGCCGGAGAGGGGCGCGTCGACCCAGGCCATGGACGCCTTCGCGCGGAGTTCCGCCGCCATGTTCTTGGTGGAAACGGGATCGATGGAGGACATGTCGATAAGCATTTTCCCCGGGGCTCCCCCCGCGGCGACGCCGTCCTGCCCGAACACGGCCGCCCTGACGATGGCGGCGGAGTTGAGGCTGGTGATGACGAAGTCGGCTTTGGCGGCGGCAGCGGCGGGGGAACGGGCGGGGGCGGCCCCGTTTTGGACCAGGGGGGCGGTTTTATTGGGGTCGAGGTCGAAGACGGTCAGCTGGTGGCCGCATTCCAGGAGCCGGCCGGCGATGGCCGAGCCCATTATGCCGACGCCGATTACGGCGACTTTTTCACCCATGTTTATCTCCTGCCAAAGTTGTTTTGTTTGACCATGCCCGGGGCTGAAATATTTTTCCGTGGAGATGGGGAAGGGCGACTTCTGCGGTAAAATAAAATCCTGTTTTATTATATGAAATGCCAGCAAACTGTCAATGCGGCAACGTAGGTTTTCTCCCATTCCGCCCGTTTCATTCTATGAAATGTTGTTTTAAAAAATGCATTTTGTCGGGGGTGTTTGCTTGACAAATGCCGGGGGGGAATTATAATGCCGGAACTTGACCTGAATTAAGCGCCAAGCATTCTGCCCGCCGCCCTTGCACCTGGCGCCCCCACAGCCGCTGCCGGCATAAGCCGAAACCAACCCCGGACTCCTGCTTCGTCACCGATGGTTTTGTGATCCGCCCGTACTCCCGCATTCTCCGGCGCGTTTCCCGTTGAGGACTGTCATGTCGAAAAAAGCCGCGCCCACGGCCGACAAAGCGGAAAGCAACCAGAACCTCACCCGTGGCCTCGCCGTCATCGAATGCCTGAGCGATTTCCCCAACGGCTGCCCCCTGGCCAAAATCAGCGAGCTTACCGGCATCAACAAAAGCACCGCCCACCGCCTCTTGCAAAGCCTCGCCGATCTGGGTTACGTCACTCCCGCGCCGTCCCCGGGGAGCTACCGCCTGACCGGCAAGTTCATCGCCATCGGCTATAAGACCTACTCCGCCCTGAACATCATCCACGTCGCCGCCCCGCATTTGGAACAGCTGAACCTGGACACGGGGGAGACGGTCAATCTCGGCGCCCGCGAGGGGAATGGCGCCATCATCGTCTACAAGCTCGAACCCACCGTCGGGGCGCTCCGGACCCGGGGGTACCTCGGGCAGCGGATTCTTCTTTACTGTTCCGGCATCGGCAAGGTCTTCCTGGCCTTTTCGCCGGAGGGCTATCTTGACAAATACTGGGAGGCGGAGTCCGGATCGATTCAACGCCTGACCTCGAACACCATCATCTCGAAAAACGTCATGCGCCACGAACTCGCCCGCATCCGCGAGGAGAAAATCGCCTACGACCGCGAAGAAAACGAACTCGGGATCTGCTGCATCGCCGCCCCGATCTTCGGCATCCACAACCGGGTCGACTATTCCGTCTCCGTCGCCATGCCGCTGGCCCGGGCCGACGACAAGGTCAAGATGCGGGTCGCCAAGCGGCTGGACCGCGCCGCCCAGACCATCTCGAAGGAGATCGGCGGCCTGCTGTGACTTCGACTTCTTGAAAATGTGAATTTCAGCACAGAGGCATAAAGAACACAGGGAACAAAAATTTTATTTATTGACCCAATAATGCGGTTCTCTGTGTTCTTTGTGCCTCTGTGGTGAAATAAACTCTTCACAATTTTGTTTCGGGGTAAGTATATTCTTGTTGGCGTCACTATCATGGGAGTCCGCAAATGGCCAAAAAAGTCCTCGTCACCAGTCGTCCCTTCGATCAGGCCCAAGCCTCCAAGGGGAGCGGCTTCGAAAAAGTCCAGGACCTCCTCACCTCCTCCGGCCTGGAGGTGGTCAAGCTGATTAAGAGGGAAGCCCGGGACTATTCCCTCGACGATTTCAAGGGGCTCATGGACAACATCGATGCCGTCATCGCCGGCTCCGAACCCTGGAACGAAGCGCTGTTCAAAATCTCCCCCAAGCTTAAAATCATCTCCCGCTACGGCGTGGGCTACGACGCCGTCGACCTCGCGAAAGCCAAGGAATACGGCATCATGGTGACGAACACCCGGGTCATCGAGCTTTCCAAGGCGGTGGCGGAATGCGCCCTGGTCCTGACACTCTCTCTCTACCGTCACATACCCGCCCTGGCCGCCGACATGAAAAACGGCGTCTGGGCGGGGCGGGGCGGTTTTCTCCTTACCGGCAAGACGGTCGGCATCGTCGGCTTCGGCGCCATCGGCCAATGCTTCGCCAAGCTTCTCTCCGGCTTCGACGCGAAAATCCTGGTCGCCGACCCCTTCCTGAAAGACGACGCGGTCGCCAAAAAATTCAACGCCTCCCTCGTGCCCCTCGACACTCTCCTGGCCGGGTCGGACGTAATCTCGGTGAACGCCCCCAATACCCCGGAAAACCGCCACCTCTTCGGCAAAACCAATCTCGGCAAAATGAAAAAGGGGGCGGTCCTCATCAACACCGCCCGCGGTCCCCTGGTCGACGAGAAGGCGCTTTACGAAGCGTTGTCCGCCGGGCATCTCGGCGGGGCGGGGCTGGACGTATGGGAAGAGGAGCCCACGCCGGCGGGGAATCCGCTTCTGAAGCTGGCGAATGTGGTCGCCCTGCCGCACGTGGCCGGGGAGACGGCGGAAAGCGCCACCGCCATCGCCGAATGCGACGCCCGGCAGATCATCGACGCCCTGAACGGCAAGGTTCCGCAGTTCCTCCTGAATCCATGAGAACCCAGTGGCGCCGCCGCCCAGCCGCCCCGAAACAGTTTTCCTTTGCCCTTCTCCGGAAAGGACCGAATCCCGATGCGTAGTCTGATTCGTTTTTTAACCCACGGCCTTGAGGCCGTCTGCGCCATAATTCTG
>JAVBTZ010000179.1:0-13367 GCA_031555915.1 Planctomycetota bacterium
GAACCACTTCCGTAAAAGTAGCATGAGTGTAGGGTTAGACAATAATTCCGGCGCTGGCGGTAAAGAACGAAGGTCACCGCAACTGGTTATTCATGCTAGATTTGCGGGGCGGTTCCCGCAAATCTAGCGTTGTAGAGTTAAAACGATGTAGTTACCGAAGCTCCGAACACCGATTCCCGCCCCCGGGTCAAGGCCCAGCGATAGGTGAGGTTCAGTTCGATGTTGGAGCGGGGGGTATGATACCTGTCCTCCCTGAAGTATTTACGAATCGTCATGCCCACTCCCGCGTCGGCGCCCCAGGGATTGTCCCGGTTGTTTTTATCATAGTTGTAGGTGGCGGCGGCGTAAGGGATAAAGAGAAGATTGCGATCGCAGTCGTTAACGTAGGTGAAGCCTTGGCGCACCTCGCCCGCCGACAGGACGTTGTTGTGCCGGAAGGAATACCAGGTGGCGGTAAGCGCTTTCCAATAATGCCAGAAATTTCCTGACGGCCTGATGTCGTCGCCGGCGCCCAGGCCGTATTTTATTCCCGCCCTTAAATCGTCGAAATCGTTCTTGGCCAACCCTCTTTGGTATTCACCCCAAAATTCCAGGCCGTTCCACCATTTTTTCTGGAAGGGAATGATGGTGGCGCCGATGACCAGGTACTGGGAATTGCCCCAATTTCCCCGCCAATCGGTACGCAAGGAGGTGAATTCGTCGATAAAATGGTAGGTGGTGGATTGGGAGTCGAAAGTGCCGCCATAGCCAAGGTAAATTCTGCCGCGCATGCCGTTCCTAAGCTTGTAATTTCGATACAATTGATTCCACATGCCGGTCCAGTAGTCGCCGT
Source organism: Planctomycetota bacterium (assembly GCA_031555915.1). Lineage (GTDB taxonomy): Bacteria > Planctomycetota > SZUA-567 > SZUA-567 > SZUA-567 > JAJBSZ01. Next base: position 833 of record JAVBTZ010000179.1, read on the forward strand.
TGGCCCACCTGAGCAATCCGACCGAAGTGTTGAAGCCCCAGGTGCGATCTATCCCGTTCTGCGAATAACGCGCGTACCACAATTCTTCGCGGTTTTTCCTCGGCACCGGCTGGATCTCCCGTGCGTTTCTTTCGTAGAGATGATCGATGAAAAGCTTGTGATAATGCGATGCCGTTTTGCGGTCCCCCACCTTGTCGAAATACATGAAGGCTATGGTTTGATACAGGGCTCTATTGTTTTCGGGGTCCAGATAGATGGCGAACTCGGCTATTTCCACCGCTTCCTTGTAGCGGCCGATGTCGCCGAGAATGACGATGGCCTCCGCCACCGCCCAGCGCTTGTTGGGAAGAAGGCTCGCCCCCGCCAGCGCCAGCTGCTCCGCCGCCTCCAGCGTCCCGTGTTTGGCTTGATAGCTGGCCATGCGGAAATAGAGGGTCGCCAGCAGGGGTTTATCCTTGACGAAGGCGGCGGCGGCGGCGTAAGCACGGTAGGCCAGGACGGGTTGTTCCTGGTGGTTGTAAATTTCACCGCAAAAATAAAGGCGGTTTCCCAGTTCCCGCTTGGTGGCTTTTTTGCCGACTTCGTCTATCGCCCGGACATACTTTTCCGCGTACTCGATGTACAGTTCTTGTTTCAGCCTTCCCTTGTAAAAATTGGCCATGCCCTCGTAGGCCTGGGCTTGTTCCCGCGGCGTCTTGGCGGTGGCGAGGGCGAGTTCGAAGTATTCCTGGGCCGTGTCCCATTTTTCCAGGAAACCCAGGAAATTGGCGACGCTCACATGCCGCCAGACCGCGTCCGTAAGATGGCTGGAGGACAATTGGGCCAGCCGGGCGGCCTCTTCGATGTTGTCCCGCTGCGCCTGGTATTCGGCCTGCTTGATGACCGCTTCGGACAGGCGGAGCTTGTCCACGAAATGTTCCGCGGCCAGCACATAGTTCCGATAGGCCTGGTCGTGCCGGTTTTCCTTGGCGTCGACTTCGGCCTGGTAGAAGTGGCGGTGCCCGGTTTCGTCGCGGGTGGGCTTGTAATTGGGGCCGGGCATGGTTTCGGCGTAGAGCCGGCAATAGTGGATGAACATGCCGTAGTTTTCGATGCGCCGGTAGATTTCCGCCAGGAACCGGTAGGCCTCGGTGACGCGTTTGACGTAATGCGTGCGGGCGAGGAAGGTCTCGTAATGCCTGATGCCGTCCAGCGGCATTTCATGATCCACGTAGAAACCGGCGACGCGAATGATATTGCCGATGTCGTCGGGGAAGACCATGAAGCCTTTTTCCGCATATTCGCAGGCCAGGGGAATTTCCTCCACCTCGGCCTTGTAGCCGGCCATCAGGAGAAAAGCGTCGGCGAGCTTCGGGGCATCGGTCAACAAATGGGTTGACGTTTCGTACCACTTGAACGCCACGTCGTAATCCCCCGTTTCATGGATGATTTTCCCCATGTAATAAGCCCGAAGACCCAGTTCCCCCCTGGTGGCTTTTTCCCCCTTGGCCTCGATTATTTTGACGAACCGGGCCGCGCACTGGAGAGACCGGGGCGTGTCGCCGCGGCCGGCGTAGGAGTCGGCCAGGTTCGAGTAGGCGGTCCAGCAGTCGTCGGGATTGGTGCTTTTGGCGGCGCAGTCGAAGTAGTCGAAGGCTTTCTTGTGGGCGTTCTGGGCGAAGTAAAAGGCGGCGGCCCGGCGGTAGCCCAAGGCGTCGGGGAGACGGAGGGCGGCGATCTCGGCCAAGTTGAAGGCCAGTTCCTTATTCCCCTGTTTGGCCTGGTATTCGGCCATCAGGGTATAGACTTCGGACAGCCGGCCCAGGTCGGTGAGGCACTCCACCGCCCTTTGGTAGAACCGGTACGCTCCCGCCGGGTCGTCGTTTTCGGCCTGAATCCGGCCCTGGTAGTAAGCCTGGAGCCCCAGTTCCTGGGCGGTCGCGGCGGCGCCCTTTTCCGCCACGGCCTCGACGTAGCGGCTGGCGCAGTTCGTGAAGGGGATGAAATCGCCCCGGCCGAAATAGGCGTCGGCCATGAGGGAGTAGGCGCTGGCGTGGTCGTCGGGATCGGCCATTTGGACCGATTTCACATAATAGTCGAAAGCCCTGGCGGGCAGGTCCAGTTTGAAGAGGAAATCGCCGGTCCGGCGGTAGGACCAGTCGGCGTTCCCCACCGCCGCCGATTCTTCGGCCAGACACACCGCCTGCTCGATGTTCGCGAGCTTCTGGATGTAGTTCGCCATCTTCAGGAGGGCGTCCGAGTGCACGCCGCTGTCGGTGACGAGTTGCGTCGCCTTCTCGTAGGCGCAATAACCACCGGCCTCGTCTTCGCAGGCGGACATGACTTCGCCGCAATAGTACCAGCTGATCCCCTCCTCATTGGGAGTTGGGTCGAAGCCGGGCGTAATCACCAGCTCGCGGTAGCGCTTGGCGGAACAATGGTATTCGTCGACCCGGGCGAGGCGGCGGAACATTTCCGCCAGTTCGCGGGTGGCGGCGGCTTGGCGTTTCAGCGTGTCCGCCCTGTCCACCCGATCCTGCAACAGGGCAACCGCCTCCGCCGGGAGACCAATCCGCGCGTAGAAGGCGGCGACCTGGAATGCCCGCCAGTCCGCGTCCGGCAGGGCCGCCAGGGACAGCCTGGCAAACTCGGCCGCCTGCGGCCGGTCGCCGCGTTTCTCCGCGTTTTCCGCCAATTGCAGATAGGCGTCCGACCGTAACGTATGGTCGGTCAGGAGCTGCGACGCCGTGAGATAAGCCTGATAGGCCTGGAGATGGTCCTTGGCGTCGGTGAGGATTTCGCCGTGGTAAAACCAGGCCAGCCCCCGTTCATTGGGAGTGGGTTCGAATTCGCCGGACTGGACCGTGTCCCGGTACCTGCCGGCGTAACGCAGGTATTCCCCGGTGCGGTCGAGACGCTTGTGGAACTCCGCCAGGAGCCGCAAGGCTTCGGCCCGGCGTTTCGGGGTGTCGGCCCGGTTCAGGTGGTCATGCAACAAGGCGGCCGCCTGTTCCGGCATTTCCAGGCGTTCATAGAAGCCGGCGATTTGTAAAAGCTTCCAATCCGCGTCTGGGAGTGCCGCCAGGGATTTACGGGCATACTCCGCCGCCAGGGCCAAGTCGCCGCGTTTTTCCGCCAGTTCGGCCATTTTCCAGTAGGCGTCCGAGAGAATGGTGTTGTCGGTAAGAAGTTCCGTCGCTTTGTTGTAAGCATGGAACGCCGGTTCATCGTTGCCGGCGGCGGCTTGGACTTCGCCGTCGTAATACCAGGCCAGTCCTTCCTCGTTGGCGGTGGGTTTGAAATCGTCGGTGCGGACCGTGTCCCGGTACATCCCGGCGTAACGCAGGTATTCGTTCGTATTATCGAGACGCCGGTGGAATTCGGCCAATTGCCGCAGGGCTTCGGCCCGGCGTTTCGGAGTGCCGGCGAAGTTCAGCTGATCGTGCAACAAGGCCAGGGACTGCTCCGGCATTTCCAGGCGCTCATAGAAACCGGCGACCTGGTAAACCTTCCATTCCGCCTCCGGCAACACCGCCAGGGACATCCGGGCATAATCCGCCGCCAGGGTTTTGTCGCCGCGTTTTTCGGCGTATTCGGCCATTTTCCAATAAGCGTCGGAGAGAACGGCCCGGTCGGTCAGAAGCTGCGTCGCCCGGGCGTAGGCTTGGTAAGCCTGTTCCTCCTCCCCGGCGGCGGCGAGGATTTCGCCGTGGTAATACCAGGCCAGACCTTCCTCGTTGGGGGTGGGTTTGAAGCCGGTCGCACCGACCGTGTCCCGGTACAGCTTGGCATGGCGGAGATACTCGCCCTGGCGCTCGAGACGCTTGTGCCATTCCGCCAGTTGCCGCAGGGTCTCGGCCCGGCGTTTCGGGGTGTCGGCCTGCCGCAGATGCTCGTTCAACAAGGCCAGGGAACGCTCCGGCATTTCGACCCGGTCGTAGAAGCCGGCGACTTGATAGACCTTCCAATCCGCGTCCGGCGCCGCCGCCAGCGACTTCCGGGCATGCTCCGCCGCCTGGACCCGGTCGCCCCGCTCTTCCGCCTGTTCGGCCAGCTTCCAGTAGGCGTCGGCAAGGGGCGCCCCGTCCCTGAGCTGTTCCGCCGCCTTGGCGTAGGCGGCGGCGGCCTGTTCCTCCTCGCCGGCGGCCGCCAGGACTTCGCCGTCGTAATACCAGCCCAAACCCCGCTCGTTGGCGGTGGGTTTGAAGCCGGAGGAAAAAATCAGGTCCCGGTACATCTTGGCGTAACGCAGGTATTCTTTCGGGTGGTCGAGCCGCTTGTGCAATTCCGCCAGTTGGCGAATGGCCTCGGCCCGGCGTTTCGGGGTATCAACCAGCTTCAGATGCCCCTCCAGCAAAACGACCGCCCGCTCCGGCATGCCGATCCGCTCGTAGAAACCGGCGACTTGGTAAACCTTCCAATCCACGTTCGGCGTCGCCGTCAGGGACCGGACGGCGTATTCGGCCGCCAGTTCCTTGTCGCTGCGCTTTTCGGCGTATTCCGCCAGCTTCCAGTAGGTGTCGGAAAGGAGCGTCGGATCGGTCAGGAGTTGCGCCGCCCGGGTGTAGGCCTGGTGGGCCGGTTCGGGGTCGTCGGCGGCGGAAAGGATTTCGCCCTGGTAATACCAGGCCAGCCCTTCCTCATTGGGGGTGGGATTGAAACCGGGGGAAGCAACCGTGTCCCGGTACTGCTTGGCGTAACGCAGGTATTGCTTGGCGTCGTCAAGACGCCTGGACAATTCCGCCAATTGCCGCAGGGCTTCGGCCCGGCGTTTCGGCGATTCGGCCCGGGCCAGGTGCTCCTGCAACAAAGCCAGCGCCCGGTTCGGCTGGCCGACCCGTTCATAGAAACCCGCGACTTGATAAAGCCGCCATTCCGCCTCCGGCGTCGCCGCCAAGGACTTCCCGGCCAAGCCGGCGGCCTGTTCACTCTCGCCCTGCTCCGCCTTGTGCATGGCCATCAGCATGTAGGCGTCGGAAAGCTTGACCGGATCGGTGAGGAGCCCGGCGGCCCGTTCGTAGGAGCGGTACGCCCCCTCGTTGGAGCCACTGGCGGCGAGAATCTTCCCCTGGTAATAGGCGGCCAGGCCCTGTTCGGCGGCGGTCGCCTCGGACGCCTTCCTACCAACCCCCGCCACATACCGGCCGGCATAGCTCAAGAACTGCGCCTGGTCGCCCCGGGCGCTGTAGGCATCGGCCAGAATGGCGTTGGCGGTCAGGTCGTCGTCGGGTTGGGTCATTTTGGCCGCGCGGCCGTAGTAATCGGACGCCTGCTCCGCAAGACCCAGATTGAAAAGGAAATCGCCGGTCCGGCGGTAAACCCACTCCGCGTCGGCCGCATCGGCCGACTGTGCGGCCAAGCGCGCCGCCTGTTCCTTGTCGCCGCGTTTGGCCGAATATTCGGCCATTTTCCAGTAGGCGTCCGCCAGCATCGGCTGGTCGGTCAGGAGTTCCGCCGCCCTACCGTAGGCCTGGAACGCCGGTTCCCCCTCGCCGGCGGCGGCGAGGACCTCGCCCTCGTAATACCAGCCTATCCCCTGCTCGTTGGCGCTGGCCCAGGCTTCGGCTTTCCGCATCGCCTCGGCGTATTGGTCGGCGGCGGCCAGATAACCGGCCTGGTCGCCGAGACGCTGCTGCAGGTTCATCAGTTCGCGATAGGACGCGGCCGCTTCCTTGGGAGTCGCGGCAACGCCGGCGGCTTGGGCATAATAGGCTACGCCCTCGTCCTTCAATCCCAGGTCGAGGAGGAAATCGCCGACTTCGCGCTGCCGTTCGGGTAGACCGGGTGCGGTGGCGGCGGCGCGTTTGGCGTATTGGACCGCCTTGTCCCGTTCGCCGTTTCGGTCGGCATACTGCGCCCAGCGCAATTGGGCCTTGGACAGGGTCGCCGGTTCGGAAGAAACCGCCTGGACGGCGGCGAAGGACTGGGCGGCGCGGTCGAACTCCCCCTGCGCCCACCAGAAATCGCCCAGGTCGTTGAGGTATTTCCCCTTTTCGGTCGGATTCATCACATAAGGGTGGAACTGGTCAAGTAAAGCCGCCCCTTCGGGAAATTCCCGGACCAGTACCAAATACTCCAGCCGCGCCAGCAGGTACTCGAAACCGGGACCCGTTTCCAGCGCCAGTCCCCGCTGGGCCGGGGGCATGCCCTCGACCACCTGGGGGGGAATGTTCAGGAGCTGCTGGAAGGGATCTCCGGTTTCCAGGCCGTCGAGGAGTTTAATCCCCGCCCGGGCATTGAACCTGGTATAGTCGTCCGACGCCGACTGGAGAGCTTCCCTTAATTCAGACCGGGCCGTCCTGAGGTCGCCACGGCCGATGCCCCGAAAGCCCCGCCAGAGGGACAAGAAGGAACTGGCGGGATGGTCGCCGAAAAACTTGCCGGCTTCCAATTGCAGCTTATTCGAGGCATCGGCCGAGCCGAGGAGAACGTTGGACTGAAGGAGGTTTTGCCAAAGGGCGGCGATTTCCTCCATCGCCTGGGCGGGTAACTTTTCCGGCCCTTCCTTTTGCAGCATTTTCAACAAACCGTCGTCGCGGTAGATTTCCTGGAGAACTTCTTTGGCCCAGGCGGCAACTTCTGGGGGGGACTCGGGGTTTTGCGTTGCCGCAATCAAGGTCGCCTGCGCTTCGTATTCCTGCCGCAAATGCCATTTGGCCATGGCGTAGCGTAAAGCGACTCCGCTATCGTCCGCCGCCAAATGCAGGAGCCGCGAGTAGGCGGCTGCGGCGGCCGGGACGTCCCCCCTTTTCAGGAGTAGAAATGCCAGCTGTTCCAGCGCTTCCCTCTCTTTGGGCGAGGCGGCGAGGATTTCCCGCAGTTCCGCCTCGGACATCTCCGTCCCGTTGGGAGGGGCGGTCCCGCCGGTCGGGTTGACCATAACCGGCCCGGGCGGGGCGTTGCCGCCGCCTGGCGCCCTGTCCGCCGCCGGCGCCTTTCCCTTCGGCACCACCCAAGCCAGGATCAATACCAATAGCAACATCCCCCAAGCAAAACGCGTGGTAATTGAAGACAATCGCATGCTTTGTCCTTGCTATCAAGCCGGCGTTCGAAAATCGACGGGGTTCGAACGCCAGGGGCTTGCTGACCAGATTTCCCCGGTGAGTTAAATCAACTTCTTTCATAAACGGATATATTTGAGTATGCATGATTTATACACCTTTATCGTGAATACTGACGCAGCGTCGAAATTGACGGCGGAGCGCCGGAAAATTATACATAACCACCTATGGAATACAGGGTTAACCCCCGAATCCATATAGTTTATGGTAATACCTCGGCTAATTTCGCTAAAATGATTAACCTATTATAAATGGTAATGGCCGACATTCAACAACAATAAGCCTAATTCTACACTGATAGTGCTTTTTTAGCCGTTAATATATTTTCCGCTAAAATTGCAGGCGCGGCATGTGCCGTAATACTCCTGGAATGTTCAAGTTAAGTGAAAATTTGCCGCGCCGCCCCTATTATAAACGCCTCATAAAACACCCATTTATATGGCTACGTTGCCGGGGAATGCCAGGATCCGATAATACTTTCTGGTGACAGTTGAAACGGGCGGGGACGATTGGCACGTCGCTACCGGGACCGCAGGGCAACAACCTTGGGAACAAAAAAAAACGCCGGAGACCTTTAGATAAAGGCCTCCGGCGTGAACGGTGGTTTTTTTACTGGGGGCGCCTGGGGATTACAGTTTGTCTTTCGTCATGACGGTGACGCCGGTGTCGACGAGCTTGGGCCCTTTGTAGCCGGCGGAGAGGGCTTCGTTGGCGGCCATGAGGCCCATGTAGCCCATTTTGTCGGGGTTCTGGACCATGGCGCAGAGGAGGGAGCCGTCGCGGATGAGGTTGCGGATGGTGTCGGAGTTGTCGAAGCCGACGCCGATGACCTTGTTGCCGTCTTCCTTGATGGCGTTGCCGGTGCCGACGGTGGCGCCTTCGTTGCAGCCGAAGATGCCGACGCAGCCCTGGATAATGTAGTTGGCGGCGATGTCGCGGGACTTGGCGGCGTCGCCTTCGCCGTACTGGGTGGCGAGGATGTCGTAGCCGGAGCCGGCGAGGGCTTCGCGGAAGCCGGCTTCGCGGGCGACGGTGGAGGCGGTGGCGGCGTTGACGTTGACGATGCCGATTTTGCCGGAGGCGATGTTTTTGGCCTTCAGGGCCTTCACTAGTTCGAGGCCGGCGGTGTGTCCGGCTTGTTTATTGTCGGTGGCGATGGTGCAAACGGCGGGGAAGTTGGCGGGGGAGTCGACGTAGATGATTTTTACCCCGGCGGAGGCGGCTTCGCGGAGGGCGGAGGTGACGGCGTCGGGGCCGTTGGCGGCGAGGAGGATGGCGTCGGCGCCGGCGGCGACGGTGTTGTTGATGACTTCGATTTGCTTGTTGTCGTCCTTGGTGTCGGGGGCCATCCAGGTGTAGTTGATGGCGTTTCCGAGGGAGTTGTTGGCTTCTTTCGCCCCTTTGTCGACGTTGGCCCAGTGCTGGTCCATCATGTCCATGGTGATGAGAAAGACGCGTTTCTTTTCGCCGGCGGCGGCGAGGCCGGCGGCCAGGACGAAGGCCAGGGTGCAGCATACCACGGCAGTCATAATGCGTTTCATGTTCCACTCTCCTTTTTTTTCCATGAAAGAAAACCGCTCACCGAAACGAACGATGCTCACTTTTTGAATCTTCCGGATCTGATGACGACGTCCATGAGGACCGAGACGACGACGATGGCGCCGATGACGATGTTGCGGATGGCTACGGGTGCGCCGGCGAATTGGAGGCCGTTTTGCAGGACGCCCCAGATGGCGGCGCCGACGACGGTGCCGAGTAGTATTCCCTGGCCGCCGAGGGTGGAGACGCCGCCGATTACCGAGGCGGCGACGGCGTACAATTCGTACATGATTCCGGCGTCCATGGCGCCGTTGCCGCTGGCGGCGGTGGTGATGAGGCCGACGACGCAGGCGCAGAAGGAGGAGACCAGATAGGCGGTGGTGACGGTGCCGGCGACGTTGACGCCGGAGAGGCGGCTGGCTTCGATGTTCGAGCCGACGGCGTAGATGTGGCGTCCGGTGCGGGTCCAGGAGAGGAGGAAATTGAAAATCAGCCAGAGGACCAGGGCGATGAGGACCGGGGAGTAGATGCCGCTGAAGTTGCCGAAGGCGAATCTTTTGCCGTAATAGAAGAAGTCCTGGAAGGTCTCCGCGGTTTTGCCGATGAAGTCGGTGTTGTAATTGTTGTTGGCGATTTGGGCGATGCCGCGGGCGATCGTCATGGTGCCAAGGGTGGCGATGAAGGGGGGGAGTTTGCAGCGGGCGACCAGGGTGCCGTTCAGGAAGCCGACGACCAGGCAGCAGGCCAGGGTGATGAGGGAGGCGAGCCAGGGGTCGTAGTGTTTGGTCATGAGGGTGGCGGAGATCATGGTGGACATGCCGACGACGGAACCGATGGAGAGGTCGATGTTTCCGGTGATGAGGACGTAGGATTGGCTGATGCCGACCAGGAGGATGGGGACGATTTGCCGGGACAGGTTCTGGAGGTTGCGTTCGGACATGAACAACGGGTTCAGGTAGCTGAACACGGCGCACAGGATGATTAGGCCGATCGTCACGGTGGCGACCTGTCCGATGCCGCGAATGTGGAACAGTCTCTTGATGGGGTTCACACCGCTCTCCTCTCCGATTTGTTTTCAAAGCGCATGGCCGCTTCCAGGATTTTTTCCTGGGTGGCTTCGCGGGCCGCGAATTCGCCGGTGACGCGGCCGTCGCAGACGACGACGATGCGGTCGGCCATGCCGAGTACTTCGGGCATTTCCGACGATACGAACATCACGCCGATGCCGCGTTTTTTCAGATCGTTCATGAGGTGGTAGATTTCGACTTTGGCGGCGACGTCGATGCCGCGGGTGGGTTCGTCGAAGATGACGACCCTGCTGTCGCGGGCGAGCCATTTTCCCACCACCACTTTTTGCTGGTTGCCGCCGGAGAGGTTTCCGGCGTCCGTCTCGGGGCTGGACAATTTCACGGTCAGGTTCCGCACCGTCCGCGCCACCATTTCCCTTTCGCGGCCGGGGTAGACGAAGCCGGCCGGGCCGCAGAGGAGGTCGAGGTTGGGGAGGGAGATGTTTTCGCGGATGGAAAGTTTGGTGCAGAGGCCGTCCTTTTTGCGGTCTTCGGGGGCCAGGACGATGCCGGCCCGGATGGCGTCGTTGGGGTTGCGGATGTGGACGGTTTTTCCTTCCAGGAGGATTTCGCCGGATTCCTTCGGGTCGACGCCGAAAATGGCCCGGGTGATTTCGGTGCGGCCGGCGCCCATGAGACCCGCCAGGCCGACGATTTCGCCGGCGTAGAGTTCGAGGTTGATGTTGCGGACCATGCGTCCGGCGTTGAGGTTTTTGACTTCGAAGATTTTTTTGCCGCGGGGCGTTTCGCTGTGGGGGAATTTTTCCTTGATTTCGCGGCCGACCATGTTGGCGATGATCGCGTCCATGTCGGTGTCGGCGAAGCGGGTGCGGGTGATGAATTTGCCGTCCCGCATGATGGTCACCCGGTCGACGATGTGCTGGAGTTCTTCGAGGCGGTGGGAGATGTAGACGATGCCGCAGCCTTCGGAACGAAGCTTTTGGATTATCGCGAACAGATCCTCGATTTCCTTGGCGGTCAGGGCGGAGGTGGGTTCGTCCATGATGAGGATGCGGGCGTTGGCGGAGAGGGCTTTGGCGATTTCGACCATCTGCTGTTTGGAGACGGGCATGGAGCCGACGATGGTGTTGGGGTCGAGGTCCATGTTGAGGCGCCGGAGGACTTCGCGGGACTGGCGGCGCATTTCGCGTTCGGAGAGGATGCCGCCGGAGACGATCTCGCGGCCGAGGAAGATGTTTTCCGCGACCGAGAGCTGGGTGCACATGTTGAGTTCCTGGTGAATCATGGCGACGCCGAGGGACTGGGCGATTTTCGGGGACATTTCGCCGATGTCCTGGCCGAAGATCTTGACTGAACCCGAGTCCCGGGTGTAGACGCCGTCGAGGATTTTCATGAGGGTGGATTTGCCGGCCCCGTTTTCGCCGAGTAGGGCCATGACCTCGCCGGAGCGGAGTTCGAAGGAGACGTCGTCGAGGGCTTTTACCCCGGGGAAGGACTTGTTGATGTGCTCCATTTGCACGATGGGGATTTGGTCCATGCGCTGGGTCCTTTTTTTAGCGTGTAGGGGTTGGCACGGGGCATTGCGACAAGGGGGCAACATTAGTTGCGATGCGCCCGTCACGACAAATGCTTCTTCAGCGTTTCCTCGCCCGGCAGCACGCCAATCTGCAAATTGAATTCACGTTTCGCCAACGGGGCCAGGCTGGCCGCGGCCAGTTCTTCCGGCGTCCTCCGGTCCAGGTTTGCCGAGGCGGGTTCCAGCCCGCAGACGTACTCCCGCGAGCGGAGCATTTTCCATTGCACCATCTGGGGAAGCGTCCTGGTGTCGAATTTCACGAACGCCCCGAGGCCGTCCTGCCCCAAGTCAGGATTGAACAGGGCGGCGCCGGCATAGCCTTCGGCATTGGCCTTGAAGGTGTGGTAGAAGCAATATTCGACCTGGCCGTCGACCGGCGGGCCGAAGCTGGCGTGGCGCGCCAGTTCCTCTTCCGGCACGCCGGGGCGGACGATGGATTTCTCCACCGGCGAGGTGACGAGCCGGGTCTTTTCCGAGAGGAAGGGGAAGCCGAACTGGGCATGGTAAAGGAGAAGACAGGGGGAGGGGGCGAAGTCGAGGTTTTCCACCGTGTCGTGGAGGCTGAAGAAGGATTCACCGAGGCGCGCTTCGATCCGGCGATGGATGACGAGATCCTCGCGGTAAAAGGCGCTGTGGTGGATTTCGCCTTCGACGGAGAAAACCAGATCGTCCCCGTCCCACGTTTCCCTGACGGAGATTTTTTCGGCCGGGAGGTTGGCGGCGATGCCGTGGGGTTGGTGATCGCGGCCGGCGTAGTGCGAGGCGGGGCCGATGTTAAGGAGGCCGCAGGTGGTGAGGGTGCCGGCGTAGAAGTTGTCCTGGAAGCCGGTGGGGTCGGTCTTGTTGAAGAATGCCGGGTGGCGAATGCCGGATTTGGAGAAGTAGCCGAAGGGGATGCCCAGATAAGTGGCGCGGCTGACGTCGAGGCAGCGGTCGGCCAGGATTTCGAATTGGATGAGGCCGGTGTTTATTTCGATGGCGCGGGTATGGTTGGCGCGGCCGGAGGAGTGGGTGTATTCGCGGATGCCGGCGATTTGGTTGAGGTTTCCCACGTGGCGAAGGATTTCTTTTCGGCTGAAGTCTTTTCCGAAGAGCTTGGGCATGTCATCTCCGTGGCGACATTCATGGGTGGCGGTAAATTTTGGGGGCAGGGTCGAATGGCGCTGAAATAAGGGCAAAACATTCCCCCGTGCCCTGTTACGCTATCCCCTCCCGCACGTCATTCCGGCGTCTTAAACGGCTGCTGCATCCCTAACGGGCGGTTTAGCCGGAATCCAGGGGGCAAAACCTTGACGGCATGCAAACTCGACCGTCACCGCTTCATAGCAATGGTCCGGCCCCCTGGATTCCGG
>JAVBTZ010000201.1:0-8008 GCA_031555915.1 Planctomycetota bacterium
CTCTGTGTCCTTTGTGTCTCTGTGGTTAAATAAAACTAAGCAACTTGATTCTGCCCGGCTCATTGTGACCATTTTTTTTACGGAGACGCGGTTATGCATATTATTCCGGCCGTCGACATCAAGAACGGCAAAGCAGTGCGGCTTTATCAGGGGGAGAAAAACCGGGAGACGGTCTACTCCGCCTCGCCCGCGGATATGGCCCGGCGTTGGGCCGACGCAGGCGCGACTTACCTGCACGTCGTCGACCTGGACGGCGCGTTCGACGGAGTCAGCGAAAACGAAAAACATATCGAGGAAATCATCAAGGCCCTGCGCATCCCGGTCGAAGTGGGGGGGGGCGTTCGGGATAGCGCAAAGGCCCGGCGGCTGGTGGACATGGGCGCGGCCAGGGTCATTGTGGGAACGAAAGCGCTGGAATCCCGGGACTTCTTGCACCGGCTCATCAGGGATTTCCCCGGAAAAATCAATGTCGGCGTGGACGCGAGAGACGGTTATGTCGCGGTCAAGGGGTGGACGGAAACCAGTAACGTCGAAGCGAAAACCTTCCTGGCCGAACTGTCCGGGTCGGGAGTCGGGGCGATAATCTACACGGACATCTCCCGGGACGGCGCCATGCAGGGCGTGAACGTCGCGGCCATGCAGGCCGCCTGTCAGGCCACCGACGTCCCGATTATCGCCAGCGGCGGGGTTACCGCCCGGGCGGACATCATGGCACTGCGGGATTTGCCGTTATTCGGAATTATTGTCGGCAAGGCGTTGTACGAAGAGAGGATGACCTTGCAGGAGGCAATGGAAGCTTTGGGGTAGCTGGGCCTGAAGGCGAGTCTGACAAAATTATCCGCCGCCAGTTGTATTTTTCATTGCCAGTATTTCCAGGTTGTGCATAATTATTTTTCCGGTTGGGAGTTTTCTCCGAACGTAAATTTCTCAAGATTCTTTGCAAAGGTTTAACGGACATGGATAGGATTAGCAATCTCTCGTTCGCGGCTGTGGCCGTGGTGGCTTTGGTTTTGGCGGTTGCCGGTAGCGTAAGGGCGGGAGACACCGTAGACGCCCCCCAGCAACAGCGGCAGCAACAGGTTATTAGTCCCCTCGAAGCGTTCACCCTGATGGCGGGCGAAGCGGAAAAGGGCAACTCCGGCGCCATGCTGACCCTGGGGACCATGTATGAACGCGGCATCGGCACCCCACGCTCTTTCGTCAAAGCGCTGGAATGGTACCGGAAGGCGGCAGCGGCGAACCTGCCCGAAGGTTATTACAACCTGGGCGTTTGCTATGAAATCGGCATGGGGACAACGGGGAATCCAACCGAAGCTTTCAATAATTTCGAGAAGGCGGCCGAACTCGGCTTGCCGCAGGGACTGTACAAGCTGGCTTCACTTTACTTCAGCGGCACCGGAACGGCGAAAAACGAACCCTGGGGCGTGGAGTTGCTTGGCCGCGCCGCAGCGGCCGGTCACGCCGGAGCCGCCAACGATTTGGGGGTGATTGCGTTCGAAGGAAATTACGGCCAACCGAAAGATCTCAACAAGGCTTTCGACTGGTTCACCCGCTCGGCGGAAATGGGCAACGGCGAAGCGATGAAGAATCTGGCGGTCTTTTACCGTGACGGCCTGGGCCGGCCGGCGGACCCGTCGCAGGAGTTGAAGTGGTATGCTTTGGCCCGTTTGGCCGGCTATCCGGCCCAGCCCCTCAATGCGGCGATGGAAAAAGTGAAAGGCTTGATGTCCGAAGATCAGGTCAAAAAAGTCGAAGCCGACGCGCAGGCTTGGGTGCAGGCCTTCCAGAAGCGCCAGCAGGCGCAACAAGCCACGCAGCAGCCGCAGCAGCCGAAAGCGAAATAAGTCGGACGACGCTGTTATTATTACGAAAATGGAAAGGCGTCCCGGGCTACTCTGCTTGGCGGCGCCTTTTTTGTATTACCTCTACAACGCGACATTTGCGGGAACCGCATCCGCAAATGCCGCATGAAGTTAGGGTTAGCGGCGACTCAAGGGGCGGTGGCGAAAAACCACTCGCAATTCCCTTTACCATGCAACCTTCTGATCACACGACTGTTGTGGAGGCGGTTCCCACAACAGTCGCGTAGTAGAGTTACGGCAACCGACCGCGAGGCCAATCATGCAGACCATACGACGCGCCAGCAAAGCCGATAGCTGGTACCCGGGGAAGGCGGAAGACCTGCGTCAGGAAATTGACGCCTGTTTGGAAAAGGGCCGGCGGCAATTCGGCGAAAACTACGCCGACCTTGGCGGACTCCCCGCCGCCGTGGTCGTGCCCCATGCCGGGCTGTTTTTCTCCGGGTCCTTGGCGGCGGTCGCTTTTGACTATGTCAGGCGGAGCTGCCCCAAGGTCGACCGGTTCGTGGTCTTCGGCGCTTGTCACCGCATGCGGCTTAGGCATCCGGCGATTTGGAGCAGGGGGGCTTGGGAAACGCCCTTGGGGGAAATCGCCATTGACGAAGACCTGGCCGCCGCTTTCTGCGGGGAAGGGGTGGGGGAGGCGAATCCCGCCCCGCACCTGGACGATAACGCCATCGAACTCCAGACCCCGTTCATCAAAGGCTGGTTTCCCGAGGCGAAAATGGTGCCGGTGGCGATGGGATTCTTCGACAACGCCTGGGAAATCGGCGGGCTGGCGGCGCAGATTGCCGGGCGGTTTTCCGGCGTGACGGTTGCGGTGGCGTCGACCGATTTGACCCATTACGGCAAGGTGTTTGGCGTATTCCCCGTGGGGGCGGGACCGGCGGCGGTGGAATGGACGCACCGGAACGACAACCGGTTTTTGCAAGCTTTGCTAAACATGAAACAGGATGACATCGTCACGGTGGCGGAACAGGACTCCAGCGCTTGCGGCGCCGGTGCGGCGGCGGCAGCGGCGGGTTGGGCAGGGGAACGGGGAATTCGCAAAGGCCGCATGCTGGGTTACACCACCAGTTACGAGCAAATGCCGCAAGGGGTGGCGGAGCATTTGGTGGGGTATGGGGCGGTGGCGTTCGTGGTATAACTGAAGTTTTGCACTTCCCGCCTCACCATACTTTGAACCCCTTCTTGCCGCTGCCCGCACCGCGCGACTCCATCTTCGCCATCTCCAACAGCTCCGCCAACTCATCCACCCGCGTCGTCGCCGCCAAGGCCGCCTCCGACGTTATCTTCCCCTGCATCACCAATTCCACCAACGAGGTGTTCATTGTCACCATACCCATCTGGCCGCCCGTCTGAATCGACGAATATATCTGGTGAATCTTGTCGTCCCTGATGTTGGCCCGAATGGCATGGGTCGCTATCAAGACCTCCAACGCCACACAACGACCCTGGCCGCTCGACAACTTGAGGAGCTGCTGCGAAATAATCCCCTCCAAAACGAACGACAACTGGGTCCGAATCTGCGCCTGCTGACCATGCGGAAATATGTCGATGATGCGGTTGATGGTCTGCACGGCGTCCGACGTGTGTAAACTGGCCAAGGTCAGGTGGCCGGTCTCGGACAACTCCAAACCCAGTTGCACCGTCTCCATGTCGCGCATTTCGCCAATCAGGACCGTGTCCGGATCCTGACGCAAGACGTGCTTCAACGCCTGGGCAAAGGATGAAGTGTCCGGCCCAACTTCGCGCTGGTTCACCAGGCAGCGCTTGTTCCGATGCAAAAATTCAATCGGATCCTCGATCGTCACGATGTGGCCGTCGTCGTTACGGTTAATGTAATCCACCATCGCCGCCAAGGTGGTCGACTTGCCCGAGCCGGTCGCCCCGGTCACCAAAATCAGACCCTTGGGAAGGGAACACAACTGCTTGAAAATGGTCTCCGGCAAACCCAACTGCTCAAACGACGCTATCTCGTAGGGAATCGTCCGTAACGTCGCCCCCACCGCCGAACGCTGGTAAAACACGTTCACCCGGAAACGCCCCACCCCGGACAAACCAAACGCCGTATCCAACTCCTTCTCCCGCTCGAAACGGGCGATCTGGTCCGGCTTCAAAATGGAGTATATGACCTCCTGCGACGCCTCCGGGGTCAGCATCGGCAGATTAAGGGGCCTAAGCGCCCCGTTAATCCGAATCCGCGGCGGCGACCCCGCCGTGATGTGCAGATCCGACCCCTTGTTGGCGGCCAACGCCCGCAACAAATCTTCAATCGTGTAGTTTACCGGGTTTGCTTTGTCCATGCACGCATCCCGCTCAGGCCCTGATGTAATTGTAAATGTTCTCGTAATGCACGGCGGGATTGCGCCAGGAATAATCGTAACGCATGCCGTTACGCGCCAGCCGGTTGAACGCTTCCGGATTCTCGTACCACAGGCGGATGGCCCGGGTCAAACCGTAATTCAGGCTGATGGTGGAGGGATCCCGGAAGGTGAAGCCGTTCGCTTCGCTGAGACCCTTGCCGGAATTGTCCAGGTCGAACACCGTGTCCACCAGCCCGCCCGTTTCCCTGACAATCGGCACCGTGCCGTAACGGAGGGAAATCATCTGGGTCAAACCGCACGGCTCGTAAAGACTCGGCACCAGGAACATGTCGGAACCGGCGTAAATAAGCCGCGAAAGATCCTCGTGATAACCGATGTAAAGATTGACGTCGTGGTTGTCCTTGAGTTCGTTCTGGAGACGCAGGAACTCGTTGTTGATCTTCGGGTCCGGCGCGCTCCCCAAGAGGACAAACTGGGCCTCGCTTTTGATGCTGGTGAATATCGCCTGTTTAATCAGGTCCAGACCTTTTTGCGCGGTCAGGCGGGTGACCACCGAAATTATCGGCCGCCAGGCATCCCACAAACCCAGCCATTCGCGGAGCGCCGTCTTGTTCTTGTATTTTTCGTAGAAGTCGTCCCCGCCCGAATAACGGGCGGAAATTTTCGCGTCGGTCATCGGGTTCCAGGTGTCGTAGTCGATGCCGTTCAGAATGCCGCCCAGCTTGGCGCTGTTCTTCACGAAAGTGGTCTGGAGGCCGTGGCCGCCGGCGACCGTCTTCAATTCCGTGGCGTAGGTCGGACTCACCGTGGTGACGAAGTTCGAGTAGACAATCCCGCCCTTCATCATGTTCAGGCAGTTCTTGTGGCTGTCGTCCTGCATCCGATCGGGACGCATGTAGGTCTTGGCGTCGAGGCCGACCATGGACAGGAGCTTGTCCGGCCAGCCGCACATGCCCTGGCATTCATTGTTGTGGATGGTGTAGACGCAGCGGGAATTGTTCCAGCCGAGTTTTTCGTAGATGTCCCAGAGTATGGCCGGGACCAAACCCACCGCCCAGTCATGGCAATGGATGATTTCCGGCCGGCGGTTCGTCTTGTACATGAATTCCATGGCGGCGCGGGAAAAATAGGTGAAACGCTGGAGATCGTCCTCGTAGCCGTAGATGTTCTCGCGCTCGGTGTATTTGCCGCAGGTGATGAAATTAACCGGCAGCATCCCGCCGACTTTCCCCTGGAACACCTTCTCCGGCCGCCATTCGCCGTAGTGGGGACACCAGAGTTCGTTGTATTCCTCGTGCAAATCCTCGATTTGATCGTAACGCATGCAGGAATACATCGGACAAATAACTTCGACGCTGTGGCCGCGCTTCATGAGTTCCCGCCCGAGACCCAGTATGACGTCCCCGAGACCGCCCACCTTGGCGCAGGGGGCGACTTCGGAGGTGACCATGACAATGTACATCCGCTTCTCGGGGGGCAGGAGATCTTCCCGCTGTTCTTCCGCTTTGCTGCGAATGGCGGTGTGGTGCGAATGGGTAAAATTACCGCCGGTTTGGACAAAGGAACGTTCCGGCATTCCGCCTCCGCCTGCCGCCAGGGTCACGGGGAGCGTTTCTTCCGTCGCCGGTTTGGCATAACTGGGTGACGCGGCGATTTGACCGCGGGGGGCGCCGGAAAGGGAATCGAAAATTTCCGGCTGCCGCTGCCAATAGGGATTTTCGAATTCCAGGGGAGCGGCGGGAAGGCCGTCGTTCAGGCGCCGGGCCTGGTCGACGGAAGCGGCCATTTTCCTGACCTGCTCCGTTTCCGCCGCCATTTGCAGGGCGCGGCCGGCGGCAGCCTTTTCCTTGTAGAGGCGCTCCTCCTCCATCAAGGCCCTATGCCGTTTCTCCGCCTCTTCCGCTTCGAGGCGGGCTTGTTCGACTTTTTCCGCCATCATTCTGGCGTGTTCGACATCTTCGGCCATTTTTCGGGCGCGTTCGCTGGCGACGGTTTCCATGGTTTTTGTTCCCGTTTTGGCTTGGGGGAAGGGGGATTGGGGCAACTCGGCCGGTTTTACGCTGCTTGTTTCAAGTTCGGGTTTTTCCATTGGTCCGACCTTGGGGTCGGCATTAACCTCCAGCTCCAGATTACGTTCCTGTTCACTCCGTAGCTTCCGAACCAACCGGCGCACCTTGTCGGCCGCCTCGCTGGCGTGTTGGCGTGCCTGCGCGTCGTTCGCGCCTTGCAGGAGGGCTTTTTTGCGGGAGAGGTTTTGCGCCCTTTCGACTGCGGCGTCTTCATCCTGAGAGGTATAACTAGCCGGGGTTTTGTTGAATTCCGCCTCAATTTGCCGGAATTGGCGTTCGGCTTCCGCGTCCAGGCGGGCGACTTCGGTTTGGCGGCGGGACGATTCCATGGCTTCGGCCTTGCGGCGGCGTTCATGTTCCGCCTGTTCCCGGGCTAGTTCCGCTTCCGCCGCTTCGGCTTCGCGGCGGCGCTTATCCTCTATTTCCTGCGCCAATCTCCGCGCCGTCTCGGCCCGTTCCGCTTCTTCTGCCGCCCGCTTCGCCATTGCCTCCGCTTCCGCCTGACGCCCTTTAAAGTCCTCCTCCTCGGCCTTTTGCCGGGCAATTTCCGCCAGCCTGGCTCTTTCGGCCTCTTCCGCTTCGCGGCGGGCCTTTTCGACCGCCTCGACTTCCCGGCGCTGCCGTTCTTCTTCCTCGGCCTTTTGCCGGGCAATTTCCGCCAGTCTGGCTCTTTCGGCCTCTTCCGCCTCGCGGCGGGCCTTATCCTCTGCTTCCTGCGCCAATCTCCGCGCCGTCTCGGCCCGCTCCGCTTCCTCCGCCGCCCGCTTCGCCATTGCCTCCGCTTCCGCCTGCCGCCGCCGGAAATCCTCCTCCTCCGCCACTATTCGTTCCCGCTCGGCCTGCCGGGCCTGCCTGGCCCGCTCCGCCGCTTCCACTTCCTGACGAATACGCAACTCCTTCTCGGCGGCATGACTCGCCTGCACCGCAGCGGCCATATGACGCTGGCGCTCCTCCGCCTCAAGCAACCAACCCGCCTCTTCCCCCCCGCCTCTCCCCGCCGTGGCGCTTTCCCGCCTGGCGGCTTCTTCCGGCTCGGCTGCGTTGGTCGCCTCCTTGGCCGGGGGCTCGGCGGTGGCGTTAGCTTGGGGGGACGCGGCGGCGGCGCGGGAAGTGCCGTATAACGCCAGCAAATCCAGGGAATTCAATTCCAGGCCGATACGGCGCGGCGGTACGGCGGCGCTCGCAGCGTCGACGCTATCGCTTTTCGCATGTTGTTTACGCTTATGTTCTTTTTTCGAAGCCATGGATGCAAACCCTTCGGTCCATACCCTCTCCAGAGGGGCAGTTCGAAAATTTTTAGAGGTGCCCAGAGGTGAACGCCCAAGCCGCCCACTATCTAATAAATAGATAGTCCCTTAATATCATAGCCGTGAAAGGCATTTTTGGTCAAGTGTTTAATACCGGGAATACTGATGGTTAAAACGATGGAATTGGGGGCGCATCGCAACTTTTCGCAACTTTGTTACCAAGCCCCGTACCCTTGTATCACTGCACCTCGCCCCACACGGTGAAGCAACGTGCCGCCGAGTGGGGGGGAATGCGGGGAAACAGGGTTCGTAGCCACGTTTTCGCGGCGTGGTTACGAAAAAAGTCAAGGTGGTGCATCAGGGTGAATCCTACAACGCTACTTTTACGGGAACCACTTCCGTAAAAGTAGCATGAGTATAGGGTTAGACAATAATTCCGGCGCTGGCGGCAAAGAACGAAGGTCACCGCAACTGGTTATTCATGCTAGATTTGCGGGGCGGTTCCC
>JAVBTZ010000221.1:0-46702 GCA_031555915.1 Planctomycetota bacterium
TCACTTTTGAACTCATGCCGCCGGTGCCGACGCCGGATTCGGACCCGCCGGCCATGCCGGCGACTTCGGCGGAAATTTCCGCGACTTCGCTGATCAATTGCGCCCCCGGCTGCGACGGCGGCCGGTCATAGAGGCCCTCGACATCGGACAGGATAATTACGGCGTCGGCGTCGACCAATTGCGCCGTGGATACGGCCAGGGAATCGTTGTCGCCCATTTTCAGGCGGAGTTCCTCGACGGCGACGACGTCGTTCTCGTTGACGATGGGAATGGCGCCCTGTTGCATGAGGGCCAGGAAGGCGTTTCTGGCATGGAGGAAGCGGCGGCGGTCGTGGAGGCCGTCCCGGGTCAGGAGCACCTGGGCGGCGCGTAAACGGTAGCAACCGAACAACTGGCGGTAAATTTGCATTAGCGCCCCCTGCCCCACGGCGGCGGCGGCTTGAATGAGCGACAGTTCCTTGGGCCGGGCCGAAAGGCCCAACTCGGCCGTGCCTGCCGCGACGGCGCCGGAACTGACCAAAACCACCCGCCTGCCCTGGTCGGAAATGTCGGCGATTTGCCCGACCAAGCGGGCGATAAACGCGGTATCCAAACCGCCGGCAATCGAAGCTAGGAGGCTGGAGCCGACCTTGACCACTACAGTCTGTGCCTGGGTCATGACCAATCTTGACATGCATTAATCCTTCCGGGTAAACAAAATTGTAGCCCATCAACCGCCCGCCCCCGAGATCGGCATATAAATGGCGAAAGCCCGGTTGAAGTTTCGGTGCGGGAAACCGTTACGTTATTTAGGGAATATGAAATGTCAAGCTTCGCGTCCAGTTTTTTCCCGGCAGGAGATAAATTATTTGAATGAAAATGCCGGTTTGATATGATAATATGACAGATAATGAGAATGGATTTATTCTTTTTTCCTGGGAGCGCATATGTCTTCAGTAGAAGCGGTTCTCGAATCCCCTGCCCAGGCTGTCGGCCCCACTACCGGCACCGTGCTGATAGTGGAGGATTCGCCTATTATCCGCCGTCTCATTCGGGATCAGGTTAAAAAATTGGGCTATGAGGCGATGGAAGCGGAAAACGGCGCCGAAGCCCTGGCCTATATGGAAAAACATCTTCCTGACTGCGTCATCCTCGACTTGATGATGCCCGTGATGTCCGGCCCAGAACTCCTGGAAAAAATGCAGGAGTCGCAACGCATGCGCGACGTCCCGGTGATTGTCGTCACCGCCTTGTCGGACATGGATAAAATCGTCTATTGCATTGAAAAAGGCGCCGCCGACTACATGCAAAAACCGTTTCGGGCGCAAATCCTCCGGGCCCGGCTGGCGTCCTGCATCGAGCGGAAGAAATTTCACGACCGGGAAATGGAACTGCAACGCCAATTGGAGGACCATAACGCCAAATTGGAGGAGCGGGTCAACAACCAGGTCAAACAGATCACCGCGGCGCAGTTGTCGACCATTTTTGCCATGTGCAAACTGGCGGAATCGCGGGACGAGGATACCGGCGAACATATCGAGCGGGTGAGGGAGATTTGTTACATTCTGGCGAAAAGATATCACGAAAAACCCAATCCGGAAGAACCCACCCCGCCCGACCCGAATCTGGCGGAAAATATCCGTACCGCCTCACCCCTGCATGACATAGGGAAGGTCACGGTATCGGACTTGATCCTGCAGAAGCCGGGCAAACTGACGCCGGAGGAATTTGAAAAAATGAAAAACCACACCTCGGCCGGCTATGCGCTTTTGGCCGATGTGGACAAGTCGCATCCCGGCAATACCTTCATCCATATGGGGAAGGAAATCGCCCTCTACCATCACGAAAAATGGAACGGCCGGGGCTACCCCAAGGGTAAGAGCCTCTACGACATTCCCCTGCCGGCCAGAATCATGGCCTTGGTGGATGTTTATGACGCCTTGACCCACCAGCGTTGCTACAAGCCGGCGATGAGCCATGAGGATGCGATGAAGATTATTTTGGAAGGAAAAGGCGAGCATTTCGACCCGTACCTGACGGATCTTTTCGTTGAACTGGAGAACGAGATAGTCCAGGTGAGCCGGGAATTGGATGAAGCGGCGATAGCGAAGAAGGCCAAGGCTTAGATTTTTTCTCGTAAAAGAGCAAGACCAACCCCGCGGAAAGCATCCGCGGGGTTGTTTTTTTTCAGGCGGGATGGGAAATTCAAACCGGAATGCGCGTAAACCTGCCCGCCTCAATCATCCATAATGCTATTTGGCCCACCATCATAACCGGGCTGCATTTCATCAAGGTACTGTTCTCTTGTCAGTTCGTGCAAGCCGGCGGGCGGAGCCTCCGAGGGTTGGTCGACGATGGTATTGGGCGCCCAATCGCCGCCTGGCTGCATTTCTTCGATATAAGCTTGTCTTGACATTTCCTGTTCGCCCTCGGCCGGTGCGCGTGAAGGTTTGTCGACAATGGTATTTTCCGCCCAGTCGCCGCCTGGCCGGAAGTCATCCAGGGTCATACCACCTCTCAATTCCTCTCCGGCACGAAGGAATTGTCCCGCGCTCAAAGCCAAAACCGCCAAGACGGCCACGAGTGCCATTTTTCTGAGTGACATACGCTATCCTCCCATTGTTTATTAACGACATGAAATAAACTGGAGTGTTAAACACTCTTATACTTGTCTATCATTTGCGGTCAAAAATCATCTGAGTTCATTTTCGGGAAATGAAATTGCGTGCTCCATATTTTAAGGAAAAATAGGGGCAATTCACGCCAATTTTTTTCGTAAAACCTCTAAATCCAAAAAATCCCCCGATTTTCGAGACTGAAAACTTTGCGCGAATGATAGTTGGTAAGTAGGGAAGAAGATTACGATTGATAACGAGTGACGTTTACATAATCCTAGCGAGGAGGTGTTATGCTTACTCTTGGCATAGTTCGTAAATTCCAGGCGCAAAACCAGGAATTTACGAGCATATATGTTGCTCCCCACCTTTTCTTGGCCTTCGCAATCTACGTGCTTGCCAGTTACCCCGCCGCAGCGGCGGCGGAAATGCCTCTCAACCAAAAACCGGGGGTTATAGCCAAAGGTGAAATTGCGCCGCCGGTCAGCCCCGATGTTAAACAAGACATTGAAATGGAAGATGAAATCATTGGCGATGCCACGCCGGGTGAATACGGGATAGCGGTGGAAAACGCGCCGGATCCCTACGCGCCGGCGGACAAGTCGGGTTATTCGGCCCTGGAGAACCGGCCCAAGTTGAAGGTCGAGGAGCTTTCCAACGACCCGGAGGTCGAGGCGAAGGACGCCATGGACGCGGCGGAGAAAGAGTTGGAGCGTTACGACAAAGAATTTCCGCCGATGTCGGAGGTGATACGGAATGTTCCGCGTTGGGTTTATTCCCCTCTCCCGAGCGTACCCGCCGGGGAGACCACGCCGGAAATGTCGGCCAATCCCCAAAGCGAAGCGGCCCGCGTCGACGCGGTGGCGGACAGTGAGTTGGCGGAGGACCATGAAGCATTGAAGCCATTGGCGGAAGACGAATTACACCCTCCGTCGCCCTTTATCGAGAAGGATTACCATCGGGAAAAAGATTGTCTGGACGATTCCGAGTCTTTCAACGACCAGGTGAAGGAATTGAACCGGCAGTTGAATGAGCGTTGGCAAGAGTTTGACAAGCAGCTCAAGAATCGTTTGGGAGACCAGGAAAAACTGGTGCAGGAAATGCAGCGGGGATGGCGGCAGAAAAGGGTCGATGCGCCTTTTTACCGCCTTCCCGACGCAGATTTGGCGGAAAAGACCTACGCCGACGACCAATACCTTTCGGACCGCAGCCGCCTGGACCTGAAACGTATGGATGAATGGGACCAATACCAGGCGAACCGGACCAATCTGCAACACCGAATGCTGAATTATGACCGTGCCTCGGATGAATACCTCCGTCTCGAAAAAACCCTGAATGATCTCGACCGGCGCCAAGCGGCAAAGGAACGCGATTACGAACGGGATTACCGCAACTTGGACGTGGATTATTCGCTGGGCCGTTGGTAAGCGGCGATATGAGGACGGTTGTTTGACAGTCGAACGGGCAAGGGGTAAAGTGCTCCGAACCGCGTCCGACTAGCGTACATGGCCGCCTTTTTGGCAACTAAAATCCGGCCCATGTACACGCGGCTCCGCTTCGGGATGCCTGGCACGAGCAAGCGGCGCCGACGGCGGTTGATTCATGCAGGCTTGGCGTATACGGTCATTAGCCCCACACGGGAGGGATAGTGGCGGTATTTACGGGCCGAAAGGGATCAATCGTTTGGGGCGGTTGAAGTTTGGCGGGTAAAGTTTTTCCTGGCGGTTGTCGTGGTGGTTCCAGGAACGCTTTCCGGTTTTCCCCGTATGGCTGTGTGGCCGACAGGCGGGCGGAATACGGAGGCCGGAACGGTCGACAATCGTAAAGCGTGACAGCATCGGGCCCAGAAATCGCCGTCGTCGGCAAAACGCGGTTATTATCTGGCCATGCCGTCGTCACCGCGCTTTTTGGCAAACTCCCCCCAAGCAACAACGCCTCCCATGCGGAAGACAGGCGCAACCCGAGGGACGCGCAAGCCCTCACAAATTAGCCAAACCGCGCCAACGACTCCGCATTCAGGGACCCCGACCAGTGTCGGGGCCCTGTTTTTTTTCCCGGCATTTCCTTCCCCATGACCGGGACCAGGCAAAAACCGCCACTTTCAACCGGAACTTTCCGCCGCCGGCCGATAATTCGGCCGGCCATTTTTTTAAAGGCCATTGCCCGACAAAATCTTGTTTACCATAACTTCTTATAATTAAATAAGTTAGATTTTTATAACAAATCTTGGCCATTTCTGGCAATGCCATTGCATTATTAACCCGTGTGGAACAAAAGCAAAACCGCCAGACCAATCAAACGGGCAAACAAGAAGGGATAACACTATGGCAGCTGTCTGGGTCGAGGGCCTTATCCAACGCGAATCCGTTCCGGTACTCGAAGCCGCCATGTCCTTTGCCTTCCAACGCCACCTGAACATCATGAACAACATCGCCAATGTGGAAACGCCCTACTACAAGCGGAAAAAATTGCCGGAAGCCGCTTTCCACAAAGCCATGAAAGACGCCATGCAGGAACGTTACGAGCAGCACTGGAACGAGTTCACCCCCCATTCGAAGCCGGGAGTCAGGTTCCACCAGAATCACATTCCTTACGCCCAGAATTATCAGGGCATGGAATTCGGCCCCGAGCGCCACGACGAAAACAACGTGGTAATCGAAAAGGAAATGGCCGACCTGGCGAAGAACTCGGCTTACATGGAAGCCCTGCAACAGCTCTTCAAAAACAAGACCAGCGGCCTCCGTGGCGCTCTGAGAGACCGGGTGGCCTAACCCTTAAAAATTCCAGCAATTCAAAAATATTATGGAAAACACCAACGCAGTGGGAAAGGAAAACGCCATGACTACCATGACTCAAGACAACGTCGCCTCCATCGCCAAGTCCATCCTCAATCACGCCCGGGCGATTCACCGTTATGCCAAGTCCTACTGCGAAGGCGACACCAGCGATTTCATGAACGACCACGAGCGCGCCAAGTCCCGCCTGCACGTCGAAGAGATGCTCCGCGAACTCCAGACCATCCTGACGATGGCGCGGCGGAAGGGCATTTCCGAGCTGTGCAACCTGGAACAGGTCGCCGCCTACGCCAACGCCGCCCGGGACATCATCGGCCGGCGGACGGCGAATGCATCGGTCTACCGCCCGGAAGTGGCGATGTGGAACTAACCTACCGATACCGATAGCGCTTCTGGGGAGGAGAGGCTATCATAACCTGGGGGAAGTCAGTAATGAGCATGCTGGTCGGCGGTATTTTCACGATGTTCGACATTTCCGCCTCCGCCCTCCGGGCCGAGCGGGCCAGAATGAACGTCCACGCCAACAACCTCGCCAACGTCAACACCACCCGCGGCGAAGACGGCGAACCTTACCGGAGGCGGCGGATTCTCTTCCAGGAAGGGGCGCCGGAAATCACCGGTTCCAGCCGCTGGGGAGTGCGGGTGGACAAGGTGGACAAGGATTACGACACCGATTTCATGATGAAGTACGACCCGGGTCACCCGGATGCAATCAAGGAAGGCGAATGGAAGGATTACGTCGCTTATCCGAACGTGCAGGTGCCGGTGGAAATGGTGGATATGATGATGGCGTCGCGAGCGTTCGAAGCGAATCTGACTTCGATGGAGACGGCGAAACAAATCCATAGCGGGGCCTTAAGAATCATAGCCTGAACTTTTGGCTTGCAGGCGGGGCGGGTTTTCCTTATCGTTGAGGGGCGATAGGGCTTGCCAACCAAGGCGTCCACCCGAAAATAACCGGTAATTTCATCAAGAAAAACGCCATGGGAACCGCTAACAATAGGTATAATAAAGGTAAGCGATGTCGGCCCTTTTCGGGTAGGCCGCGTCGCCCGGCGGATAAACGGATCCGCACTGGCACATAGGAGGGCGGGATATGCCTATCGATCCCATCACCGGAAGACTTGAAGGCATCGGCGGAACCGGCCAAAGCCACAAGGCAGCACAACCCAATCAACCGAACGACGGCGAGGACTTCAAGAAGTACCTCCTCGACAACCTCAACAAAGTCAACACTATGCAGCAGGACGCCGGCAAACTCGTCACCGACATGGCCATGGGCAAGGAACAGGACATAACCAAGGTCATGACCGCGGTCGAAAAAGCCGGGGTCGCCTTCGACACCTTGATGTCGGTACGAAACAAGCTGGTCGAGTCCTACCAGGAAGTTCTGCGAATGCGGCTGTAAAGCGGTTGTTTATTTGACCCGAACCCGGCCGGGACGCCCTCTCCCCCGCCGGGCCGGGGAAAACAAATTTCCTCTCAAGGTAAGTTTTGCTTTTTTTTGTCATTGTCTTTCAACTTTTTTCGGAAATATCTGCGGAAAAATTTTTATCCGACCTGTGAAAAAACCGCCGTAGTCTTCAGTTTTGCTTATCGCTCTCGCCCGCGCCGGATATTTCCGTTCGTGGGTTGCTTTGTTATCGGGGTAAGGCGGCAACGCCCACGCGTGGGGACGCTGGGCCAAGCCGGCAGCGGTAAAGGGGATGCAGTATAAAAGGGGACAAGGGACATTAAACCGGGGGAGTAGCTTATGAAGATTCTGCGCCAACTATGGCATGACGCGCAAACGGTTCTGCGCGACATGTCGGTAACGCAACGTGTCGCCGTCACTTTCCTTATCCTCACGGTGGCGGTTTGGCTGTCTTTCGCCGCCTGGATGGGACAAACGCCCGGGGAAGTCGGTCGCCGTCCCCTCCCCATGCAGGTCGAACCCGCCGATGTCAACGACATTCTGGAACGACTCAAGGCCAAGGGCATAAAATCCGCCGAATACGACTTCGACTCCCGGCGGATTCTGGTGCATGTCGACGAGGAGAAGAACGCCATCATCGCCCTGGCGGAGGAAGGGCTCCTGAAGGACGCCCACGCCTTCGGTTTTATCAGCATGCTGGACAAGTGGTCGTTTTCCGACACCAGAATGAAGTCGGAAGAGGCGATGCGTCTGGCCCGGGCCAACGAGGTCGCCAGGCTGATTGAAAACATCGAGCCCATCAAGGAAGCCCAGGTAATCTACTCGGACGACGTCCGTAACAGCCTTTTCGGCCTGGCCCACAAGAAAACCGCCGCGGTACGGGTGCGCACCAAAATGAACAAGCCTCTTACCGAAGGCGCCAGCGAAACGATCATCTCCCTGGTGGCGGCGGCCAAGGCCGGGCTCGACCCCAGGGACGTGGTGGTGACGGACCAACTCGGCAACAAATTCCACACCACCTCCAATAACGGTCTCACCGCCATGGCCAAACAGAAGTGGGACACCGAATACGCCCTGGATGAGGAACTCCGCCGCAAGCTGGAAAACCTGATGCGCCAGTATATACCCAATTTCCAATACGAAGGGGACGTCAACGCCTTCCCCAAACACGAAATCGTCTTCGACTACCGGGAGCAGATGTGGCGGGAGGTGCTGCCGGGGGAAGTGCAGTCGTCGTCGTCCCAGAAGATCAGCAAAATGGCGACCCAGAAGCCGTCGGCCGAAGTCGGGGTCGAACCCAACGCCAGGCGTTCGGCGAACCTCTTCGGACCGTATTACTACCAGACCCAGGAAGAACGTTACGACGAAAAGAACGCTTCGAAAACCATGCAGAATTCAATTAGGGAAACCGCCACCAAATTCGCCCCGGCCTTGAAGAACCTCACCGTCTCCGCCATCATCCACCTCCCCTACCAGTTGCGCCGCGACAATGGCGGCAACCTGGTGCAGGCGAAAAACGAACTCGGCCAGCCGCTGATCGACCCGGATACGCGCCTCCCCATGTGGGAACGGGAAACCGCCGCCCTCCTCCCCCCTGAGAAAATCGAGGAGCTTAAGCGCCAGATCGCCCAAGCCTCCGGCATCGCCCTTGCCGACATTCCCGAAAAAATCGAAGTCAGCCAGGTCGCCTGGCTCCCGCCGGTTCTCGCTCCCAAGGGGGGTGAAGCGGCTTCGGCCATGCTCTTCCGTATCTTGTCCGCGAACATCACCTCCATTTTCACCTTCCTCTTCTTCCTTTTGGCCTTCTACCTGATTTACCGCTACGCCACCCGGCCGATTCCCACGGAAATCGAGGAATATGTCGAACCCGAATCCATCTCCCTTGCCATGACCACCAAAGGCGAGGAAGACGAAGAGCAGGAGGACGAGGAATGGGACAAGCTCCGCAGCAAGGTCACCTCCGCCGTTCAGGAAGATCCCAAGCGCGCCGCCGCCTTGGTGAAGCGTTGGATGCGAAAGGAATAAGCCATGGCTAAAGCCGCCAAAGCCGAAGGACTCACCGGCATTCGCAAGGCCGCGGTGTTGATGATTTCGTTGGACATGGATTCCAGTGCGAAAATCATGGCCAATCTGTCCTCCGACGAAATCGAACGCCTGTCGATGGAAATCGCCCGTATCGAGGAGCAGATTCCCTCCGACGTAAGGGACGCGGTGGTGCGGGAGTTCTACCAGACCCACCTGGCCTCGAAATACCTGGAACAGGGCGGCATCGAGTACGCCCGGCAACTGCTCGAAAAGAGCCTGTCCCCCGAAGAGGCGGCGAAGATTCTCTCGGCCCTGGAAAACACCATTCAACAGGCGCCCTTCCATTTCCTTAAGCAAGCGGACTCGGAACACCTCCTGATGTACATCCAGGACGAGCACCCGCAGACCATCTCCCTCATCATGGCCCACCTGTCGCCGAAGCAGGCGGCGGAAATCCTCTCGGGCCTTACCCCGAAGAAACAACTCGAAGTCGTCAAGCGAATCGCCCGCATGGAGCAGACCACCCCCGAGGCGATTCGCCTGGTCGAACAGGGTCTTGAATCGCGCCTGGCGTCCATCGTCACCCAGGATTTGGAATCGGCCGGCGGCGTGCAGTCGGTGGCGGAAATGCTCAACCTCTGCGACCGCACCACCGAAAAGGGCATTCTCGAAAACCTGGAAGAAGCCGACCCGGACATGGTCGAGCAAATCCGCAAGCTGATGTTTGTCTTCGAGGACATCATTCTCGTCAACGACAAGGGCATTCAGTCGATGCTCCGCGAAGTGGAGAACGACGAACTTTCGGTCGCGTTGAAGACGGCTTCGGAGGCGATGCAGGAGAAGATTTTCAAGAATATGTCGACCCGCGCCGCCGAGCAAATCAAGGAAAACATGGAGTTCATGGGCCCGGTGCGTTTGTCGGACGTGGAACAGGCGCAGCAGCGCATCGTCGACATTGTCAGGCGTCTCGAAGAGACCGGGGACGTGATTATTTCCGGCCGCGGCGGGGACGACAACATGGTGGTGTAAGGAATGGCGGTGAAATAAGGACAACTATACCGGTATATATCGTCCTAAGAATTCCGATGCCCGGCAAACTGATATACAGTATAATGATGCATAATAATCAAGGCATAAAGCGGAGATCGGTATGTCGACAACCGAGAACAGCATAACCATAACCTATACCGACGATATCCTGGCCAGCGCCAATCTGTCCCGCTCGGAATTGGCCGACTTAACCCGGCTCGCCGGCGCGGCGAAACTGTTCGAGGACGGCCGCCTCACTCTCGGCCAAGCCGCCAAACTATACGGACAAAGCCGGGTGGAATTCATGGCAACCCTGATTAACCATGGTTACTCATGCGTTAACCTGACCGAAGATGACGCGGAAGATGAACTGAGGTTCGGCAATGGCTGAGGTTCGGATGGTAATGGACGCGGGGCCGTTAATTTTGTTGGCCAAAATAGATGCGCTGGCCATCCTGACCGCGTTGCCCTTCACTTACATCGCCCCACCCAACGTGGCAGAGGAACTGGCTGCAGGTCCAACTTTCGGTCATCCGCCGGTGGTAGCGCCGTGGCTGGAGATATGCAACCTCCGTGAACCATTGTCCACCTATGCTCGCATGACCCTTGACGCTGGTGAAGCCGCCGCTATCCAACTCGCGTTGGAGCAAAATATTCCCTTTATTTGTCTCGATGACCGCAGAGGACGTCGATTGGCGAAGGCATTAAGCCTGGAGGTGGTCGGACTGCTTGGACTACTCACCCGCGCCACACGTTTGCATATCATAAATGCCTTGAAACCGTATACCGATAAGTTGGTGGAAGTCGGAGCCAGGTACTCACCAAAACTTATTCAAGAAGTCTTGGCGAACGTTGGAGAAACGGTTTGACTTCTGGAGCCCAAATGCAATTCCAACTCCAAGCCAGCGACGGCCGCGCCCGCGCCGGACTCCTAGATACGCCCCACGGCACCGTGAAAACCCCCTTCTTCATGGTCGTCGGCACCGCCGCCTCGGTTAAGGGCATGACGGTCGATCAACTCCGCGCCGCCAAGACCCAGGTCGTCCTGTCGAACACTTACCACCTCGCCGTCCGGCCCGGTCCCGAAGCGGTACGTAACCGCGGCGGCCTCGCCAAATTCATGGGCTGGAACGGACCCACCCTAACGGACTCCGGCGGCTTCCAGGTCTTCTCCCTCGCCAAGAAACGTAAAGTCACCCAGGAAGGCGTCCGCTTCAACAACCACATCGACGGCAAGGAACTATTCCTCACCCCCGAACGCGCCGTCGAAATCCAGCAGGACATCGGCGCCGACATCATGATGTGCCTGGACGTTTGCCCCCCCGCGAAAGCCCCCCGCGACGACATCCAGAAGAGTATGCTCCTCACCCATGATTGGGCCAAACGCTGCCAGGCGAAGTGGCAGGAGAACCCCGGTGGCCAAGCGCTTTTCGGCATCGCCCAGGGCGCCTTATTTGAAGATTTACGGCAGGAATCGGCGGAATATTTGGCGAGCCTCGACTTCCCCGGCTACGCCATCGGCGGCGTCGCCGTCGGCGAAGACACTCCCGACATCCGCCGCATCGTCAACTTCACGGCGCCCCTTCTGCCGGCCCATAAACCGCGTTATTTGATGGGCGTCGGAACCCCCGCCGACATCATCGCCGGGGTTCAAGCCGGCGTGGACATGTTCGACTGCGTCATGCCGACCCGGCATGCCCGGCACTTCCAGGCCTTCACCCGCGAAGGCCCCATCAACCTGAAGAATGCGAAGTTCGCGGAGGACGACGGACCCATCGAGGAAGGTTGCGACTGCGAAACTTGCCGGAGCGTTTCCCGGGCTTACGTCAGACATTTGGCGCTGTTGAATGAACTCATGGCGAGCGTGTGGGTGACTCTCCACAACGTGCGGTTTTACCTGCGGCTGATGGAGAAATTGCGCGAAGCTATTCTGGCGGGGAGACTAGCGGAGGCGGCGGGGGAATTGTATCGGGTATAGAGCGGTTCTAGCGAAATATGACAACATCGGCGCTGGTCCGGACCTTAGAAAAAACACGATCGCTGGTCAATATTTGCCCATGCAAATCTTCCGCCAAGGCAATACAAAAACAGTCGGCCATCGAAAGGAAGGGGTGGCCATACTTTAGGAGAGCCGCCTTTCTGACAAAAGGCTCATCGACATCCCCCACAATTGAAACGTCGTCAATATCCACAAAATTCCAGGCGGAATCTGCATCCACCCCCCATAACATCAGTTTGTACACAACTTCAAAAACATTGGCGATGTGCATAGTTATATCAAAAGAGCTTTCAATCAGATCTTTAACCATTACCTGACCTGGTTCACCTTTCGCGACCGCGATCAAGGCGGAAGCGTCTAGAATAAGCGGAATACTCATTCCAGGCCACTTTCGACATCAGCACGCTTGGTGGCCAAATACTCCTCGACAGATATCCTCGCCACCGCTTCTTTATTACGCTCGCGCCATTCCGCCACCTTTTTTAGCCATTCTTTGCCAGAACCCGATTTCTGGCTACCAGGCTTAAGCATGAGTTCATGACCAGATTCCGTTACCACAAAAGGCATTTTTTTATATATTATTTTCATCGTAGCGCCTCGCAACGGTACCTTGTTAAACAAAAACAGTATTTAATCAACCACTCTATCACTATACTCGATTATGAACTACAATCAAACGGAAACCTCACCTCCGTTCCGGCTTCTCGGCGAACGTCGCCATGTAATGCGGAAAATACTCCGCCAGCGGCGCTTCGCGGTCGGTGTCCTCGTACAGGTCCCGCAGCACAAACCCGGCCCGCAGCTGGCCCCCTATTTGTTTGTCGAGGGAATGGCTGAATTCTATCGCCCCTTTCGCCGCCATGCCTTCGAGATCGGCCTGGCTCGCGCCGACAATCGGATCATGCGGCAACTTGTTGACGACCGTCTTTTCG
This sequence comes from Planctomycetota bacterium, assembly GCA_031555915.1. GTDB lineage: Bacteria > Planctomycetota > SZUA-567 > SZUA-567 > SZUA-567 > JAJBSZ01. The sequence goes on from JAVBTZ010000221.1 coordinate 12,789, forward strand.
CTTTTTTCATTAAACAAATAGACGCAAGGATTGGTGAACCCCGCCAGCAATCTTCCGCCCGGTTTCAAAACCCGGTAGACCTCCCGCCACACCGGTTCGACATCCCTGATGTAGCAATTGGACACCGGGTGGAAAACCAGGTCGAAGCTGGCATCCGCGAAGGGCAACGGTTCCGTCATGTCGCCCCGGACAATCTGAATGGTGTAACCCTCGCGGTCCGACATGATGAGTTCGGTGTCGAGCTGCTTGACCGACAGGTCAAACACCGTCACCTTCGCCCCCAACGCCGCGAAAATCGGACACTGTTGTCCGCCGCCACTCGCCAAACCCAGGACATTCGCGCCGGAAAGGGGCGGAAACCAAGACTTGGGAACCGGTTTAATTGCCGTCAGGAGCACCTGCCAGTCGCCGTTTTTCGCCTTGACATATTCCTCGTGGCCGATCGGCAGGGTCCAGACATTGCCTTCGCGGGAGCGCTTGTCCCATTCCGCCGCGTTAATCCTGGTGTATTCTTCCATTACAATCATCCTTTCCCACGGCATTTCCCGCTTCGTTCAGTCCTGCTGCACGACGCAGTTTTGCCCGAACCAGTCGATTTTCTCGCCTAAACATAACTGCCCGTATTCGCCGTCGTAACCCGGTCTAAACGAAAAATCCCCCTCCGCCACCTGCACGACCGCCCGCAGCACCGCTTCGGGGAGAAGCTTGGCGAAGCCGGTGCGGATCTCCTTGGGGCTACGCTCCCAGAGGGCGATTTCCGTTTCCGTCTCAGCGACGATTTTTTGGAAAAGATCCACCACTTTCCGGCCGGTAACGCTTTTCACCCCGAGTCCCGCGGCTATCACCTCCACCAGCGGCACCAAACGCCGCCCGGTTTGCCGCGGCTTGGCCTGGCCCAATTTCCGCGCCCCCGCCTTCCCCCCCTGCACTTCCGAAAGGTGAAGAATACGGTCCAGGACGCCCACGGTAAGCTTCTTGCCGCATACCGGACACAAACCGTCCGCCGGCGCTTCGCCGGGGGAATAATAGCAATATCCCTTGCCGTGGCCCTCCAAGCCGGCCCGGTGTCCGGTCAGGAAATAGCGGCCTTCGGCCGGATTGAATTCGGCGGTGTACCGCACCTTGCCGCCTCGAAGCGAACGCACCATTTCCTCATACGACGGGGTGTCCACCTCGATGGCGGTGAATTCCCGCCCGACCCGGTTCAAGGCGCCAGAGTGACAGTCCGAGTTCGACACCAGGGTCTTGCCGTCCAGTTCGGGGAGTAGCGCCAGAAGCTCGGGATCCGCCGACAGCCCGGTCTCAAAGGTGCTGATCCGCCGGGCGAATTCGCCGAAAACCTCCTCCAGCCGGTCCACGGGATGATCCGAACCGTACACGCCCTGCGGCGTCATGACATGCGCGGGGATGACCATCAGCCCCGGGTCGATAGCCATAAGCGCGGAAAATTTTTCCGCCACGTCGGCGGCGTCGGCGCATTTCAGAAAGGGGCGGCCCATATCGGCTTTCACTTCCCACTTCCCCAAAAGGCGAAGGGCTTCCCGGGCGGCGGCGAAACCGGGGAAGAGGAGGACGACATGGGTTCCTTTCCTTCCGCCGGACGGCACCGGCGAGGTGACGATGATTTCCGTCTGCATGACGAATCGGGCCGGGGCGAGGGAGGGATCGGCCCCCGAAAGGGCGAAGAGGCCGGGCTCCTTTTCCTGCAGGAGGGAGGATAATTTTTCCAGCCAGGCCGGCTGCAGGCAATCGCCGACCCCGAACAGGTTTATTCCCTTGAGCGCCATGGTTCGGGCGACGTCGGGGAGGGAAATGTCCCCGACGCCGCCGGCGGAGCCGCTGTGACTGTGGACATCGATTACATAGTGCATTTTATTCCTACTACGCGACTGTTGTGTTAACCGCTTCCACAACATGTTGTGGAAGCGGTTAACACAACAGTCGCGTGATCAAGAGATTGTATGGTGAACGGTATATTGTGCCGTTTTCTGCCACCGCCAATCGGATTACCAATAACCTTAATTTCATGCGGCATTTGCGGATGCGGTTCCCGCAAATGCCGCGTTGTAGAACTACTCCTTTTCCGTCCGCTTCTTTCCTTCCAGGGCCTCTTCCAAGAGGAGCGGCTCTTCGCCGGTGAGCTGTTCGTGATAGCGGAAGGCCCACAGGGCGCGGCGATAATACAAATTGGCTTCGGCCGTTTCGTCCTTGTTTTCCAGTTCCTCCGCCGTCTCCAGGGCGCGTTCGCCGATTTCCACCAAACTCTGGTGGGCGCCTTGATCGTTCGCCGCCGGCGGCGGGAAGCAGCCGGCAAGGAGGCAAAGGGCAAAGCCGACAGCGAGAATTACCGGCGAAATAATAGACGGAAACGGCGCCCACGCCGGAACGGACTCGCTTTCCGCCGTCCTTCCGTCGGGAGTTAAACATGGAGAATCGTCCCGGTCCTTCCCCCTGAATATGCGCATGGGGTTTAATTCTGTCTAATTATGCGGCAAAAGGCAAGAGCGGTTAAAATTTCCTCTCAGATAGCGGCAAATTTAACCGATACATTAATCATGGACTATTGTGACATTTTCCGCCCGCTATTTTCCTACGCCGTCCACCTAAAGCTCGCCCTGGAGCGTAGGCCGGGATGCGTGACGTCTAATCGAATCAAACAGGATTTAGCCGAGATAATCCGGCGTATCCGGACGACGGGGGACGGTGATCCGCATTTTGAATATGCCTGGTTCGCGGTGATCTGCTGGTTGAAGGAACTGCTCGGAACCAGCCCCGAGACGCAGGCGATTGCGGGATCGCTGCCGCTGGCCGAAAACTACGGGAGCTCGTTTTACCAGCGTTTGAACCGGCTCCTGTTGGCGGCCCGCAATCGGCCCAGGGAGAGGGAATTGGTGCGGGTGTATTGGCAGTGTTTGGAATTGGGTTTTCGGGGATATTATGCGCGGCATGAGCGCGAGGAAGAAAGGGCAAAGTATTTGGCCTGCTGTGTCGAGGTACTTGGGGAAAGGGGAGCGAACGAAGAAGCGGATGCCGGCCGCGCCGGCGAAGATGCCGCTCTTCCAGCGATCCCGGCGGCGGGGCGAATGAATTTTGCCGCCGTGTTTCTCAGGGCGGCGGGATGGATGCTGCCAATCCTCATCCCGGTGGCGCTGTACCTTATTTTCGCAGACAGCCTGGGTCAAATCTATCAGGGCATTTTGAAGTAGGGACGGTCGAGACAACATGAACCCCACGCACGCCCTTGGCAACCTCGCCCTCGGCACCATCCAGTGGTCCGCCACCTTCGCCCTCTCCCACCTGGCCGTGCGTCAGCTCGGCCTGCCGGACAGCCGTTCCCTCCCCCTTGCCCTGGCGGCAGGAACAGCCTGGATAACTTTTCAAGGCTTGCGTAAACCAGGCCAAAATTCCGCTCCCCGCGGTAAAGAAAAAAAAACCCGTTCCGGCCCGAACCGCCGGCACAACCGCTTCTCCCCGCCGCGCCAGCCCTTCCTCCTCACCCTCGCCGACCCCGATTCGGCCCTGCCCCCGCCGGATACGGGCGGCGCGGTTGGGCTGTCCCTCCCTTACTCCCCCGACCCGGCCATGAACGAACGTTGGAACGGCGAGGAAAATTGGCGCCGTCTACTCGATTGGCTCGCCGGCAAGCAGACGGCCGACCTGTTGCTGGGTCTGGTCGTAGTCCTCGATTCCGGCCGCCTGCTGCAGGCTTCAGCCTCGACCCTGCTTCGCGATGCCGGCGTTCTCAAGGAAAAGCTTACCGGCCTCAACCGCGTCCTGGGTAAAAGTCCGCCGGTCTATCTACTCGCCGACAACCTGGACCTGCTTTACGGCCTTCGCTCCCTAACTTCCGTCCTCTCCCCCTCGCGTCTCGCCGCCCCTCTCGGCGCCTGGTTCAATCCCGACCGGGACCGCAATCCCGCCGCCGCCGCCAAAACCGCCCACGCCAAAGCGCTGGAGAGTTTGCGGCAGGCCGCCGCCGTCACTCCTCATTCACCTCCCGCCTCCACCCTGGCGGCCCTCCTACAGGCGCCGGATGAATTCAAACGTCTGGAAGCGCCCTTGACCCGCTTCGCGGCCGAACTGTTCGGAAACGGGGGCGAACCCCGTAATCGTTCCCACCGGAAAAGTTTTCTTGACGAGGAGGAGGAGGACACCCAGAGGGATGACGCAAACGCCGCTCCCCCGCGTTTCGGCGGGCTCTTCTTCACCGCTTCCGGTCCCGGCGCCGTTACCCTGCCGCCGCAATTGGGTGAACTCGCCGGCATATTGGAAGCCACGGAACCGGCGCCGGGTTCCGACCCCTGGTTCACGCAGGCTCTCTTCAGCCGCGATCTGGTGGCCGACGCCAAACGGCAAAGCAGCGCCGCCAAGCCAAAATCCGCCCGGCGAACATCCGCCGCCGGCGCCGGCGGCTTGGCCTGGTTTACCGCCGCCGGCCTGGTCTTTTGCCTGGTCCTGGGCTGCCTGTTTCTGAAGGACCGTCAACAACTCCTGACCCTTTCCGAAAACGCCCGCGCACCGGAATCCGCCGAAGAATTGGGTGACTATCTAAACCTGGCCAGAAAAGCCAGGGAACACGCCGGTTCCTTCCTTGCCGCCCGGTTCGGCCTGGGACAAACCCGGGAACTGGCCGAGGTCATTCAACGCCGCTACGTCGAGAGTTATTACGATCTCAAGACCATCCCGGCCATCGCCAGCCTCCAGGAAAGCGTACTCGCCGCCGCCGACCATACCGACCCCGCCGTCATCGGCAACACCCTCTTGATGTTGATAATTTTACGTGATGGAATCATGGGAGGCGACAACGCCGCCGACCCCGGCGACATCTCCACCCCGCTACACGCCATTGCCGAAGCCAAGGGCCTACTCAACCGGGACGACTTGCGGCAATTGTTCGCTTTCTCCGCCTGGTCCGGCGACCGCGCCTGGCTCGTTGACGCCAACTCGGCCATTCAGCAGCTGCTTGAGCGCCTGGTCCACAGCGCCAACCGCGGCGACCCTGCCTGGCTTGGCGAATGGCTGGGGGGAATCCCCGGGCTAAGGGAGGTGCAACTCGACAAATTATTGGACAGCCCCAGGCCGAAAGACGCCAATCCCGTCACGGTGCCGGCCGCGTACAGCCAGGACGGCTACCGGGTGGCGGCCGCAATTATGGATAAACTGGGCGCCGCAGCGGGGGAGGAGATTCGCCGGCAATATCTCCGCCGCTATCGCGACATCGCCCTCGAAGCTTGGCGGCTGGCCGCGGCCGAATTGTTGCAGGGCGGGCGCGAAAGCATTGCCGACCCCGATTTGCGGGAACGCATCCGCCAAGCCGTGCGTCAGGACGATCCGGCGGCGCGTTTCGCCGCCCTGGCCTCCCGGCATCTTCTGCCCATGTTCGACCTCGACGCGGAAGAGGATGAACCCGACTTTCTATGGCTGGCGGAATACGCCCGGCTGTCCGGCTTGACCGCGGCAAATCCCTCCGCCCAGGCGTTGCCGCAGACGGTTGCGCCCCAGTCCCGCGAACGGCGGGAAAACCTGGCGGCGGCCGGAAGCTTTACCGCCATGGCAGCGCGTTTCAGCTCCGCCATCCGCGGCCTGACGGGAGATTCGACCGAAGAGGCATGGCTCCGCCAATTCGCCGGCTTGAACCTGGACCAGAAGCCAAACCCCGGCCCCGGTCCCTACGCCGACCAGGCGAACGCCGACCAGGCGGACGCCAGGTTATTCGCCGGGCCGGAGAGGGATGATGCCTGGGCCAACTGGCGGGGACAACTCAAGCGGGTCGGCCTCGTCAGCCAGGATCCCGCGGAAAATCTCTCCCACATCCGTAAGCTGTTTGCCTGGCGCCGTGAACAGGCGGAGCCGGCCGCCGACCTCCCGCTGACGGGAGCGGAGCTGCAGGCCCGGCGCCTGCACCGGCACTTAAGGGAATATTCCGGCAGCGGGAGGTGGGACTTCCTCTCCCCCCTCGCTTCGCAACGCCGTCTCGGACAACTCCTGACCCGTTTGGCGGCCTTGACCCTCGAAGCCGTCTGGCGGGATACCGTGTACAACCCGCTCCGGCTTACGGCTGGCAACGAGTCGTCCCGGCAGGAACGGATGACCGGGGCTGGCGGGCTATTGGAGAAGTTCCTTACCGGCCCGGCGGCGGGTTTTTGGGATTGGGAGGACGGGCACCTGGTCAATGCCAGTCGGGACGGCCTTACCTTCATGTTCGCGCCGGCTTTTCTCGCTTACTGCAATGAAATCCTGTCCCGCAGCCGGGAGCCGCTGCCTCCTACGTGCGATCTGGTCTTCAAGATTGATTCGGTGAATGTGGACCCGGGAGCGCGGGAGCGGCCGGAAGCGGTGGAGTTTTTCCTGTCCGGCGTCGGCGGCGAAAAGACGAAAGGCAACCCGGGCGGCGATCCCCGCCGCCCCAACGGCGGGACGGAACAAACCTTCACCCACCGTAATTTCCCCAAAGCCCACCCGTTCAGCCTGTCCCCGGAGGCCCTATTGGCCAATCCCGCTTGCCGGGCCGGGGTGAGGATACAATTCCGTTCCTGCCAAATCGAGGCGGTTTTCACCGGTGCGGAGGGTGTGCGGCGGTTCATTGGCTTGTTTTCGCAAAGAGGGGCGGTATTGCGCCCGGACGCCTTCGGATTGGACGGCGGGATGTTACTGAAGAAGCTGCGGGTAAGCGGAGTGATGGTGAACGGGGAAATATTGGGGGGAGAGGAATTCCTGAGCCTCCCGCACCAACCCCTGCCGGACCTGCCGGAACGGATTATCTCCCCGCCGCCTGCCGGCGTAATGGCCGGCGGCGACGCCTTCGGCAGGAAAGTTCTCTTTTAGGAACCAGCCATGACTTTCTCCAGCAAAGCCTTCCTCCACCATCCCCACGATAATCTGGCCCGACTCTTTCTAGGCAAAAAATGGCTGTTTATCGACTTCCTCGTCAACTATCTCAACCCCGCCATGGTCGATCTGCTGGACCTGGACCGGCTGGTTTATGAATCCCCCGCCGAGGTGGACGGCAACCTCAAGGGCCGCCTCTCGGACATCCGCTACGCGACTGTTTTCAAAAACACCCGGACTCCCCTCGACGTTTTCATTTTCCTGGAACACCAATCCACTTCGCAACCCTACCTCCCCTTCCGCTTCCTCGATTACATAGTCGACGCCTACCGGCGGCTGATCCCCGAACTGGAAAAGTCCGACCGAAAGACCCGCCGCCTTCTCCCCTACCCCTTGGCAATCATCCTGCATCATGGTAAAATGCCCTGGAAAGGACCCCTGACCATGGGGGAACTGGTCGGCTCGGTCCCCGGGTTGAACCGGCAGGTGCTGGATTTCCCCCTTCAGCTGATTGATCTGGCGGCGATCCCGACAGACAATCTGAAAGGCGACCCGTTCCTGCTGGCTCTGCTCGACTCTTTGCAGGCGGCATCGGAAAAACGCTTAAGCGAACGTTTCGAACCCATCATGGCGAGACTTAAACCGGCCGGCAGGGTAGAGCATGTTCGCGATTTGCTGCAGGGTTTGGTTACCTATGCCGCCGGACTTTCCTTTCCTAAAAACGGAATGGAAATTGCCATCAAAACCAGCCGGCGACTGTTCGGCATTAAGGAGGACGACACCATGGCGAAGACCTGGATGGACGCCTTGCAGGAAGAAGGCATCGAAATCGGCAGGGCGGAAGGCAGGGCGGAAGGCAAGGCGGAAGGCAAGGCGGAAGCGATTGTCAACATTTTGACCGCCCGTTTCGGAGAGTTTCCCGCCTCCTTGAAAAAACGCCTGAACGCCTGTGCGGATGTGGCCACCCTGGACCGGCTGGCGGTGGCCGCGGCCACCTGCAGAACTTTGAACGATTTTAAACATGAACTGGTTGGCGGCAAAAAGGAAAAAAACCTGGCGGGAAGTGTCTGACCCGTGGCAGTCGACCTTCCCCAGGGCTTTTATATTGACAGGTTTTTTCGCTTTGGGTACATTCTATTGGTTCGCTTCGACGCGGCGGGTGCCGCGCCGGTTTTTTTATTGTATCGTCACGGAATAGGCCAAACACCGTCCGAATACCTGCCGATCCATTTCGGTAAACGCGCGCCTCTGAATACGCGGGGCAACAATTCTTAATACGGCGGCGCGCCAAAGGATTCACCGCGGCTACGGCCAGGAAGGAAAAGCAACATGGCAATCGCGTCACTCAAGGACATGATCGAGGCGGGAGTTCACTTCGGCAGCGCCGCATCCCGCTGGAATCCCAGGATGAAGCCGTACATCTTCTCCAAGCAAAACAAAATCCACATCATCGACCTCAGGGAAACGCTGAAGTCGCTGATTCGTTCCTGGCACTTCCTCGCCCAAACCACCGCGGCCGGAAAACAAGTCCTCTTCGTCGGCACCAAACGCCAAGCCGCCGACATCGTCCGCCAGGAAGCCAGCCGCTGCGAATCCTACTTCGTCTCCAACCGCTGGCTCGGCGGCACCCTCACCAACATGAACACCATGCGCCGGCGCGTCACCCGCCTGCAGGAATTGGAAGACCTGGAAACCAGCGGACAGCTCCAGGAATTCTCCAAAAAGATGATTTCCTCCCTTTCCCGCGAAAAACGGAAAATCTTCCGTAACTTCGAAGGCATCCGCAACATGAAGGATACCCCCGGCGCCATCGTCATCGTCGACCCCGGTACGGAACACATCGCCATCGCCGAAGGCATGAAACTGGGCATCCCCCTTATCGGCCTCATCGACACCGACGACGATCCCAAGAACCTCGACTTCGTCATCCCCGGGAACGACGACGCCTTCTGCTCGATTCAGTACATCATTTCGAAATTGGCCGACGCGGTCATCGAAGGCAAAAAACGCTTCGCCCTGCAGGGGACGGTCAAACAACGCGCCGAAGGCCGGGAAGAAGCCCCGGCGGAAAAGGCCAAGGATATCGACACCCCGCAGGACTTCAGCCAGGTGGGCGGCTTCTCCTACGGCGGCGAAGAATAGCAGCGGATAACGTTCGAACTGGCGCGCATGTAAATTTGGAATATCGCCGATTGATAACTTTGAAGGAAATCGAGCGGCGTCCGGCTCGGTTTCCTTCAAACGTCTATAGAAAGGGAGTTGTGACATTATGGCCATCGATGCGAAAATGATCAAGGATTTGCGTGAAAAAACCGGCATGGGCATGATCCAGGTCAAACAAGCCCTGGAAGAAGCCGGCGGCGACATGGAAAAGGCCGAAATGGCCCTCCGCAAACAAGGCCTCGACAAGGCGGCCAAAAAAGCCGACCGCCCCACCGGCCAGGGCGTCATCGCCATCAGCCACCAAGGGAACCAGGCGGCGATGATCGAACTCGCCTGCGAACAGGAACCCACCACCAACAACGACCGCTTCAAGGCGCTGGTCGAACTCGCCCTCAACACCGCCCTCAAGGTCAAGGCGAAATGCGCCGAAGACCTCCTCAAAGCCCAAACCCCCGACGGCACCTTCGCGGATTCCGTCAAGGCGGTCATCGGCGTGGTCGGGGAAAACATCCAGCTCCGTAAAGCCTACACCATCGACGCTCCCGCCGGCGGCCTCATCGGCTACTACGCGCATTTCAACAAGAAAGCCGGCGCCATGGTCGCCCTGTCGCTGCAGGACGCCGACCCGAATCACGACGCCCTCAAGACCGCCGCCAACGACATTTCCATGCACTCCGTGGCCGCGCGTCCCCTGGCCTGGACCCGCGAAGCCATCGACCCGAAATTGCTGGCGCAGGAAAAGGAAATCATGCTCGAGGAGGTGAAAACCAAGCCGGCGAACATCCAGGAAAAAATCCTGGAAGGGAAGCTCACCAAGTTCTACGGCGACAAGATTCTCACCGAACAGATTTTCGTCAAGGACCCGGACGGCAAGATGACGGTGAAGGAATTCCTGGACAAGGCCGCCAAGTCCGCCGGCGGCAATGCGGTGATTACCGACTTCCAACGCTTCGAACTGGGCCTGTAATTCGCGGCCGGTTCGGCCATATCGTGTTCCAACCCTGACCCGAAAGGCCGGATAATTTCCGGCCTTTTTCGTGGAATAAAAAAGGCCCGCGCCTACGAGAGGATGAACATGTCCAACTCTTATTTCCAACCCGAACTTGAGACCATGTCCCGTGACGAACTCACCCACCTCCAAATCGAGCGGCTGAAGAAAATCTGCGCCTATGTCTACGAAAGGAACCCGCTCTATCGCGAGCGCTTCCAGCAGGCCGGCATCGAACCGGCCGGCATCCGCGACCTTGCCGACCTCCGCAAGCTGCCTTCGATTTCCAAGGAGGATTTGCGCCTGTCGTATCCGAACGGTTTTCTTTGCCGGGACATCAGGGAAATCAGGGAAATGCACCAGTCGTCCGGCTCCACCGGGACGCCGATCGCCATGCTGTATACCCAGGCCGATTTGGAGCAATGGGCCGAGTGCATGGCGCGTTGCTGGGTGATGGCCGGCTGCCGTCCCGGGGATCCGATTCAGATTACCCCGTCGTTTGGTCTCTTCAACGGCGGCTTCGGCATGTACCACGGGGCCAGGAAGGCGGGCCTGTTCATCATCCCCACCGGGGCCGGGAATACCGCGCGGCAATTGAAGCTGGCCCGGGATTTCAACACCCGCATCATCACCGGGGTCGTCTCCTACGGCATCCGCATTTTGGAAGAAGTCCGGGCCGAAGGCGGCGGCAAACTGCCCGGGCTGGAATTGGGGGTTTTCGGCGCGGAAACGTTCTCCGACAGCATGCGGCAGACCCTGCGGGACGGCCTCGGCATCGAACCGTTCGACGTCTACGGCATGACGGAAACAGGCGGCGTCGGCACCCTTGGGCAGGATTGCCCGGACCATTCCGGCCTGCACGTTTGGGAGGATCATTACCTGGTGGAAGTGCTGGACAAGGAAACGAGGGAACCGGTGCCGGACGGCAAGTACGGCGAGTTGTACGTCACCTCCCTGACCCGCGAGGCGATTCCGGTGCTCCGTTTCCGCACCGGCGACATTACCCGGATAGTCTCGCGGGAGCGCTGCGCTTGCGGGCGGACGCATGTGCGCATCGCTTCCGTCACCGGCCGGGTCGACGACATGCTGATTATCAAGGGGATTAACTTCTTCCCCAGCCAAGTGGAACAGGCGCTTATGGAAATCCCCGGGGTTTTGCCGAATTACCAAATCATCATCGAGGAACGGCAGGGGGTGAAGGATGTCCGCATCAACGTCGAGGCGGACGGGAGCGTCACCGGATTCACGGTGGAGAAGGTATTGAAGGAGCGCCTCGGCTTTTCTCCGAAGGGGGACGTTTTCCCGGCCGGCGGTTTGCCGCGGCAGGAAGGCAAGGCGAAGCGGGTGTTTTATGATACGGATGTCAAGGGGATGTAGGGGACGGGCGGATTGATTAAGCATCGGTTATCGGATAAAATTCCTTTGCTGGAGGTAATCGTGAAAACCAGCGTTTATGTGGAGACCTCCGTTATCAGCTATCTGACCGCCAGGGATAGTAAAGATCCTGTGAAGCTGGCGAGACAGAAGTTGACAAGGGAGTGGTGGGAGCATGACCGGAGGCGGTATAGATTGGTGATTGGGCAACCGGTGCTGGATGAAATCAGTAATGGCGACCCCGGGGCGGCTCGCCGTCGTGTGGACGCGGTAAAGGACACCAAACCGCTTCCGATTACCGTCGCGGCGAAACAATTAGCCGAAAGATTGGTCCAGTCAGGTTTAATTCCACAAAAGGAACGAGCGGATGCGGAACATATCAGCGTTGCCTCGATACATGGTATTGATTTTCTCATAACTTGGAACTTTTCACATCTCAGCAACGGTCAAATCAGTAGACAAATAACTGAACTAATCCGACAATCAGGTTATAAGCCGCCATTTATCACCACATTGGATATCCTGTGGAGGAATAGAAAATGAAAGAAGAAGAAGAAGACCCGATTGTGGAGATACGGCGAATCCGTGAAGCCACTGCAGAAGAATTCGATTGTAATGGAGACGCAATGGCAGCATATTATAGTGCCACCCCCCTTCCTCCCGGCATGAAACTTTATGATGGTCCGGGGATAAGATATAACAAACCTTTCCCGGTTACCAGAGTGGAACCAATGAGTGCGGAGGAATACCAAAAACATCACGAATCGATAAAAAGGCGTATTGAACAAAAAAAGCGGGAAGCGTATGCGGCGGCGCAGCATGAATAAGTGACCCGCCGCCGACAGCCTTTTTTATTGCATTCTCCATTTGAAGCGAAGACAATCAAATTAGCCATGCCGTCAGTTGGTCGGCATGGTTTTTTGTTGCCGCCTCGACTTTACTTTCGCTCACGAGAGGGGTTCGCCATGTCCGTACTGGTCGTCGGTTCCATCGCCTTGGACAAAATCCGTATGCCGGACGGCAAGGTTTACGAGAACGTCCTGGGCGGCAGTTGCAGCTACTTCATCCATAGCGCGCATTTTTTCAGTCCGGTGCGGGTGGTCGGAGTGGTCGGCGAAGACTTCCCCCAGCGGTTCGTGGAGGATTTCCGCAAATGCGACGCCGACCTGGAGGGCCTGAAAACCCTCCCCGGCCAAACCTTCCAGTGGCACGGGACCTACCACAAGGACATGAATAACCGGGATACGGACGCCTTGCATTTCGGCGTACTCGGCGCATTCGACCCGATTCTGCCGGCGGCGTACCGCGATTCCAAATACGTTTTCCTGGCCTGTTCCCAGCCGGAATTGCAGGCCAAGGTTCTGGACCAATTGAACGGCAAGGCTTGTGCCGTCGTCGACACGATTGAAATTTACATCAAGGAAAGCCGGGCGGCCCTGGACAAACTCATCCGCCGCTGCCAGGGGATGATTGTGAACGATTCGGAAGCGCGGCTGTTGTCCGGCGAAGATAATCTCGTAAAAGCGGCCGAGGCCATCCGCAAAATGTACGGCCTGGAATTCTTCGTCTTGAAGAAGGGGGAACACGGCGGGCTCCTCGCCGACGCCACCGGCATCGTCCCCTTCCCCGCCTTCCCCCTGGACCGCATCGCCGACCCCACCGGTGCGGGCGACTCTTTCGCCGGCGGCTTCATGGGTACGCTGGCGCAAGCGGACCGGTATGACGACAAGACGCTTCGGAAGGCGATTATGAACGGGACGGCGACGGCGTCGTTTGCCTGCCAGGGATTGGGGAACGCGGCGCTTCTAACGTTGACCCGGGGTGAAGTCGAAGCGCGGGCGAAACGGTTTCTGGAGATGACCCGGCTGGGGTGAAGTTATATCTGAAGTTTTGCAAAGTGGCGATTAAACCGCTAATCGCCACTTTGCAAAAATCGTTTTTGCCAGAATTTCCGGAGTTTTTGCTTTTACAAAATCGCCATTCGGCGGTTTGAATGGTGATTTTGCAAAACTCCAGTTATATTTGCAATACCGTTCCTTTTGTTTAGGAAAACACCATATGGAAGCGCCACAAGCCCCAATCCCCGAAGCATCCCTCTTCGCCCAAGGCGGCCCGGTCATGTACGTCCTCGCCGTCGCCGCCATCGTCGGCATCACCTACATCATCTACTGCCTCCTCACCCTCCGCCGGCGCGCCGTCATGTCCCCCCCCCTGGTCCTGGTCGCCGAAAACCTCCGCGAATTGGAGGACTTCGACGACGCCCTGGCCATCTGCAAACGCGAAGGCGGCCCCTTCGCCGAAATCATCGCCTCCGTTATCGCCACCCACGACATCGCCCGCCCGGAAGCCGAAGCCATCGTCGAAGGCGCGGGACGACGCGCCATGCACGACCTGTCCCGCGGCACCCTCGCCCTCGAAGTCGTCTCCGGCACCGCCACCATGCTCGGCCTCTTCGGCACCGTCTCCGGCATGTTCAACATGATGATGTCCATCAGCCACTCCGGCGTCAAGGACATCGGCGCCATCTCCGGCGGCATCGGCGAAGCCCTCATCACCACCCTCTTCGGACTCGCCATCGCCATCCCCGCCTACGTCGCCTACGTCTACTTCAGCCGCCGGGTCGAAGACGTCGTCCTGAACATGGAAGAATACGCCATCCACCTCATGGCCCGCATCCGCAACGACTCCCTGGCCGAACCGCCCGGCAAAACCGGCCGCAACGCGCCTCCCCCGCTGGCGCCGAAATTCAACCCCTTCGCCCCGCCGCCAACCGCCGCCCAACCGGCCGCGGCGGTGCGTAAAACCGTGTCGGAACGCATGGCCCTGGCCAAAGCGGCCCTGGAAAAATCCGCCGGCAACGCTCCCGTATCCGGCGCCGCGCCAAGCGTGAAGGAGACAGGGCAATGAAATTCAGCGACCGTAAACGCTCGGGTTCCGCCGTCATGAACCTGACCCCCTTGATTGACTGCATGTTTCTCCTGGTAATTTTCATCATGATTGCCGCCCGCTTCGAACCCGAAGGCGGCATCCCGGTGGACCTCCCCAAGGCGAAATCGGGGGAAGCGGCCAAAAAAGTCAACCGCATCAACCTCACCGTCACCAATGACGGCCGGGTATTCCTGGAAAAAGAGGAGGTCAAAGTCGAGGATTTGGAACGAAAAATCATCGAAGCCCGCACCCGGGCGGGAGACCCGGAGGGCAAGGAAGTGGTCCTGGTGGTGAACGGCGACAAAGACGCCAATCACGGCCGGGTCGTGGAAGCGCTGGACGCGGCGACCCGGGCCAAGCACCAGAAAGTGGCTATCCGCACCCGACAATGAACCGATTCGCAACGGAGAGAGCCATGAAACAGCCTCCGCCATATTCCCCCAATCATATGCGGGACCGGGTCGAAGCGGTTCTGCACCGGACCAATCACGCCATTTACGAATTCGCCAACCATCTTTTCCAACAGGTCGGCGGCACTTTCCAGCAGGCGGTGGTGTTGTCGTTTATCCATTTCAACCCCGGCTGCAACCAAAAAGCGGTGGAGAAGTCGCTGGAAGTTCGCGGCGCCACCGTAACCGTTCTCCTTGCCACCATGGCGGCCAAAGGGCTGATCGAACGGCAACGCAACCCGCGGGACGCCAGGGGCGTGTCCCTGTCCCTGACCCCGAAAGGCAGAAAAACCCTCCTCCGCTGCCGGGAGGTTTTCGAGACGCTGGGGGAAGTTTTGGGCAAGGGGATCAGCCACGACGAATTGGAAAACCTGACCGATGTCCTGCAGCGCATGACCGATAATTGCCGCCAGGCGGAAGACCTGGGCCTCTTGACCAGCTTCACGGAAAATAAGGAGTAAGCGTCATGCCCGGGTTCTCCTTGCATCGGCTCATCGCCCGCCTGGAATTGGAGAAAAACCTGGGGGTCGAATACCTGTCCCTGCCGGGGGGGCTGAATTCGCTGGATGAACAAATCCGCGCCGCCAAATCGGATAAGGCCCAAACACCGGGTGAAAAAATCCTCCCCGCCGCGTCGCCGGCAAAAAAAATGCCCCCCCCCCTGCCCGTCCCGTCCCTCCCGGCGGAACGCCAAACCCCCTCCGCCCCGCTGCCGGTTCAGCCCGCGGCCGGCGCCGTCAACCGTGTTCCAGCCGCTCCAACAACCCAACCCGCCCTGCCGCCGGGCTATGTCTCGCTGGTTCCCTACCAGGAACCGCCGCCGCATCCCGAACGCGAGGCGCTTCTTTCCGAACTCCGACAGGAATGCCTAAGCTGCGAAAAATGCGTCTTATGCCGTCGCCGCACCCAAGTCGCCTGGGGGGAAGGAAATCTGGCCGCCGAAACGATGTTCATCGGCGAAGGACCGGGACGGGACGAAGATGTGGAGGGGCGGCCGTTCGTGGGACGTTCGGGCCGGCTCCTAACGGACATTATCGAGAAGGGCATGAAGCTGCGGCGGGCCGACGTCTATATCACCAATGTCGTGAAATGCCGCCCGCCGGGAAACCGGGATCCCAAACCGGAAGAGACGGCGGCGTGCCGGAGTTACCTGGACCGGCAGATTGAAGTGGTGGCGCCGAAGCTACTGGTGGCGGTGGGGGGGGTGGCGACGCGAACGCTCCTGGGCTTGCCGCCGGAGGCGTCGGGACTGCGCGGGCGTTGGTATGAATATCGCGGTCTGCCGCTGTTTTCCATTTACCATCCGTCCTACCTCCTGCGCCAGCGCCGTAACGACCGGGACCGTACCCAGGCGGACCATTTGACTTGGCGGGATGTCCAGACGGTAATGGCGAAGCTGGAGGCGTTACGTTAGTGCATTGTACCTTAACAGCCCGGTAACAAAGTCCATTGCCGCCGCTTTCGGCTTTTAGGTCCGAAATACTTCGGCCAAAAAAAACGCCAATATGCCCATATTTGCTTATTTTTTTGGCCTCGTCTTTCGAACCTCCTGGCCGAATGCGACGACAAGCGACTTTGTTACGCAGCCCCGTACTGAAGTTTTGCCCGAATTTCCGGGGTTTTTTCATTTACCCCGGCTGTCCGTTGGCGTACTCGTAATTCCACTTCAGGCTCTCTTGGGAAGGCTCGGGCATGAAGGGATTATTGGGGAAGAACAGGGCGAGTTCCCTTTCGGCCGAAGCCGGCGAGTCCGAGGCGTGCACCAGGTTGAAGCCTTTGGACATGCCGTAGTCGCCGCGAATGCTGCCGGGCGCGGCGGCGCGGCCGTTGGTGGCGCCGAGAATGTTACGCACCACCGCAATGACCTCGACCCCGGTCAGTGCCATGACCACCACCGGACCCGAGGTGATGAAGTTCACCAGGCCGGGATAGAAGGGTTTGCCGTTATGCTCGGCGTAATGCTTTTCGGCAGTGGCGCGGTCGATAATTTCCATCCGCATGGCGGCAATGCGCAAACCTTTTTCCTCGAAGCGGGTCAGGACGCGGCCGACGAGTCCGCGGGCGACGCAGTCGGGCTTGAGAATGACCAGGGTTTTTTCCAGAGGCATGGAGGTTCCTTTCGTGAATAAAAAACAGGGGAGGTTGTGCCGCACCATGAAGAAGCCAAGTATCGGGGATTTCGGCAAAAGAAGTTAGGAAAAAAACGGCCCGCCGAGTGTGGCGGGCCGTATGCCATTGTTTGAAGCGCCGGGGCCTGGACAGCCGTTGGCTCAAATGGTGCCGTCCCAGGTCGAGACCCTGGTGTTTTTCATCTCTTCCTCGTCGAACCAGTGGCTGGTCACGCACTTGGATTCGGTGTAGAAGCGGATGCCGTCCTTGCCGAGGCAGTGGAGGTCGCCGAAGAAGGACTGCTTGTGGCCGGCGAAGGGGAAGTAGCCGACGGGAACGGGAATCCCCACATTGATGCCGACCATGCCGCCATGGGTGTGACGGGTGAATTCGCGGGCGTAGAAACCGTTTTGGGTGTAGATGACGGAACCGTTGGCGAAGCGGGAGTCGTTCATTATTTTGAGGCCGTGGTTGAAGGATCGGCAGCGTTTGACCGAGAGGACGGGACCGAAAATTTCTTCGCGGCCGACAGACATCTCTTCCGTGACCGCATCGAAAATCGTGGGGCCGAGATAGAAGCCGTTTTCGTGGCCCGGCACTTTGCAGCCGCGGCCGTCGAGGACCAGCTTGGCGCCTTCGGCCAGGCCCTTTTCAATCCACTTCACGACGTCCTGCTTATGGTCGGCGGAGTAGACGGGACCGAGTTGGGTCGACTTGTCGTAGGCGGGGCCGACTTTCAATTGCCTGGCCAGTTCGACCAGCTTGGCGACCAGCCGGTCGGCGATGCCTTCCTCCGCGACGACGACCGGCAGCGCCATGCAGCGTTCGCCGGCGCAACCGTAGGCGGCGTTGATGATGCCGGCGGCGGTGCGGTCGAGGGCGGCGTCATTCAGGACCAGGGCGTGATTCTTGGCTTCGGTGAGGCACTGGACGCGTTTCCCCGCCGCCGCCGCGGTGGCGTAGATGTGGAGGCCGACCGAAGTGGAGCCGACGAAGCTGACCCCCTTGACGTGCGGATTCTGGATGAGCTCGGGTACGCCGGAACGGTCGCAGGAGAGGACGTTCAGGACGCCCTCGGGCAGGCCGGCCTCGCGGTAAAGGTCGGCGATGCGTAGCGCCGTCATCGGGGTGGCGCCGGCGACTTTCAGGACCATGGTGTTGCCGCAGGCGAGGCAAAGGGGGGCCATCCAGCCCATGGGGATCATGGCGGGGAAATTGAAGGGGGAAAGACCGACGAAGACGCCCAGGGGCTCCCGGTAGAGGCAGGTGTCATAGCCTTTGGAGGCGTCCATGAGGGTGTCGCCCAGCATGAGGTTGCAGATGCCGGTGGCGTGGGAGGTGGCTTCCATGGCCTTGAGGACGTCCCCCTGGCTTTCGGCCCAGTTTTTGCCGTGCTCCCTGGCGCAGAGCAGGGTGAGTTCATCCATATGTTTTTCGAGGAGATTCCGCACCTGGAAGAGGACTTCGGCGCGCTTGATCGGCGGGGTGGCGGACCAGCCGGGATAGGCTTTATGGGCGGCTTCGACGGCGGCCTTGACTTCGTCCGGGGTCGAGCGGGGCATTTTGGCTTGCAGGTCGCCCGTGGAGGGGTTGTAGACTTCGTAGAACTTATCGGTCTTGGATTCGACGTACTGGTTATTGAGGAAATACTTGAGCACTTCCGGCATTATCGTCTCCTAAAAAAAAAGGACTCAATCGGAACCATCAGGAAATATCGGTTAAGGGGAGGGGTGGTATTAAGTTGAATTTATTTTGGGGACGGACACGATTTTTTTCCGGTATACGTTGAGAGCTTTTCGGCTATACTGGCTTTGCTTTTTTGGGCGGGATTATTGCCGGAGGGCGGGTAAAGAGGAAGGACGATGGCTGTAAAGTTCAAACAAAAATATTCCGCCAAACTCGGCGAAAAAATTAAACAAATCCGCCTGGGCAAAGGACGCAGGATCATCGACGCCGCCAGAAAAACCGGACTCGCCGCTGCCCTGGAACAGCCCTTGGGGGAATTTTTCGGCGCTGCGGAGGAAACGGCTCCCGCCCCCGCCCCGCCCCGCATTTCCCCGGTCGTGCAGCGGAGCCAAGGGAAAACGCTCTCCCCGGGTAAAGGCGTCACCCACCACCTGCTGAATCCGGATTTGTCCGGCCCCATCGAATTTATTTACAATGTCTACGAGCCGGGCGCCGGCACCGGCGCCGGACAGTATTCGCATCCCGGCACCGAGTGCGGGCTGGTGTTGGCGGGAGAACTCCGCGTCACCATTCGGGACGAGGAATTTCTCCTGCGGGAAGGCGACAGCATCACCTTCAATTCCTCCGAACCCCACGCCAAAATGAACCCCGGCACCGTGAATTGCGTTTGCGTATGGGCCAATACGCCGACCTGGTTTTGAAGGTCGGTCGCTTCAGCGATGGCTGGCAAACGGCTTTTAGGGCCAAAACTGGATACTTTCTCGCCCCCAAGCGAGTGCGCCCCGCCGGGCGCAGCAACGAAAAAGCGGCGCCGCATTTCTGCGGCGCCGCTTGATTATCAGCGGGGGATTGGCAACCGGCTTCTGTCAGTTCCTTCCCGCTTCCGGGTCGGTGAACTGGCCGCGCGGCACGTAATGCGTATGCAGGAGGTGGTGCGAACGTTCGCCATTGGCGGTGACGAGATACTGTTCGTAAATGGCGGTGATGTCCGGGTTTTCGTGGCTTTTCCGCAGTTTCTTCCGCTCGTCCTCCGAATACAGCGCCTGGGTGCGTTTCTCGCGGTAGCCGGCTTCGCGGTTACGCGGCTGGCCGCCGCCGTTGATGCAGCCCCCCGGGCAGCCCATGACTTCGATGAAATGGTACGGGCTCTTCCCCGCCGCGACTTCCGCCATCAGGATGTCGGCGCCGGCGAGACCGCTCGTTACGGCGATTTTCACCTCCACCCCTTCCAGATGTTTGAAAGCGGGGAGGGTGTCCTGGATGGTGAAGGAGGCCGACTTGACCTGGTCCAGGCCGACGATCGGCTGCACGCGCAGATTGGCAAACGGGAGCTCGCGCCCCGTGACCAATTCGTAAACGGTCCGGAGCGCCGCTTCCATGACCCCGCCCGTGACGCCGAAAATATCGGCCGCGCCGGTCGAGAGTCCCAAGGGCCGGTCGAATTCCTGCTCTGCAAGGTTGTTGAAATCGATGCCGGCCTGCTTAATCATTTTCGCGAGTTCGCGGGTGGTGAGGACCACGTCCACGTCCCGGCGGCCGTCCACTTGCATCTCGGGGCGCTGGACCTCGAACTTCTTGGCGGTGCAGGGCATCACCGAGACCATGAAGATGTCTTTCGGGTCGACGCCGATTTTCTCGGCGTAGAAGCTCTTCACCAAAGCGCCCAGCATGGTGTGGGGGGATTTGCAGGTGGAGAGGTGGTCGAGTTCGCCGGGATAGGCGTGTTCGATATGCTTAATCCAACCGGGGGAGCAACTGGTGATCATGGGGAGGGTGACTTTCCCGCCGGAGCCCTTGAGGGCCTGGTCCAGGCGGCCGAGGAGTTCGGTCCCCTCCTCGATGATGGTCAGGTCGGCGGCGAAGTTGGTGTCGAAGACGTCGTCGAAGCCGAGTTCCTTGAGGGCTGCGGCCATTTTGCCGGTGACCGCGGTGCCGGTGGGATAGCCGAATTCTTCGCCGAGGGCGGCGCGGACGGCCGGCGCGACCTGCACGACGACCCGCTTCTTCGGGTCGTGAAGCGCTTTCCAAACCGGGGTGACGGCGTCCGTTTCCGCCAGGGCGCCCGTGGGGCAGGCGACGATGCATTGCCCGCACATGGCGCAGTTGGTGCCGCCGAGGGGCTGTTCCATTTGCGGGGCGATTACGGTCGCGAAGCCGCGGTTCTGGGTGTCGATGGCGCCGACTTTCTGGACGTGGTTGCAAACCGTGACGCAGCGGCGGCAGAGGATGCATTTCCCCGTGTCCCGGGTTACGGACGGCGAGACGTCGACGAAGCGGGCGGACATTTCCCCGCCGAAGCGGGATTCGCCGACGCCAAGCTCCTCGCCCATGGCCTGGAGTTCGCATTTCCCCGAGCGGGAGCAGGCGAGGCAGTCCTTCGGGTGGTCGGAGATTATGAGTTCATAGAGGACTTTCCGGGCCGCGCGGACTTTCGCCGAATTGGTCCGGACGTTCATGCCGTCCTTGGCCTTGACGATGCAGGAGGCCTGGAGGTTCCGCATGCCGTCGACTTCGACGACGCAGATGCGGCAGGAGCCGCAGGCGTGAACGTCACGGAGCCGGCAGAGGTTGGGGATGCGGATATTGTTGGCGGTGGCGGCTTCGAGAATGGTGGCGCCTTCGGGAGCGGCGACCGCTTTTCCATTGATGGTCAGGTGCATTAGTCGAATCTCCTCTCGCAATGCAGGCAGCGTAATGTTTCCGCCAGGGCGTCAAGTTTGTGGAAGCCGAGGCTGACTTCGCGGAAATTGTCGACCCGGTCCTTGACCTTGAGGTTCCGCATGGGGAAGCGCGGGTGGGGTTCGGTGACTTCGGTGTCCTGGGTCAGGGTGATGTCGAACCACTGGCCTTTGTTGAGGACGCCGTCGCCGCCGAGATATTTGTCGATGTTGATGGCGGCGCGTTTGCCGTCGGCGATGGCGTTGATGACCACGTTCGAGGCCCAGGGGCTGACGTCTCCGCCGGCGAAGACGCCCTTCTGCGAGGTGGCGCCGGTGAAGCGGTTGATGCCGATGCCGCCTTTGGCGTCGACTTCGATTTTGACGCTTTGGTAGAAGGCGGTGTCGACGTCCTGGTTGATCGCCGCGACGACGCCGTCGCAGTCGAGGGTGAATTCGCTCGCCTTGTCCGGTACCGAGCGGCGGCGGCCGTCCGGGCCGAAGTCGCCGAGAATGCGCTTCTGGAAGCGGATGCCGGCGACGCGGCCGTTCTTTTCGACGATGGCGGTGGGGCTGGCGAGGGTGATGATGTCGACCCCTTCCTCGCGCGCTTCGTCGATTTCCTCTTTACTGGCGGACATTTGCCCGACCGAACGGCGGTAGACGACGGCGACGTTTTTCGTGCCCAAACGCAGGGCGGTGCGGGCGACGTCGAAGGCGGTGGAGCCCCCGCCGACAACGACCATTTTTTCAGGAACATTCCGGTCCTGGTTCAAACCCACCCGGCGGAGGAAGGCGAGGCCGGATTCCGAGCCGGGGAGGTCTTCCCCGGGGATGTCCATCTTGCGGGATTTTTGCGATCCGACGGCGATGTATACGGCGTGGTAGTCGCGGCGGAGGTCTTCCATCTGCACGTCCTGGCCGACTTTTTTGCCCAGGTGAATCTTCAGGCCCGAAGCTTCGATGGCGCGGATTTCCCGGGCCAGGACAGCCTTGGGCAGGCGAAATTCGGGGATGGCCCAGAACATGGCGCCGCCGGCGACCTGCTCCGCTTCATAGACGTCGACGTCGTGGCCCTTGTTGGCGAGATAGTAGGCGCAGGACAGGCCGGAAGGACCGGAACCGATGACGGCGATTTTCTTGCCGGTGGGGGCGAGGCGTTCGACGTGGGGGATGTGGTAGTCGTCCCTGAGGGCATAGTCGCCGATGAAGCGTTTGACGCCGCAGATCGACAGGGCTTCGTCCACTTGCGAGCGGCGGCAGTGCGTTTCGCAGGGGTGGGTGCAGACCCGGCCGCAGACGGCGGGGAAGGGGTTTTCCTGGCGGATCAGCTGATAGGCTTCCGACAGCATGCCCTTGGCCGCGAGGCTCATGTACCCGGGGATGAAAACGTTCGCCGGGCAGGCGTTCCGGCAGGGGGACGACTGCAGGTTGGCGCAGACCCCGGCGACGCAGTGCTTGTCGTGGATGTGCGTTTCGTATTCGTCCCGGAAGTAGCGGATAGTCGAGAGGACCGGATTCGGCGCCGTCTGCCCGAGGCCGCACATGGCAGTAAGTTTCAACGTTTCCGCGAGTTCTTCCAGAAGCTCGATGTCCCCTTCCCTGCCCTTGCCTTCGGTGAGGTTTTCCAGTATTTCCAGCATGCGCTTGGTGCCGAGGCGGCAGGCCGCGCACTTGCCGCAGGACTCGTCCCGGATAAAGTCCATGAAGTAGCGGGCGGTGTCGACCATGCAGGTGTCTTCGTTCATGACGACGAGTCCGCCCGAGCCCATGATGGCGCCCAGGGCGGCCAGGTTTTCGTAGTCGACCGGAGTGTTCAGGTGGGCGCGGGTCAGGCAGCCGCCGGAGGGGCCGCCGGACTGGATGGCCTTGAACTGTTTGCCGCCCTTGATGCCGCCGCCGATCTTGTAAATGATGTCCCCGAGATGGGTGCCCATGGGGACTTCGATGATGCCGGTGTTGTTGATGTGGCCGGCGAGGGCGAAGACTTTGGTGCCGGTGGATTTTTCCGTGCCGAACTGGCGATACCAGTCGGCGCCGTTCAGGATAATGGCCGGAATGTTCGCCAGCGTTTCGACGTTGTTGATAATGGTCGGCTTGCCGTAGAGGCCCTTTTCGAAGGGGAACGGCGGCTTCTGGCGGGGTTCGCCGCGACCGCCCTCGATGGAAGCAAGGAGTGACGTTTCCTCGCCGCAGACAAAGGCGCCGGCGCCGATGCGGATTTCCAGATCGAACCGGAACCGGCTGCCGAGAATGTTCGCGCCAAGGAGCCCGGCCGCCCGGGCCTGGTCGATGGCGATGCGGAGACGCTCGATGGCGAGGGGGTATTCGGCCCTGACGTAAACATAGCCCTGATCCGCCCCGATGGCGTAGGCTCCCAGGAGCATCCCTTCGATGATGGAATGGGGGTCCCCCTCGATGAGGGAGCGGTCCATGAAGGCGCCGGGGTCGCCTTCGTCGGCGTTGCAGACGATGTACTTCTTTTCGGACTTCTGATCCTGGGCGGCCTGCCACTTGACGCCGGTGGGGAAGCCGGCGCCGCCGCGGCCGCGCAGGCCGGAATTTTTGACGGCGTCGATGACGTCCTGGGGTTTTGCCGCCAGGGCCTTGACGAGGGCCTGGTAGCCGTCCCGGGCGGCGTAGGCTTCGAGGGAGGCGAAGTCCATTTGGCCGCAGTTGCGGAGGGCGATTTTGACCTGCCGGGCGAAGAAGCCGAGGTCCTGCATTTTCGGGATGAAGCGTTCCTGGTCCTGGTCGTAGTAGCAATATTCCTCGACCACCTGGCCGCCCTGGAGGTGCTTCCGGACGATGTTTTCGGCTTTTTCCGGGGTCAGGTTGGTGTAGAAGATGTCCCCCGGGCGGACCAGGGCGACGGGGCCCATGGCGCAGAGGCCCATGCAGCCGGTGAGGGTGACCCGAACCGGCTTGTCCAGCCCGGCTGTTTGGAGGGCGGACTTGAAGGCGTCCCCGACCGCGGCGCAGTTGGAGGAAATGCAGCCGGCGCCGCCGCAGACGAGGATTTCGAAATTGAATTCCCTGGCCCAATGGTTGTACGCGTCCGCCACGGCGGCGAGGCCGGCGGGGCTGGTGATTTTCTCAGGCATTGGCGGTGGCCTCCTGGGGCTGGTAACGGTCGAGGATCAGGTCGAGCTTGTCGGGGGCGACCTGCTTGTAGACGACGTCGTCGATGGACATGGCCGGCGCGAGGCCGCAAGCGCCGATGCAGCGGGCGACTTCGAGGGTGAAGAGCTGGTCCCCGGTTGTCTCGCCGACTTTGACGCCCAACCTTCGCGACAATTCCTCGACGATTTTTTTACCGCCGCGGACATAGCAGGCCGTTCCCAGACAGACGCGGATGGTGTGTTTTCCGCGGGGAGAGGGGGTGAAGAAAGAGTAGAAGCTCACCACCCCCGAGACCTGGGCGAGCGGGAGGCCTATTTCCCTGGCCACCAGCTCCTGAACCTTCAGGGGGAGGTGTCCGTACATTTCCTGGGCGAAATGCAGGACCTGGATGAGGGAGCCCTCCGCCTGGTTGTCCTTGGCGAAGCGGGCGATTTTTTCCAGAATCCTGTCCTCGCTTTCACCCTGGCAACAACAATTGCATTCTGCGTCTTTCATAAAAAATTCCCCTTTGGCCAAATGGTCGGAGCGTCGCGCGGCGTCCGTTTGAATCGCGAAATTCGGGTAGGAAACGGGCTGGCAATTATCCGATGGGCGGATAACGGTCGGCATGCATCGGGTTGATTTTGGATAATCGGGATGCCGGGGTCGGCGTTTTGCAGAAAGATGCCGTACAGTGAACGGATAGCCATGGGTCGGGGACAATTCGCGAAAAAATTCCGGGCGGCGAATGGTCCACAGAATGCTGGTTGCAGGTGATGAGGGCAGGCTGGCGCGAAATCCCTTGGTCTTAGACCCGGGAATTGGCCACTTCGGGCCGCCTCCCCGCGTCAAGGATAAAAATAGTATAACATACAACAAACTATTTGTCAGTCTAAAAATTATTTTTTATACCATTTTTCCCCGGTCGTTTGCGCCTTTTTTTCTCCGAATGTTGATTGCCAAGACGTTATGAATAGGGAAGGTTTTCCCGGGAAAAAAATAATTATCCGCCGGCAGGCAAATGACGGTACCGGAGGAGGGCTGATTCAGTAAACCGGCCCGGTTCGTTTGGATTTTCGTTGCTGTCGGGGGAAGAAACGCAATAATAATGGATTTTGCCCTTATTCCCGGGGCGCCTTTAAAAAGCGCTATTTTGCCGGCGGACGGGGAAGGGTTTTGTGGCGGCGTCAGGCATGAATTCGGCCTTGACGGAAAAACCGGCCGTGCGGGGATTCGTACCTTGAAAGGACAAGCAAAATGAGCGTAAGCGCCTTGATTGGCATGCAATGGGGAGACGAGGGCAAGGGGAAAATCGTCGATATCCTTGCCGAAAATGCCGACGTCGTCGTCCGCTGCCAGGGTGGCGCGAATGCCGGCCATACCGTGGTTCTGGGGAAGGACGTCTTCGCCCTGCACCTGATTCCGTCGGGGATTATCCGGCGGGAGGTGATTTGCGTCATAGGGAACGGCGTCGTGGCCGATCCCCTGCGCCTGCAGAAGGAACTTCACAATCTCAAATCCCGTGTGCCCGGCCCGGAAAAGCGCCTGTTCATTTCCGACCGCGCGCAAATGGTCATGCCCTGGCACAAGGTGTTGGACGCCGTGTCGGAAGGGCGGCTCGGCGACTCTTCCATCGGCACCACCAAACAAGGCATCGGCCCCTGTTACACGGACAAGGTGAAGCGTTGCGGCATTCGTTGGCACGTGGCCCGGGACATGAAGAAATTCAAGGAGGCCTTCCACCAGGCCATGGCCGAAGCCAATGCGCTGATTCGTTTGATTGGCGGGGATCCCCTGGATGAAAGAACCGCCGCCGAGGAAATTTTCGCCTGTGTCGAGGAACTGCGCCCGCTCATCGCCGACACGGTCAGCCTCCTGCAGGGTTTGGCCCGGGACGGCAAACGTATCCTCCTGGAAGGCGCGCAAGGGACGATGCTGGACGTCGATTTCGGGACCTACCCCTATGTCACCAGTTCCAACACCACTTCCGGCGGCTGCTTCACCGGGACGGGTTTACCTGCCACCCTTATTAAGGATGTGCACGGCCTCTTGAAGGCTTTCTCCACCCGGGTCGGCTCCGGTCCCTTTCCGACCGAACTGTCGGGGGAATTGTTGGATAAATTGCGGGGTACCGGACAGAACCAATGGGACGAATTCGGCACCACCACCCGCCGTCCCCGGCGTTGCGGCTGGCTGGATTTGGTGGTGGGGCGCTATGCGGCGCGGGTGAACGGGGTGAATCGCCTGCACATAACCAAGCTGGACATTCTTTCGCAGTTTGACGAAATCAAAATTTGCACCGGCTATAAGATTGGCGACGCCGTCACCACTGATTTTCCGGCCGATGTCAATCTCCTGAACGGCTGCGTTCCCCAGTACGAAACGCTCCCGGGCTGGAAGGTTCCCCTCCCCGCCTGCCGGACCATTGCGGAACTGCCCGAAGCGGCGGCGGCGTATGTGAACCGTATCGCCGAATTCTTGGAGGTGGACATCGCCAGCGTCTCATACGGACCGGCGCGGGATCAGACGGCGTTTTGAATATAGGCCGTAAACACGAGTTTTCACTTTTCTAACCTACGAAGGGCACGAACCAATGAAACGCACCCACACCTGCGGTGAACTCAACCAGACGCATGCCGGACAAACCGTCACCCTGGCCGGCTGGGTCCAGAACCGCCGCGACCACGGCAGCCTGATGTTTATCGATCTTCGCGATCGCTACGGCCTTACCCAAATCGTCTTCGACACCGAAAAACCGGAAGTACTGAAGCTTGGGCAGGAGGTGCGGGCGGAATGGGTCCTGCAAGTCACGGGGAAGGTCATCCTCCGCCCCGCCGACATGGTCAACCCGAAAATGGCCACGGGGGAAATCGAACTCGCGGTCGAATCCTTCACCGTGTTTTCGAAGTCGAACCCGCTCCCGTTCGAAGTCGACGAACACGCCAAAGTGGGGGAGGAATCCCGCCTCACCTACCGTTACCTCGACCTCCGCCGCCCGGCCATGCAAAAGAACCTGGCGGCGCGGCACCGTTTCGTGCATGCGATACGCGACACCATGAACGGCCTCGGCTTCATGGAAATCGAAACGCCCATTCTCGCCAAATCGACCCCGGAAGGCGCCCGCGACTACCTGGTCCCCTCCCGGGTGCATTGGGGCCAGTACTACGCCCTGCCGCAGAGCCCGCAGCTCTTCAAGCAGATTTGCATGATCGGCGGCTGCGACCGTTATTATCAAATCGCCCGCTGCTTCCGGGACGAAGACCTCCGCGCCGACCGCCAGCCCGAGTTCACCCAGTTGGATCTGGAAATGAGCTTCTCGGATCAGGAGGACATATTCAAGGTCGCCGAAGCCTGCATGAAAGCCGGCTTCAAGGCCGGCATCGGCGCCGACATCCAGACCCCCGTCCCCCGCATGACCCACCAGGAGGCGATGGACAAGTACGGTTGCGACAAACCCGACCTCCGCTTTGACATTCCCCTCTTCGACGTCACGGACATCGCCAAGGACGTCGACTTCAAGGTCTTCTCCGCGACGATTGCCGCCGGCGGCATCGTGAAGGGGCTGGCCATTCCCGGCGGCGACGCTTTTACCCGGAAAGACCTGGACGTCGAGCTGTTGGAAGTGGCGAAGCCCTACGGCGCCAAGGGTCTGGCCTGGGTCAAAATTTCGCCGGAAGGCGAGTACGCCGGGGCGCCCGTGAAATTCTTCAAGAAAGAGCAGCTGGACGCGATAGCGAAGCGGATGGGCGCGAAAAAAGGCGACGCCATGGCCTTCTCCGCCGACAAGAAGCGGATCGTGAACGCGAGCCTGGCGGCGGTGCGGAATTTTCTCGGCCAGACGAAACTGGGGCTGACGAAACCGGGCGACTTCAAATTTTTGTGGGTCACCGATTTCCCCGGTTTCGAATGGGTCCAGGAGGACAAGCGCTGGCAGTCCGCCCACCATCCCTTCACTTCGGTGAACGAGGAAGATCTGGAATTGATGATGTCCGCCGATCCCTCGCGCGAGGACGCGGGCCTAGACCGGGTGCGTTCCGCCGCCTACGACATGGTCCTGAACGGCGGGGAAGTGGCTTCGGGCTCGGTGCGAATCCACGATGCGGCCCTGCAGAAGAAGATTTTCCAGGTCCTGAACATCCCAGAGGATCAAATCAAGGAACGCTTCGGCTTCTTCACGGACGCCCTGCAGTACGGCACCCCGCCGCACGCGGGCATCGCGCCGGGGATTGACCGTTTGGTCGCGATGATGCTTGGCCTCGATTCGATTCGCGAAGTCATCGCCTTCCCCAAGAACGCCCGCGCCATCGATCTCATGACCGGCGCCCCCGGCACGGTCGAACCGAAGCAGCTCAGGGAACTCGGGCTGAAGAATGAGGAGCGGAAGCAATGAGTTCAATCTTCCCTTTCCCCGGCTGGCGTTACGACCCGGGCAAAGTCGATTTGGCGAAGGTGGTGTCCCCGCCCTACGACATCATCGACGCCGAGCTGCAAGAGCGGCTTTACGATCGGGACGTCCATAACGTGGTGCGGCTGATTTACGGCCGGGTCAATCCGACGGACGGCCCCACCGACAACCGTTACACCCGGGCCGCCAGCCACCTCGACGCCTGGCGGGGGGACATGCTTTTCCTGCAGGACCGCCCCGCCGTCTACCTCTACGAACAGACCTTCAGCCAGGGGGAAACGGAATATGTCCGGCGCGGTTTTTTTGCCCGGGTGCGTTTGTCCGACTGGGGGAAGGAAGGGATTTACCCGCATGAAAAGACGCTGGCCGGTCCCAAACAGGACCGGCTGGAACTGATGCGGGCGACCCGGGGCAACCTGGAGCCGATTTTCGGCCTCCTGTCCGACCCCGAAGGCGAAGTCGGCGCGGCCTTGGAAAATTTGCTCGCCTACCCGCCGGTGACGGAAATCGCCGACGACGACGGGGTTGAAAACCGGATGTGGGTGGTGGACGATCAGGCGCTTCTCCACAAGCTGTTGTCCCTGATGCCGGAACCTGAGATTTTCATCGCGGACGGCCACCACCGTTACGAAACCGCCCTGGCCTACCAGACGGAAATCCGCGAGAAGATGCGCGCTGCCGGCCAGGTTCCGCCTCTTCGGGGCGATTTGGACTGCGATTACATCATGATGTACATCGTGCCCGATTCCGACCCGGGCCTGGTGATTTGGCCGACGCACCGGATTGTGCACGGCCTGAAGGATTTCCAGCCGGAGAAATTCCTTTCCGCCTGCGAGCGGAATTTCAGCGTCGCCCCGATAGCCCGGGAAAAACTGGCGGGGGAACTGGCCGAACACGAACTGCCGGCTTTCGGTTTTTTGCATGGCGACCAGGCGCATCTCCTGGTTCTCAAGCGTAGGCAGCCGATGGAGGTGCTGCGGCCGGACATGCCGCCGGAGTGGACGGTCCTGGACGTTTCGGTCCTGCACACGCTCATTATGGACGCCTTGTTGGGGATTGACGAGGAGAAGCTTCTCAGGAAGGAAAACATCATTTACACCAAGTCTATTGACGAGGCCCTGGATTATGTGAAAAAAGGTAGGGATGGGGCCCAGGCGGCGTTCATTCTCAGGGGTACGCCGATGCAGCAGGTCCGCGACATTGCGGAAGCGGGGGCGGTGATGCCGCAGAAGTCGACCTACTTCTATCCGAAGCCGCTTTCCGGCATGGTGTTTCATTTGTTTTGGTGAGGTAAAAAAGCCCATGCGCACGCGATTGGGATTTATTCACGCGGTTTTAAGTATTTTCTTCATCACCGCCGCGGCCCTGGCCGCGGCGGATGACGATATGCGCAAGTACCGTTCCGACATGGACGAGGGGATCAGCCTGCTGCGTTCGGGTTCGCGGGACTCGATATCCCGTTCCATCGCCAAATTCACCTCGGCCCGGAAGATTCAGCCGGAGAACGCCGAAGCCTATTTCTGGCTGGCCCTGGCCTATTCCGACCTTAACAATTATCCCCGCGCCTCCGACAACATTCGCGAAGCCACCATCTACGACGATCGTTTGGCCGAGGCGTGGCTGTTGTGGGGGCAGATTCTTCTGTATCAGAAGGAATGGGGCGAGGCGCTCATAAAATTGGAAACGGCGGCGATGTTGGCGCCGGAGGATCCGGTCATTCAGTTCAATCTCGGCCGGGTACATTATCACGGTTTCAAGAACCCAGATGCCGCTCTCCCCAAGTTCCGCGCCGCCTGGCAAAAAGGCCAGGAAACCCGCCGCGACAACCCCGAACTCATCGCCATGACGGTGCGGTCCCGCCTGTACATGGGCTGCTGCGAATATGACCGGGGTCTCAGGCAGTCGAACCCGGCGAACAATAATTTCACCGCCGCCATCAACGCCTTCCAGGAGGTGATTCGGGAGCAGCCGCACAATTACGACGCGCGGTTGCGGCTGGCTATGGCTTTGCGCCGCAGCGGGCGGGTGTCGGAGAGCCACGCGGTCTTGAACGAATTGTTGGGGGCCTTTCAGCAGGCGGGGGAAAACGCCGACCGGCAGATGCTGGCGGAGATTCATTTGGAAATGGCGGATTTGTATTTGAAGAGCGCCGGGCAGGCGCAGGAGCGGATGCGGATAATTTTGCATTTGCGGGAGTTTGTCCGTCTTACGGGAGAGCAGAGCCATTCGGCTTTGGAGGCGGTGAAGGAATACCTTGCCCTCAACGACAACGCGGGATGATTGGCAAAGAAAAGGAACCCCATGTCCGAAATTAAAACCTGCACGGTCAATCTCAACAACGGGCGGCAGATTTTGTCCTGCCGTCAAGGGCAAACCCTCTACGCGGCTTTGCGCACCAAGGGAATTCTCCTTCCCACCGGTTGCGGCGCGCGGGGTTTGTGCGGGCAGTGCAAGGTCACGGTGGTGCAGGGGGAGACGGATATTTTCACCGACAGCGAGGTGAAGATTATCCCTGAGCAGGAGCGGGCGGAGGGCAGGCGTCTCGGTTGCCAGCTGCGTTTGCTTGGCGATTTGCAGGTGGCCATCCCCGATTACGTCTTTGGGGCGAAGGAGCGGAAGGTCGCTTTGCGGGAGGTCATTCCCCTCACCCACGACATCAAGCGGTTTTCCTTTAAACTGGCCGAAGACGACAGCATTCCCCACAAGGCCGGGCAATTCATTACCCTGGTAGCGAAAATACCCGAGCCGAAAGCCCAGGTGATGCGTTGTTTTTCCTTTGCGACGCCGTCCCGGGTGGTGGACCGGATCGATTGCATAATCAAGCTGAACCCGAAGGGCGCCATGACCCCCTTCCTTTTTGATAAGGCGGAAATCGGCACGGAATTCGGCGTCATCGGTCCTTACGGCGATTTTTATTTACGGAACACCCGGGTTCCCTGCGTGTGGATTGCCGGCGGTTCGGGGCTGTCGCCGTTCCTGGGCATGCTTCAGGACATGATCGACAACAATATCGAACGGCCGGTGCACCTGTTTTTCGGCGCCACGAACCCGGGCGATTTGTATTACGCCGATCTGCTGGCCGAATTCGCCAAGAACAATCCCTGGTTCCGCTTCACCCCTTCCCTCGATTGCGAGGAGCGTTCCAGCGTATGCGACGAATACGGCCGCATTACGGAGGTGGTGGCGAAGCATGTGGGGGACCTTTCCGCGACCGAGGGTTATCTATGCGGGGGCCCCGGGATGATTGGGGCGAGCGTGAAGCTGCTCACGGAAAAGGGCATGGCGCGGGATAAAATCTATTATGACCGGTTCTAGGAAGGTTCTTCTTTACGACACCACTCTCCGCGACGGTTCGCAGGGCGAGGGGGTGAATTTCGCCTTGGCGGACAAGGTGCGGTTGGCGAAGACCCTGGACGCGTTGGGGGTGCCTTATATCGAGGGCGGCTGGCCGGGTTCGAACCCGAAGGACATCGAGTTTTTCCGGGTGATGCAGGGGGAGAGGCGCAGGCAGGCCAAACTGGTCGCTTTCGGTTCGACTAGGCGGGCCGGGGTCAAAGCCGGGGCCGACGCCAATCTGCAAAGCATAATCGAGGCCAGGGCCGACGCCGCCTGCATCGTCGGGAAGACTTGGGATCTCCATGTCCGGGACGCCCTCAGGGTCAGTCCCGAGGAAAACCTGGACATGATTGGCACATCGGTGGCGTTTTTGAAGAAGCGTTTGCCGGAGGTGTTTTTCGACGCCGAGCATTTTTTCGATTCTTTCCGGCGGAATCCTGCTTTTGCCTTGTCCACCCTTGAGGCGGCGATGGCAGGCGGGGCCGACGCCGTCGTCTTGTGCGACACCAACGGCGGCAGCCTGGTGCATGAGGTGACGGCGGCGGTGGAGGTGGTGCGTAAGCGCTTCCCGGGGATTCTGATTGGCATTCACTGCCACAATGACGCGGGGCTGGCGGTGGCGAATTCGGTGGAGGCGGTGATCCGCGGGGCGGGGATGGTGCATTGCTGTTTGAACGGTTTTGGCGAGCGCACCGGCAATGCGGATTTGTGCGTGGTGGCGCCGTTGTTGGAGTTGCGTTGCGGCCGGCATTGTTTGGGGGCGAAGAATCTGCGGAAGCTCACTTCGGTCAGCCGTTTTGCCTATGAACTGGCGAACCTGCCCAGGCGTAACCACCAGCCGTTCGTGGGCGACAGCGCTTTTGCCCACAAGGGGGGGCTGCACGTTTCGGCGATGGCGCGGAACGACCTTACTTATGAGGCGTTCCCCCCCGATAAAGTCGGCAACAGCCGGCGGATTCTCATTTCCGAACTGAGCGGCCGCTCCAGCATTATCGCCCGTTATCCGAAGCTGGCCGACGACCCGGAACAGCAGAAGAAGGTTTTGGGCGAAGTGATGCGGTTGGAGAACGAGGGTTACGCTTTTGAGAACGCCAGCGCCAGTTTTGAATTATTGGTGAAGCGGACTTTGGGGATTTACGAGCCGGCCTTTGATTTATTGGGCTTCCGGGCGTCGTCGGAGGAGCGTTCGGACGCGCCGCCGATATCGGAGGCGTCGGTGAAGATTCGGGTGGGGGACATCGAGTTGCATACCGTTTCGGAGGCGGTGCATGGACCGGTGGCGGCGTTGGATTTGGCGTTGCGGAAGGCGTTGGTGCATGTGTATCCGTTTTCGCACGATTTAAGGTTGGTGGATTACCGGGTGCACATTGTGAATGCGCAGGCGGCGGCGGATGCGCGGGTGCGGGTGGTGATTCAGTCGCGGGAGGGGCGTGACACATGGGGTACGGTGGGGGTGTCGGACAATATTTTGAGTGCGAGTTGTCAGGCGTTGGTGGATTCGTTTCAGTATTTGATAATGCGGCATGGTGGGATTAAGGCGGGGGCGCTTCGGAAGCGGCGTTTGCATGGGATTGGCAGGTTGTGAGGTGCGGCGCGGCATTTCCGCTTGGCGTAATTGGGTCCAGCGTCACGCTGGTTGCAGGGGGCGGGGGGGCGCAACCAGCCCCCCGTGCAATGCGGTTGTAAAAGAGTCAAATAGCGGTTGCGGTTAGCGGTAAGCGGTTATTGAAACGCGGTTAATAGGCCGCGTAAAATGAAATGCGGTTCCAGCATTCGGTACAAACCCATATGAAACTAGTTACGCGGCCCTACCTTTTTGAGCAAAAGAGCGAAGCGCATTTTGCGTCCGGGCCGCCAAAGCGGTATCGTATTCAAAGCGGGCGAAGCTC
>JAVBTZ010000020.1:0-5313 GCA_031555915.1 Planctomycetota bacterium
ATTCGAAATTCGACTCCAAGGCGGCGAACAGGTGGAACGCCTGAACATTCTCGGCCGCATGGTGGAACTGTCCAACAGCGACCCGTTGTACCATCGGGCCCTGGTATTTGATTCCAAACGCCCTGCCGGCGAACAATTTCCCCCCGCGCGGCATCACGCCCCCGGCGCCGGCGCCTTGCAGGCCATCGTGGGAAAAAGCCGGGCCATCGTGGAACTGAAGGAACAAATAACCAAAATCGCCGCCGCCCCCTCCACCGTGCTGATTACCGGGGAAAGCGGCACCGGCAAGGAAATGGTCGCCCGGGCCGTACACAATCTCGGCAACCGCCACGACGGCCCCTTCATCGCCCTGAATTGCGGCGCCATACCGGATTCCCTGCTGGAAAGCGAACTGTTCGGCTATGTCGGGGGCGCCTTCACCGGCGCCAGCGCTTCGGGCCGAATGGGCAAATTCGAATTGGCGGACGGCGGGGTCCTGTTTCTCGACGAAATAAATTCCATGCCCCTGCACCTCCAGGTCAAGCTGCTTCGCGTCCTCCAGGACAAAAAATTCAGCCGCCTGGGTTCGAACAAGACCGTGTCCGTCGATATCCGGGTGATTGCCGCCAGCAACGCCAGCATTCCCGAACTAATAGCGAAACGCCTGTTCCGCGAAGACCTATACTACCGCCTGAACGTCATTCCCATCGACATCCCGCCCCTGAGGGAACGGCCCGACGACATCCCGCTATTGGCGGAATATTTCTTCGAGCGCTACTGCGGTTTGTTCAACAAGCCGCGGGGGATATTGTCGCCGGCCCTGGTCCAGCGCCTGGCCCATTGTGCCTGGCCGGGGAACATCCGCGAGTTCGAGAACTGCTTCGAGTATATGGTCAACATGCATAACACCAACCTGCTGGACGTCGACTGTCTGCCGGTGAAACTCCGCACCGAAGCGATCGGTGCGCCCGACCGCGCCCCGCTGCATTTCCCGGCTTGGGACACGGGGGAGGACCTCTTCAAGGGTCAGGGCATCCTCTCCCTGGCCCAGCTCGAAGAACGCGCCATCCGGCATGCCCTGCAGGTCTACGGCACCTCCGCGGAGGCGAAGAGAAAAGCCGCCGAAGCCTTGGGCATAAGCACCGCGACGTTATACCGGAAGCTGAAGGAATACTCGCCGGAACAAATCATTCACCCTTCCCCCCTCGCCCTGTCGCCTAATTCCATCGCCACCTGAATTGGAGAGCGGTCATGCTTAGAAACTTCCTGGAACTTTGCGAACGTTCCCATCACGGTCCCACCCTCGCCAAAGAGGATTGGGACATGACCGTCGTCGACGGCGTCGCCGGCCTGGTCGAGAAATACCGCCTCGACTGGGACCGGCGGCAACTATTGCAATTGGACGACGACCTCCTGGACCGTCTTTTCCAGGCGGCCCGGGAGCTCCTCTTGGCTATCGGCGTCTACAACCTCTCGACCAACCGGGTCATTCGCCTCACCCCCGACGAAATCGACGCCGGCTGGCAAAATCACCGACAAGAGCTGGTCATGGGGGAAGGGAAGGACGCCGTCACCCTCTTCCCCCGCCGGCCGGAGGATTCCCGCCGCCCCCTGATTTGGGCCGGCAATCCCGGCTGCCCCACCCCCGAGCACCTGTTCCTCCCCACCGTGAAAAGCTGGTTGCAGGAACAGGTGACCGACCTCATCACCTGCGGGTCCCTGGCGTCCATCAATGGCATTCCGGTTCGGGGAGGGGAAGCGTCGGAAGTGCTGGCAGTGAAGAAGGAATTGCAGTTACTCCGCCAAGCCGCGGCGGAAACAGGCCGGCCGGGCGTAGGCATGCTCGCGGCGGAAAGCGCCGTCTCGGAAATCGGCGATCTGGCCGCTGCCGAGCCCCAGGGCCTCCGCCCCTGCGACGCGCATTTGGTGGCCATGTTCAACGAAATGATGATTGACCGGGGGAATCTGGTAAGGGCGGCGAATTCGCTGTCCTACGGCATGCGGAACGCCTCCCTCGCCTGTACCATGGTCGGCGGCCTGGGTGGTGACGCCCCCGGCGCCACGGTGGTCATCATGGCTTCGATACTGGCGGCGAACCTGCTTTGCCTGGCTGATTACCATCTTTGCCACCCCATTCACATCACCCATGTCGCCACCACCGCCCCCGGCTGCCTCTGGCTGCAAAGCGCCTGCTGCCAAGCCTTCGCCCGTAACGCCCCCGCCATCATCGTCTGCGACGTCTACCCGAAGAGCGGCGGCCTGACCCGGGAACTCCTATACGAAGCCGCCGCCAACGCCCTCCTCATCACCGTCGCGGGCGGCCACATCGAAGGCTGCGGCGCGGCCGACGGCAACCGGCCGCACGGCACCGGCCTCGAAGTCCGGCTGATGGGCGAGGTCAGCCGGGCCGCGACCCGCCAGGGCTTGACCCGGCAGCAGGCGAATTCCCTGGTCCTGGCCCTGTTGGCGAAGTATGAACATGTCTTCGCGACGCCAGGCGGGAACCCCGGGCAACCGTTCGACAAGTGTTACGACCTGGTCACGCTGCGGCCGGTCGCGGAATGGGAGGCGTTGTACCGGGAGGTGAAGGCGGAATTAAGGGAAATGGGCTTGAATTGCTGATTTTTTCGGCGCCGCCAGGCCGAGCAGCCGCTATAATTCACCGCGACTTTTTCTCTCCCCCAGCGCCCAGACCCAGCCGGAGATTTTTATGAACCAGGGAAGCAGCGTGCCGTTTTTCCGCCGCGGTGACATCGGCGGCATGACTTACATTATTACCAATAATATCGTCAACTACCTGATCGTCACCCTCACCCTGTCGGTGGCGTTGGGTTGGCCGAAGGACATTGTTTACGGGCTGGTCGTCCCGGGGATGTCCATCGGGCTGTTGTGCGGCTGCCTATATTACGCCTTCATGGCTTACCGGCTGTCGAAGCGGGAAGGCCGGGCCGACGTCACCGCCCTCCCCTCGGGAGTTTCGACTCCGGCGATGTTTGTCATTCTCTTTGGCGTCATCACCCCCTTGCATTACGCCATAAACGATCCCAGGCTGGAATGGTCGGCGGCGATGGCGGCGGTGTTTATCGGGGGCTTTGTCGAATTCCTGGGCGGTCTGATTGGCCCGTGGATGAAGCGGAATTTACCCCGGGCGGCACTGTTGGGAACGGTGGCGGGCATAGGTTTCATCTGGATGGCGACCCAGGGGATTTTCGACGTGTACGGGGATCCGATGGTGGGTTTGCCGATTCTGTTGGTGGTGATGCTGGGTTTGTTCGGGGGTTATGTGTTTCCCCGCGGCATTCCTCCCTTGGTGGCGGCGATTGTCGGCGGGATTGTCTTTGCCCTGATTCTCGGCCGGACCAAGGTCGACTTTTCCGGGGTCGGTTTTTATTTCCCCAATCCCGAGACCACGCTCCAGAATTTGTTCAACGGTTTCTCGGTGGTGGTCCCTTATTTGACGGTGGTGATTCCCATTGAAATCTACAACTTCATCGAGACCATGGACAATGTCGAGGGCGCCAACGCCGCCGGCGACAACTACAGCGTCCGCGAAGCCCAATTCGCCGACGGCATCTGCACCATGATTTCCGCCGTCTTCGGGGGAGTGGTCCCGAACACGGTTTGGCTTGGCCATGCCGGGCTGAAGAAGACCGGCGCAGGGGTTGGCTATTCCGTGGTTTCCGGCCTTGTTTTGGGCGCCGCGGGCTTGTTCGGCTTGTTCTCTTTTCTGAACGGCCTGGTCCCTCCGGCTGTTTGCGCCATAACTTTTTTGTGGTGCGCCATCATCATGGTGGCGCAGGCCTTCAAGGACACGCCCCGCAAGCACTACGCCGCGGTGGGGGTGGCGATGGTGCCGCCGGTGGCGGACTATCTGTACACCCAGGTCACGGGCGCGGTGGCCCTCGGGGGGACTTGGGCCGGGGCGCTGGATTCGGGCCTATTGGGTTACGGCAAGGAGATAACCGCGGGGTTAATTCACAACGGGGTGATGTGGAACGGCGTGCCGGCGGTGAAGGCGGGGGCGATATTAGTCGGCATTATTCTCGGGACCATGACCGCGTTCATAATCGACCGGCGTTTGGACAAGGTCGGTTTGGTTTGTTTGGCCGCGGCGCTATTGTCGTTGTTTGGTTTCATGCATTACGCCCAACTGGGTTTTTACCCTGCCTCCCCGTTCTTCATCGCCTACCTGGTAATGGCGGTCATTTGCCTGGCGCTGCACGCAGGGCGGGACAGCTGGTTTAAGGGACCGGATGATTATGAATATGTTTAGAATTGAAGTTTTGCCGAGTGACGGTTTAACCGCTTATCGTCACTTGGTAAAAATCGCTTTCACCTGTAGTTCAAGGGTTTTTACTTTTACCAAATCGCCATTCGGCAGTTTGCATGGCGATTTGATAAAAGTCCAGTTTAGAATTCTTTTTCTACTGCTGGGACTGGCGGTCCTGCCGCGGGCGGAAGCGCTTGATTTCGACCTGCCGCACGGGGTAACCCTGCAGTTGGGCTTCAACGTCAAAGTCGTGCCTTCCCCGCAGGACGCTTCGCGCCAGCTTGGCCTCATCGTCACTCCCGAGCGGGTACTCACCGACAAGCGGCAAAGCTTGTCGGTAAGGGGCACGATAACCAACATCAGCGCGGTTCCCTACAGCGGCCTCGACCTGCGTTTCGCCGTCACCAGTTACACCGCCATCGGCACCAGTTTCGGCCACGCCACCGTGACCCCGGATTACCTTCCGCCCGGGGGCACGGCGCAATTCGACGCCTTCATTTTTCTGGATTACGAAAAACCGGATCGGGCCGCCTACACCCTCACGGCCCATGCGACCAGCGTCGTCCACCCCGAATCCCCGCCTGCGGCTATCTACCAAGAACCTTCCGATCCGCCATTGTCCCCGGTTCACGATGCGCCGGTCGTCTATTACTAGTGTATTGTACCTTAACCGGACTTATTCATAAATTTCTCAATTTGGTACATATACTGTTATTCAAGCACGGCTTTGTGGAATTATTGATCTTATGATTCGCGTAGTCAATTTTCCCCCCTAACCCCCGCTCCTACCTAGTGCGTTGGGTGCCTGAAATCTAAATTATGATTGTCTTACATTCTAGGTGTGAAGCTCGGGTAAGCATGTCTTGGCGGTGGGACACAATCATTGTTTGGTGAAAGTTTTACTGATCCCGTGTATGTACGCAGCCGGTTTAGCCGCTTCAAGCAGGCCTGCCAAAGCGGGGCGATGCCATCGGCTATGTCAAACCACAAGCGTCGTCCGCCACGGGACAACATTCCTCCGACCTTCAGAAGTAGGTTCCGCAGACGCGTCATATCAAAACCTG
>JAVBTZ010000072.1:0-5967 GCA_031555915.1 Planctomycetota bacterium
CACGCCGATACCAGTATAGTTTACCGCAAACAGGACGCCAATGGCCGGATGTCTGCTAAAACTTCTATCCGGATTGCAGGCCGGAGCCGAATTCTCGCTCCGGCCCGGCAGCTATGCCCTGGGTTCCGGCGACGCCGCCGACCTGGTCCTCGCCGACGCGGCGGTGCGGGAGCTGCACGCTGTCATAACCGGGGACGACACCGGCCAATGGTCGATTGAACCGGTCGACGGCGCCGCCGTCAGCGTGGACGGCGCCGGCATCGCCGGCAAAACTCCGCTTCAGCCCTATAAAGTGGTCGGACTCGGAGGCGTGCATTTCGCCCTCGGTCCGGAAGGAAGTTGGGAGGAACTCCCCCGCATACCCGCAGCTAAGCCCGCTGCCGCCCCCCCCAACAGCGAAGGGGAAAGTGGCGCAGCCGAAGCCGTTTCCCCCCCAGCCGCCGCTGCCGAAAACGCCGTGGACTCGGCCTCCCCCGATTCGGCGGCGGAGAAAGTTCCCCGGCGACGGTTACCCCGCAGTCTGACCGTCCCCGCCCTTGTCGCCGCCTTGGCGGCGGCAGGGTGGTTCGGCTGGACGCACTTTTTCCGCCCGACGCCGGAGGAACTGGCTCTCAGGCAAGCGGCCGCGCGTCTAAGCGCCAGAGGCGTGGCGGTACTATCGCCCGCCCCCGCCCAAAACGTCCCCGGCATGATTGGCCTGAAGCTGCTGGCGGACGGCCGCCTCGCCGTGTCGGGGATTGTCCAGAACCAGCAAAAACACCAGGATATCCTCGACAGTATCGGCGCCGGCCCCTACCGTCTCGTCGACCAACTCGACACCGCCCAGCGCCAAGCCGCCCTGGCCGAGGAGAATCTGCATAAAACCTACCCGGGACTCGGACTCGACGCCGGCCCCGCCGGCGGGCTGTCCCTGCGGCTGGCCGGGATTGTCGCCGATCCCCAGGCCGCCGCCACGGCTTACCGGACGGTCCGCGACAGCCTCGATTCCGGCTTGATCCTCCGTAACGGCCTGACCCTTTGGCCCGATGTCCAGCGGGACGCCGAACGCAGCGCCGACCGCCTGGGCCTTACCGGCGCCATGGTCGAGTATCGGGACGGCAAGGTGCGGTTCAGCGCCGAGCGTTGGCCAAATGCCCGCGAAAAGCGCCTTTTTCTCGAAACGCTCCGCGACAATTACGGCGACCGGGTGGCGGAACAGTTCGAGACCGCCCTGGCCTCGCCTCCCCCTCCCATAATTAAACCCGACGGCCAGCCCGACAGCAAAGGGGCGGCCTCGCCCTTTCCTCCCGTTTTGCCTGATTTGGATGCCCGGCGGCTGGCCCTGGCCCCGCTGCCGCAAATCTCCCCCGCCGACGCTTCGCGGCCGGGTGGGGCAACAGCGGCCCCAAGCCCGGCGCCGGCCGCCCTACCGCCCCGGCCTGACCCCAAACCCGAAGCTCCTTCCCCACCGCCGCCGCCGGCCAAAGCGGTCTGGCGGATTAACGTCGTGGACGCGGGCGGGTTTGTCGATCAAGCCGGCAATTACCATCGCGTCGGGGAGGTCTTACCCGGCGGGCTGCAAATATTGAAGACCTGGGACGCCGGGGTCGTCATGCAAAGGGGAGGGGAGACCATCTTTGCCGGTTTGGGGACTTCGGTGGAAGAAAGCTCGGGGTCGTTATCTCCGCGGCCGGGTTCGACGCCGGGCAGAAAAAAATAAATATATTAAATATCTTTTATATGGAATTGTTTATGGCGTATACTTGAACTAGAGGAGAATAGTTATGGGCGAGAAGGATTTGTATTCGGACGATTGGGCGCCGGGCCGTCTTTTGGAGGGTGATGTCGGGGGGCGGGCGTTAGGGGAGATGCGCGACGTGCTTTTGGCGGGGCGGGGGCGTTTGAAGCGGGTTTTGGATCAGGGGGTGACGCCGCAGGATTTCAAGAAGGGGGAGTTGCTCTTGGGGGCGTATGAAGCGGCGGTTTCGGGTTTGGAAAAGTCCTGGAAGCGCCGGCACCAGTCGTGAATGCTGCAACCATTGCAAAGGAGTCGCCATGTCGGACATCAACATCCGCACCGAAATCATGAACACCGGATTGGATCAGATTTCCAGTCTGGAGCAGGATATCGCCAACGCCATCAACACCATCGACGCGTCGAACCAGGTGGATCTCATAAAATTGCAGCAGATGACGGCGGAATACAACAACGTCATCAGCCTCATGTCCGGCATTCTCAAGGACCTTTCCGATACCGACAAGGAGGTTATCCGTAACACCTGAAACCGGTTTGGGGGCGCGTCCCGGGTTTTTCGACCCATGGCCATGAAAGGCGGAATCCATGTTATTGGAAGCGAAGGAACGGGGATTATTGGCGCGAGTGGGTTTTTTCTTGTGCCGCGACGGACAGGTACCGGAAGCGGAAACGATTTTTTCGGCCCTGGCGGTGTCGGACCCGGCGAAGGACGGTCCGGTGGTGGGCCTGGCCCTCTGCCAGATCATCAAGGGTCGGTTTGAACAGGCTATCGAACAGCTCGACGCCAGGTTGAAGCGGGGGGGTAGCCCGATCGAGGCCAGTCTTTACCTTTACAAGTTGACCGCTCTCGGGATGGCCGGGCGGCTGGCGGAAGCGCGCGACCTCAAGACGCAAATGGAGGCGGCGGGGCTTACGGACGCGGTGCAAACCGCCGACAGCCTTCTTGCCGAATTGGAAAAGCGGCAGTGCTAAAGCAGGGCGGTCCGGTCGGCGGGACGGTCCTTTCCAGGGAGGAACGAAATGGACATAAATGGCATTGGCGGCTCGGCTTGGCAAAAAGGCCTGGAAAATATAGGCCAAACCGGGGCCGGGCAGGGGGTAACCACCCCGCATGAGACCCCGGGCGCCACCGATGTGGAACG
Source organism: Planctomycetota bacterium (assembly GCA_031555915.1). Classification (GTDB taxonomy): domain Bacteria; phylum Planctomycetota; class SZUA-567; order SZUA-567; family SZUA-567; genus JAJBSZ01. Next base: position 2,878 of record JAVBTZ010000072.1, read on the forward strand.
GTTCGACGCGGCGATGCAAAACGAACCGCCCGGCATGGCCGATACCGCCCAGCTGCAACCCGGGGAACGGGTCGCCCAGGAAATTGGCGCCTTGGGCGACCGCATCCAGGCCAGCCGGGCCGAAGTCGCCTCGCTTGCCGCCAAACCCGAGGTCAGCCAGGCGGATTTGTTCAAGGCCAGCTTCAAGATGATGGAAACGAGCGCCCTGGTGTCGGCCGTAAGCAAAACTTCGGAAAAAATCACCTCCGCCATCAAGACCTTACAGCAAGGATGACCATGCCGGCCAGATTCCGTCTCCTCCCCCTAATTCTCGGTTGCTGCCTGCTTTTGGCCGGCTGCCAGACCCAGCTCTTCGGCAGTCTGACGGAAACGGAGGCGAACGCGGTCCTGGCGGCGCTCCGCTCCGCCGCGATAAAGGCCGAGAAAAAAGCTGGCGGCGAAGGGACTTTCGCCATTTCGGTGGACGAGGCCGATTTCGCCCGGGCGGTCAAACTGCTGGAGGAACAGGCCCTGCCGGCCCGCACCTACGCGGATTTCGGCACGGTTTTCGGCGGTAACGCCATGTTTTCGACCCCGCTTGAGGACAAGGCGCGTTACCTCTACGCCCTGCAGGAGGACCTCGCCCATACCGTCGCCAGCATCGACGGCGTCCTGCAGGCGCGGGTGCACCTGGTCCTGCAGGAACAGGATCAGCTCGGCCGGCAAATGCACGAACCCTCCGCCGCCGTAATGGTCAAATACATCGACGACGCCCGGCACGATCCCGTCGGCCACCTCTCCAGCATCAGAAAAATCATCGGCGCCGCCGTCCCCAACATGAAGGACGAGAACATTCAGGTGTCGTTTGTGCCGGCGGCCAAGGCCGAAGCGACTCAGCCGCAGACTTGGCGGGAGGTGGCGGGGGTGAGGATGATGCCGGGGGACGAATCGCGCTTCTTCCTTTTATTGGGGATTCCGGCGGGACTGTGCCTCCTGCTCCTGGCGGCCTTGACGGCGGTTTGGCTGAAGGGAAGGCGGGGGCCGGGTAAATGAACGCCAGCTCCGCCGCCGACTTGGTCGCCGCATTCCGCCGGGACCGCCCACTTAGCCACGATCTCGCCGCCGCGATCCACCCCGAGCGTTGGCAGGCTTTGGGAATCGGTCCGGAAGCGGCGGGACGTTTGGGTAAATGCCGGCGTTCCTGCCAGCTCCTTTCCAGCCGGCTGGACTGGCTTTGCCCCGGTGGGTTGCCGGAATGGGATGGGTCGGTCGCGCCGCCGCGTGAGGCTGATTTGGCGCGGTGGTCCGGGGAAGCGTTGTGGCGGGGCGCCCGGTTTTTCGGCACGGCGAAAAACCGCGAAGCGGTGGCCAAACTGGTTTGGCGGGACGACGTCGCCAATTTGAAACAACAGGTCGGGGGAGACGCTTATTTTTTCGCCCTGCGCCGGGCTTCCCTCGTTTGGCGGGACGTTGCCCTGGAGGGTTCTTCGGCGGAGGAAATGCCCCTGACGGAACGAATCATAGCCGATGCCGGGCTGGGGCTTGGCTGTTGGCTGGCGGATTTACCCAAGCAATGGTCGGAACGTCTGCGTCTGAAGCTGCCCCCTTGCTGCGACGGGCCGCTCGATTTGGCGGCGGCATGGAAACCGGAACGGCGGGACGGCTGGCGCGATGTTTTTCTAAGGGTGTTCAGGGAGAGTGGAACATGACCATGCTCCTTTTGCCTAAAGATGGGGCGGTTTTACCCGGCCCGGGGGTGACGGTTCTTCGCTCCGGCGAATACGCCGACCTGGTGCAGGCGGGGGAGGTCGTGAATGCCGCCCGGGCGGAAGGCGCGGCCGTTTTGGCGAGAACCCGCCAAGAGGCCGAGTCCATTTTGGCCGGGGCCCACAAGGAAGCGGAGGCGATTCGCGAAGCGGCCCGGCAGGCCGGTTTGGAGGAAGGCAAGGCCGAGGTGGCGGAGCAGATGTTCGCGGTGGTGACGGCTTCGGTGGAACAGGTGTCGTCGATGGAAAACGCCATGGTCGAGGTGGTGATGCGTTCCCTCCAGACCATTTTGGGCGGGTTCGACAAGAAAGATTTGGTGCGGCAGGTGGTGGGGCAGTCCCTCCGGCTGGTGCGGGATGAGAAGCGGGTGATCCTCAAGGTGGCGGTGGCGGACGCCGACGCGGTGCGGCAGGGCCTGGACGGGATCATTGCGAAATACCCGGGGATCGGCCGGGTCGACGTGCAGCCGGACGCATCGGTCCGCCCCGGCGGCTGCATCATGGAAACGGAAATCGGGGTAATCGACGCGACTTTGGAGCGGCAATTGGCGATAATCCAGGACGCTTTCCGTAAAACCCTTGAGGAGCGCCCGCGCTGATGGCCATGTTCGATCACATCGCCGAGGCGATGAACCGGTCCCTGGCGGAACTTACCCCGGTCGAGGTGCGGGGGAGGGTCACGCAGGTTCTCGGGACCATCGTGAAGGCGGTTATCCCCGGGGTGAAAGTGGGGGAACTCGTCACCCTGAAGTCGCCGCACGACGACCGCTGGGAGCTCAGGGCCGAGTGCGTGGGGTTTGCCCAGCAGGCCGCCATTCTCACGCCCCTCGGCGACATGACCGGCCTGAGTTCGTCGGCGGTGGCGATCAGTTCCGGCAAAGTCATGGCGGTGCCGGTGGGGCCGGATTTGTGCGGGCGGGTTTTCGACGGTCTCGGCAACCCCGCCGACGGCGGCCCGCCCATCGTCCCCGAAGCGCATTACCCGGTAGAAGCGCCGCCGCCCGCGGCCATGTCCCGCCGCCTCATCGACACTCCCCTCCCTTTGGGGCTGCGGGTTCTGGACGGCCTCCTGACTTGCGGCGAAGGGCAGCGGATGGGCATTTTCGCCGCGGCGGGCGGGGGCAAGTCGACCCTCCTCTCGTGCCTCGTGAAGGGGTCGGCGGCGGACATCGTGGTTCTGGCCCTCATTGGCGAGCGCGGCCGGGAGGTGCGGGAATTCATCGAACGGGATCTTGGTCCCGAGGGCATGAAAAAGGCGGTCCTGGTGATTTCCACTTCCGACCGGCCGGCCGCCGAGCGGCTCAAGGCGGCGTATGTGGCGACGGCGATGGCGGAGTATTTCCGC
>JAVBTZ010000212.1:0-10669 GCA_031555915.1 Planctomycetota bacterium
ATCAGGACGTCGCCGACGCCGACCTTGCAGCCGCCGTAGGACTGGCGGTGGTAGCCGGCGAAGCGTTCGACCAGCATGCCGGAGTAGTCGACTTCGCCGTCCAGGAAAATGCGATCGTTCGGGACAAATACGTTGTCGAAAATGGTCAGCGCCTCGACCCCGCCGAATTCGCAGTTGCCGACGTCGATTTTCGAACCTTCGAGTTTTCTCGTATCGCAGGACTGGCGGCCGACGATCATGTAGAGGCCCTTGGTGTCCATGGGGACGGCGAAGGAAATGGCGTAGTCCTTGTCTTCGGGGCGCATGGCGATGGTGGGCATGACGATGACTTCGTGCGAATTGGTGATGCCGGTCTGGTGCACCTTGGCGCCGCGGACCACGACGCCGTCCGCCCGGCGTTCGACCACCCGCAGATACAGATCGGGGTCCTTCTGCTGCGAGGGGGCGAGGCCGCGGTCGCCTTTGGGATCGGTCATGGCGCCGTCGACGACCCAGTCGTTGTCCTGGACTTTAATCATGAAGTCCTTGAAGCGCTGGTGATATTTGGTGCCGTGTTTTTCGTCGCATTCGTAGGTGGTGGACCAGATGGCGTTGAAGGCGTCCATGCCGACGCAACGCTGGAAGCAGGAAGCGGTCTTCTGGCCGCAGAGGCGCTGCATCTTGACTTTCTTGATCAAATCGTCGGTGGACTGGTGGATATGGCAGAAGCGGTTTATCTTTTTCCCGGTAAGGTGGGACTTCACGGTCATGAGGTCTTCGTACTCGGGTTTTTGGGCGAGATCATAAGTCGCTTTGACCGAATTGAGAGAGGGGCGCAAAATGGGGTTGTCCACGGCGGAAGGGATTTTTTCGCCGAACATGTAAATTTCCATGTTAATTTTCTTGATGCTGTCTACGTACTGTTCACCGGTCATCATGGGATGTGTTCCTTTCTCTCCAGACGGTAGAAAAGCCGGAGGCGGTTTAGGCGCTTGCAAAATATCATTTCGAAATAGTAGCGGGCAGTGCGGCGTGGGCGTGCCGTTTGTGGAAACGATTTTTCGCCAAAACCGTCCTTCAGCAAAAATTAAAGCTTTCCCTATTCATATAAGTAGTAATCCAATTCCCTTCAATGTCAAGCATAATCGAGAAATCCTGCGTCATTCACCCATCGGCGGCGATTATACCCCGATCCTACCGGGATTTGCCGCGTTTTGCGGCAGGGCCAGGGTGTTTTTTATGCCTTGGCGCGTGAGGCGCAGGATTTGTTTTTATTGTCGCGGCAACGGCAAAAACGTTCGCCAGAACCGGGTACTTTCCCAAAGGAAAACCAGGGGGGGGCGGGGTTGGACTTGATAGTAATTAAATGAATATGCGGCAATGCTTGCGGGCAAGGAAAACCTACCGGAAGGTATTGCCATAAGGAGACCCCCAAAATGTCCTCCATTTTTCCCTATTACGATTTGTCTCTACCGAACCATGCCGCCGAACAGGCGGAAAAACCCTACACCCCCCCGCCCGTGGAACAAGTGCAGGGCACCAGCCCCGGGCGTAGAAGCGAAAGTCCCGAAAACCGCGCCGCCTCCGACTATTCCCCCCTCGACGCCGCCGTCCTCTCGGAAAGCGCCAGGCTGAGGGCCGAGCGGGCGCTGGAGGACAACCGGGCCGGAACGGTGACGGGACCGGGTTTTCTCACCGCCGAACAGGTCCTAGGCCTCGACCCGGAGGCGACCCGGCAAAACTTGGCCTTGCAGGAATTTCTCCGCACTCTCGAACCCCGCGACAACCGGGCCGCCGTGGCGCGTTACCTGTCGTGGCTGGAAATATTCACCCGCTATCAGTCTCCCCTGAACGGCGGCGGCAATACGCTCCCCCCCATTTCCTCCAACCGCATCGCCGCCACCTTGCAGTACGACGTACCGGGGAATTACCAGGCCCCGCCGGATACGAGCGTCCTGCAGGACAAACTCATCGAAGCGGAGCGGCTTGCCTACCTCTCGCGGGAAAATGCCTATTACGATTACCTCGGCCTGTCCCGCGCCGACAACGTCACCAGGGAAATGCGGGAAAATATGGCGGTCAATATCGACCGCTGGTACCGGGGGGAAGGCGCGTTCATGCCGCAAATGCTGTGGTATTCGGACCAGACCGGCTTCAGGTTCACCCCCGTCTCCCCCCGCGCGCGGGAGGCGACCCGGGTGCAGGACGTACTCGCAAACCACAACCGTACCCAGATTGCCGCCTACCTCCGCGAGCTGGCCGGCGTGACCCCGCGCGAATTCCTGTATTACGATCCGACCGGTTTGGCGGAGTTGACCCTGGCTGCCCGGCGCGATTTCCTGGCCCGGGTTCAGACCGCCTTGGTCAATGCCGGCGTGGAGGCCCGGGCGGCGGATCTCCGTTTCGCCTTCGATAGGGAAGAGATGCTCCGTCTGGATTTGCTGGGGTTGCAGCAGGAACGGGACCGTTTGGCCCTGGAACGTTATCGGGCCGATCTCAGCCATTATTACGGACAGCTTCTGGATTCGGTGCGCCAATACGGCGAAGGGATTATCAGTTCTTCCCTGGGGTGATTGGGCGGGCGTCCCTTTTATACTCGCCGCGTATATTCCTCCCGGCCAAACCGTTCGACCGTAAACCGCCTCCGGCATGCCGGGGCGGTTTTTTTGAGATGCCCTTTACAGGAAAGGCAAGGCGGTAAATAATACGGGGCGAGTATTTGGCGAATTATTACGCGCGGCAAACCTAACGGGAGCGAATTCCCAAACAGAACCCAGGCGCCAGGAATAACAGAGAGGACATCATCATGGAAGACTTTGTTTTTGCATGCGGGACCAAAATCATTTTCGGAAAAGGCAAGGAAACGGAGGTGGGACGCGAAGTAAAGAAGCATTCCTCCCGCATCATGCTGGTAATCGGCGGCGGCACCGTGAAACGTTCCGGCCTATATGACCGGGTGGTGAAGTCCTTGAAGGAAGCCGGCGTGGATTATGTGGAATTCGCCGGCGTGCAGCCGAACCCGCGCCTCGCCCTGGCCCACAAGGGGGTCGAAATAGCCCGCAAGGAAAAACTCGATTTCATCCTGGCCGTCGGCGGCGGCAGCGTCATCGACACCGCCAAAGCCATCGCCCTCGGCGTCCCCTATCAGGGCGACCTGTGGGATTTCTACACCCGGAAAGCCGTGCCGGAAAAGGCCCTCCCGGTCGCCTCGGTCCTCACCATCCCCGCCGCCGGCAGCGAAATGAGCATCTTCTCCGTAATCAGCGACGAAGCGAGCGGCCGGAAAATCGGCCTCGGGGTCGACGTCCTCCGTCCCGTGTTCGCCATCATGAATCCCGAACTCTCCTACACCCTCCCCGCCTACCAGACCGCCGCCGGCTGCGTCGACATCATGCTCCACACCACCGAACGCTACTTCACCAACACCCCCGACGTCGACTTCACCGACCGCATGGCCGAGGCGCTCCTCAAGACCATGGTCGACAAGTCGCGCCAAGTCATGAAGGACCCGACCAACTACGCCCTCCGGGCCGAAATCATGTGGGCCGGGGCCATTTCCCACAACGGCTTCCTGGAAACGGGCAAGCAGACGGACTTCGCCTCCCACGCCATCGAGCACGAACTCTCCGCCGCCTACGACGTGACCCACGGCGCCGGCCTGGCCGTGGTTTTTCCGGCCTGGTGCAAGTATGTCTACAAGCATAACCTGCCCCGCTTCGTGCAGTTCGCGGTACGGGTCATGAATGTCGAGCAGGACTACTTCCATCCCGAACGCACCGCCCTGGCCGGCATCGAGGCGGTGGAACGGCTCTTCAAGGATATCGGCATGCCGACCCGCCTCGCCGACATGGGCATCGACTACCAGCGTATCGAGGAAATGGCCGACAAGTGCACCAAGGGCGATACCATCAAGGTCGGTAAATTCCTGCCCTTGGGGAAACGTGACATCGTCGAGATTTACAAGCTCTGCTAAGCTTTCCCAAGTTATCCGGCACGGGCCGGTAGCGATCATTGGACCCATGATTACAGGAAGAAAACCCATGCGCACGAAATTATCCGCACTTCTCCTGGGGCTGGCGGTTATGCTGGTCGGCTTCGGAATCGTCCAGGCGGGCGAAGCGAAAAAAGGACCCTTCACCATCGGCTTCAGCGAGTTTACGCTGGGCGTGTCCTGGCGCGTCCAATCGAACGAGGAAATCAAGGCCGCCGCCAAAAACAACCCCGACGTCAAAGACCTCATCATCACCCAAGCCAACGGCGACGTCAACAAGCAGATTTCCGACATCGAAGACCTCATCTCCAAAAAAGTCGACCTGCTGGTCGTCAACGCCGGCTCCCCGAAAGCCCTGGTCCCGGTCATCAACCGCGCCGTCGCCGCCGGCATCGTGGTCGTCGATTTCGACAACACCACCGACTCCGACAAAGCCTACCACCTCACCGTCGACCAGGAAGACTTCGGCCGCAAAGGCGCCGAGTTCCTCGTCAAGAAGCTGAACGGCAAGGGGAACATCGTCTGCTTCAACGGCATCTCGGGGACCTCCGTCAGCGCCGGCCGCTTCAAGGGCGCCGAAGAAGTTTTCAAAAAATATCCCGACATCAAAATCCTCCAGACCGTCTTCGCCGGCTGGGATTACGCCCAGGCCAAGAAAGCCATGGAATCCCTCTTCGCCGCCTATCCCTCCATCGACGGCATCTGGTCGCAAGGCGGCGCCATGTCCGAGGCCATTCTCGACGCCTACGCCGAACGCGGCTTCGCCCCGCCCCTCATCACCGGCGAAGACAACAACGGCTTCCTCAAGACCTGGCTGAAAACCAAGGAACGTTACCCCGATTTCGATTCCATCGGCGCCGTCGGCCCGGTGTGGATGAGCGCCGAAGCCATGCAGCTGGGGATTGACATCCTGAAAGGTAAACAGGCCCCCCGCACCACCTACATCCCCACCCCCACCATCACCGACGCCAACATCAAGGAGTTTGTCCGGCCCGACCTCCCCAACAGCTTCTACTGCAACACCCGCCTGCCGGACGACGTGATTAAGTCGCTCTTCAGCCGGTAACGGCGTTTGCCGTACACGGCCGCGGGGCGTGTCTCCGATAGTGGCAAACGCGAGAAATACGGGAACCCTGTCGTTGCCTGGTAAAGAAACAGAGTGATGGTCATTCCGAGCGGTAGCGAGGAATCCAGCGGTCGCTATCCGCCGAGTAAAAACGCTTTACATTCGGCTCGTTCATTCCTCTCCAGCGCTTCCAAATGGGGACGGCTTATACTCGGCCATTCTCGCAGCCGGATTCCTCACTACCGTTCGGAATGACATTTGGGCCGTGGTTCGGAATAATGTAGCGACAGGGTTTTCGTACTGAATTGAATGCGCAAGATTTATCCGGATGGTCTATAGCGAATCGTCCTTTCAACCAGCCAGGGGGGGGTGTCAATGGCTAAATCCGACCCGGCGAACATCCTGGAAATGCACGGCATCAACAAGGCTTTCGCCGGCAATCCAGTATTGAAAAACATAGATTTCGAAGTAAAACCCGGCGAAATCCACGCCCTCATGGGGGAAAACGGCGCCGGCAAAAGCACGCTCATGAAAATCCTCGCCGGCGTCTATACGCGGGACACCGGGGAAATCCGCGTCGACGGCAAGCCCGAGAACTTCTCCGGCTACGACCAGGCCCGCCAGGCCGGAGTCTGCATGATCTATCAGGAGCTCTCGCTCCTGCCGCATTTCTCGGTGGCGGAAAACCTCTTTCTGGGGAAATGGAGCCGCGGTCTGCCGGGGCTCATCGATTGGCGCGCCATCCGCTCGGGGGCCAAACAGGCGCTCGCCAAGGTGGGGCTGGAAAATCTGAACGTCAACCTCCTGGTCGGCGGCCTCCCCATGGCCACGCGGCAGCTTCTGGAAGTCGCCAAAGCCCTCCTCTACGACCCCAAGGTCGTCGTCTTCGACGAACCTACCACCACCCTAACGGGGGAGGAAACGGAGCGGCTTTTCCGCCTCATGGCCGATTTGAAAAAACAGGGGAAGGGCATCGTCTTCATCTCGCACCGGCTGAAGGAAGTTTTGGACCATTCCGACCGCATCACCGTCTTAAAGGACGGGGAAAAGGTGGTCACCGGGGCGGCCGGGGACTTCGACGAAAACAAATTGATTTACCACATGATCGGCCGCGAACTTACGGACATCTATCCCGCCAAGCCCGTCCTCGGCGAAGCCAAGGAAATTTTCCGCTTCGACGCCGGCCCCGACGCGCGGGGCGGGCGGCTGGAATTCGCGGTGCGGGAGGGCGAGGTCCTCGGGGTCGGCGGGCTGGCCGGCCAAGGGCAGATTCCCTTGCTTGAATCCGCCTTCGGGCTTGGCGGCGGCTCGGTTCGGGTCTGGGTCCAGGGCAAGGAATACCGCATCGCCAATCCCCGCGAAGCCATGGCCGCCGGCATTGCCCTCATTCCCGAAGACCGTAACGGCCAGGCCGCCTTCCTCATTCTGAACATCGCCGAGAACATCGCCGCCGCCTCCCTTGGCCACCATAGCGGGAGGGGCTTCATCCAGCGCTCGCGGGAGGTGGCCGATGTCAAACAGATATCGGGCGCCCTGAAGGTGAAGATGACTTCCCTCGGGCAGGAATTGATGTACCTAAGCGGAGGGAACATTCAGAAAACCGTTTTCGCCCGCTGGCTCCTGGCCCACCCGCGGGTCATGGTCCTCCTCTCCCCCACGAGCGGCATCGACGTCGGCACCAAACAGCAGATTTATTTTCTCATGCGCGAACTCGCCCAAAAAGGGGTGGCGATAGTCATGCTCACCGGCGACATGATGGAACTGATCGGCGTTTGCGACCGGGTCATGGTCATGTACGACGGCTGCATCACCGGTTTCCTGCAAGGGGCCGACCTCACCGAAGAAAACATCATGAAGGCTTCGGTCGCGAAAAACCCCGGAAAGGAGGCGTCATGACCGAACGTTGGCGCGATGTGAAATTGTACGTCCCCATTTACGCCGTGGTGCTCCTGGTCTATGTTTACGCCGGCTTCAAGTCCGACACCTTTTTCACTTGGGGGAACAACGTCAACCTGTTCGGCCGGGTCGCCCCCCTCATCCTGGCCGGGCTGGCGCAAACCTTCGTCATTCTCACCGGCGGCATCGACCTCTCCATCGGTTCCATGATCAGCGTCTGCAATGTCGCCGCCGCCTCCCTCCCTTACGTCAACACCAACGCCAACCTGGTTCTCTGGTGCCTGGTGCCGCCGCTTTTAGGCCTGGCCATGGGCTGCATCAACGGGGCGATTGTCAGCCTGGGGCGCTTCCCCCCCTTCATCGTCACCTTGGCGACGAGTTCGGTCTTCTTGGGAACGGCCCTGTACATCATGGAGGAACCCGGCGGGGACATTTCCGACCGGGTGCTCTGGGTGGCGTCCGGCGACGTCTTCGGCGTGCCCACCGCCCTAATCATCATGGTGCTGGCGGTCCTGGCCGCGCACTTGTTCCTTAATAACACCAAAACCGGCCGCTCCCTCTACGCCGTCGGCGGCAACGAAGCCTTGGCCGTCGCCTCCGGCATACACTGCAAACGCGCCAAGTTCACCGCCTACGCCCTGGCAGGACTCCTGTCCGGTTTGGCCGGCGCTTATCTATCATCCCGCATGTTTGCCGGCGATCCTTTGGTTGGCGACCCCTATGTCATGAGTTCCATCGCGGTCGCGGTCATTGGCGGGACCTCTCTGGCCGGCGGCAGCGGCGGGGTTTTGGGGATTATCGGCGGCGCCTATGTTTTTTACCTGATCGACAACATTCTCAACCTGCTCTCCATCGACGCTTTTTATCAATATATCGCCAAGGGGATTGTCCTGATTGTCGCCCTGGCCATTTCGACGCCGGATGTCCTGTCCCGCCTTGGCTTGGTGCGGCCGAAGAGGAGACCGTGATGCAAATCCTCAAGCGCATCCCCGCCGGCTACCGCGCGGCCATCTTCCTCTGGGTGGCGGTGTTCCTCCTGTTCATGCTTGGCGAAGGCATATCGCGGGGCTTCTTCACGCCGAGCCACATCGGGGCCATCTCCCGTTCCGCCGCCTTCATCGGCATCGCCGCCATCGGGCAAACCCTGGTGGTGCTGACTGGCGGCATCGACCTTTCGGTCGGGGCTTTAATCTCCCTGGGGAACGTCTTTGCCTGCCTCCTCCTCGACGGCAAGGACGCCAACAACCTCTGGGTCATCCCCCTGATTCTGCTGCTTGGCCTGGCCATCGGCACCGCCAACGGCCTCGGTGTCGCGGTCCTGGGCATTTCCCCCATGGTCATGACCATGGCCATCGGCGTCGTCACTACCGGCATCACCTTAATCTATTCCAAAGGCGCCCCAAAAGGTTATGCCTCGCCCTTTCTCCGCAGCCTGGGGGTGGGGAATGTCGGCGGCGTGCCGATTCCGGTGCTGGTATGGCTGGTTTTGGCGCTCCTGACCCTGATTATTCTCAAGCTTAGCGTCTTCGGGCGGAGCATCTATTACGTCGGCGCCAACGAGACCTCCGCCGTCTTCACCGGCGTCAGAGTGCCGCTGGTCAAGACCGCCATCTACGCCCTTTCCGGCCTTTCCGCCGTCTTCACCGGCATTCTCTATGCCGGCTATACCTCCACCGCCTTCGTCGACATCGGCAAAGACTTCACCATGCAAACCATCACCGCCGTGGTCATCGGCGGCACCGCCATGACCGGCGGCAAGGGCGGCTACGGCGGGACCATCGTCGGCGCGGTGTTGTTTTGCCTGATTGAAAGCATCATGACCCTTTTGCGCCTGCCCGAGGCGGGCAGAAAAATCGTGAACGGTCTAATCATCATCGCCCTGATCATGTTCTACTACCGGAAAAGTGCGAGGAGCAAAGCATGAAGGGACATTGACGCCGGCTTGCATAAGCGTGCCGGCGGGAAATTGCGCTGGCGCATTCCCAATACCCCATTCCCAATACCCGTGAGGCGATAGTCGTTTCCCAAACTTGAATACCCATACGCCCCAATCCACCTTCTCCCTTTCCGACGCCTGCCGGGCCGCCGGCAGCGTCACCCCTTTGGCGGACGCCCGCGAACGCCGGGCGTTTCTTTGCTGGCTGGGGCTGGTCGTTACGTTGGCGGCGGCGACTTTTTATGCGGCGGGTTGGCTGGCCGGCGCGGTGGTGTTGGCGGCGGGCGGGGTTATTTGCGGCCGGTTGGGCGGCAAGACCGGCCGGCGGCGGCGGACGTTATGGCGGGAGCCCTGGCCGGAGAAATACGAAAAAGTGCTTCGCCGCAGGATACCGCATTACCGCTGCCTTGATGCGGCGGGGCGGGACTTGTTCCGCCAGCGGGTCAAACTACTGTTGGGCGAGGTGGTTTTTCATGGCGCGGGGATGAAGGTTACGGATGGGCTGCGTTTGCGGGCGGCGGCGGCGGCGGTGGTGCCGACGTTGGGTTTTCCGGAGTGGGAATGGCCGGAATTGAAGGAAATCATTTTCCGGCCGGAGGGGTATGAAAACGGCGTTTATCAGGACGGTGACGGCGTGGTGACGGAATACGAGGAAAGCGGCATGGTGGGGATACCTGGCGACATGTATGGAACGATGATGTTGTCGTCGCGGGATTTACGGTGGGAGTTCGCGCATCCCGAGGAGGGTTTGAATGTCGGAATGCATGAGTTCGCCCACTTGATGGTGGAGGGTGGGTTGGTTTTGCCTATGGAGGACCGTGAGCGGTGGCGGGGATTGATTAAGTCGGAGTCGCTTCGTCTTGGGCGTGGCGAATCGTTGTTGGACGAGTATGCTTTTTTGAACGAGGACGAATTTTTTGCGGTGGCGAGCGAGTTGTTTTTTACGGTGCCGCGGCGGTTTCGCAGTTGGCATGGTAGGCTGTATGGAGTTTTGGCGCGTTGTTACCGGAGTGACCCTGCGGTTTGGTTGGATACGGGTGAACCTGAGCCGGATCGGCCGCCCAAGCGTCGGCGGCGGCGTTTGCTGCGGAGGGTGCGAAAGGGGTGAGCGCATCAATTCCGCTTTGCGTTATACCGCCGACTTATTGAAAATGTGAATTTCACCACAGAGACACAAAGAACACAGAGAACCGCATTTTCAGAAGCGATAACCGCGCACAAAGGGGGGGCGCAACCGGTTCTGTCTAACTCTACAACGCTAGTGCATGAATAACCAGTTGCGGTGACCTTCGTTCTTTGCCGCCAGCGCCGGAATTATTATCTAACCCTATACTCATGCTACTTTTACGGAAGTGGTTCCCGTAAAAGTAGCGTTGTAGGACTAACCAGACAGAACCGAGCCCCCCGTGGATGCGGTTGATCAAAAAGATCGCAAAGATTTTGCACCGTTTTCAAGCCTTTGCTCCATTGTTGACTTTGGCAGGCCCCCATTTTTTCAGGGCGGAATTGGAAAGCCAGCCGCAAATAAGACCAATCACTCCGTAGATCATGATGATGGCAAGCAGTTTCAGCGACCCAAAATCCCAGCCGATGATGCTCTGGGAAAAGGTCATGGCTAGGCCGTAAAAAATGCCGTTGACGTTCTTAAGATGTAAAAACTGCAAATTTCCCAACGTCATGGCAGCCGTCGTGATCAGGAAGGTCGCCAGTAGAAGCCCAACAGAAATATTGCCGATACTAAAACCGATGACCCCGGAAAGTACCGTTCCCAAATAAACCATCAGGCTGGCGGCAAAAAAAC
>JAVBTZ010000078.1:0-14176 GCA_031555915.1 Planctomycetota bacterium
AGATGGTGATGCCCGGGGACAACGTGCAGATGAACGTGGAACTTCTGACTCCCATCGCGATGGAATCGCAGCTGCGTTTTGCCATTCGTGAAGGCGGGCGCACGGTCGGGTCCGGGGTCGTTACGGAAATTGTCGAGTAATAAGGTAAGTGGTTTTTAAACTTTCGCAAGAATAGAGCGGCGGTTGGCTCGATTCTTGTGAAAGTTCACTATACAGGGGTGTAGCTCAATTGGCAGAGCACTGGTTTCCAAAACCAGCGGCTGGGGGTTCGACTCCCTCCGCCCCTGCCACTCTTCGGGGAAGCCCGCAAACTTCCTAAATTTTGCGGGCTTATTTTAATCATAAGCGCGATATTGAAGCTCATTCGGCTGGCTCGGCAACGCGGTCGGGTCGGGGAGTGAAAACGGGAGTCCGTACCATGTACAAGGCAGGTCAGGGAATGCCGTCCCGCATTGGGGCGTTGTTGGTGGGCGTTCTTATCGCGGCTTACGCTTCCTATAGCTGGTTCCGTTGGCATCCGTTCGGGCCGATTGGCCGAACCGGCGGCGTAATGTCGGTGGACTTTGTCATTTCCCTGATTCTCCTGTTTGGGCTATTGGGCTTTTTCGCCTGGGTGGCGTTTCGCAAGCCGGTTTCGTCCGACTATCTCATTGACATGGACGACGAGCTCCGCAAAGTCATTTGGCCCTCGGTCATGCCCTTGTTCGACCCCAAGACAGAAGCTTGGGGTTCGACTTATGTTGTGATAGTCTGTGCGATTATTTTCACGCTGTTCATTTGGCTGGTCGATCTGATTCTCCAGTGGGTGATTACTTACGGCCTGTTCCAGCACTGGTTGTTTGCCTCCTGAAGGCGGAAGTTTTAGGGGGAAGTTTGCCGTGGGGAAGGCGAATGGGGCGCGGGAGTTGGTTGGCTGGGAGGCGTAATGGCTACATGGTTTGCCTTAAAGGTTCAACCCGAAAGGGAAGAACGGATTAAAAATTTGATCGCGGAGAAAATCCGCAACAAGGGGATGGGCGATGTCATTCGCACCATCCTCATCCCCACTGAGAGCGTTTCCGAAGTCAAGAAAGACGGCAAGAAACGCGTGGTGGATCAGAAAACTTATCCCGGCTACCTGTTCATCGAAATGGACATGGACAACGACGATGCCTGGTACATCATCACGGAAACGGCGGGGGTGTCGGGGTTTGTCTCGGCCGATCCCAGGAAGCCCCAACCGCTTCCCGACGAGGAGATGAACCGCATCCTCAAGGTCATCGACGACGGCAAGGAAAAGCCCAAGCCCAAGGTCGAGTTCGAGGCGGGGGAGCAAGTGCGGATCAAGGAAGGCCCGTTTGGGAGTTACGAGGGGGTGGTGGAGGAGGTTTATCCCGACCGGGGCCAGTTGAAGGTGAACGTGTTTATTTTCGGGCGTTCGACGCCCGTGGAATTGGGTTACCACCAGGTGGAGCGCGTTTAGGGGCGGCAGGATTTCCGCTTGCTAAGGTTCCATGGTAGTGGGGCCGACTGGACGTGGCCGCTTCTCGCCTGGAGTAACGATGGGGTCCGGATTTGGGCGCGGTAGGCGCTTGGAGAGCCGGATTCTCGTTTTGATAGATACGTGGCAGCGAGGGAACAAGTCATGGCAAAGCAAGGCAAGGAAGTTGTAAACAAGATTAAGTTGCAGTGTCCTGCCGGCGCGGCCACTCCGGCGCCGCCGGTCGGGCCGGCTCTCGGCCAGGCGCAGGTTCCGGTGGGTGAATTTGTCAAGCGTTTCAACGACGCCACCCAGGCGCAGAAGGGCATTGTGGTTCCGGTGGAAATTTACGTCTATTCCGACCGCAGCTTCGACTTTGTGGTGAAGAGCCCGCCGGCGGCGGCGCTCCTGAAGAAGGCGGCTGGGGTTGACGCCGGTTCCGGCATCCCCAACAAGAACAAGGTCGGCAAGGTCAACCAGAAGGCGCTGATGGACATCGCCGAGATGAAGAAGGCGGACCTGAATGCGCGTTCGACCGAACAGGCGGCGAAGATCATCGCCGGCACGGCGCGGTCGATGGGGATTGACGTTATCGACTGAAAGGTGAAAACGGAATAATGGTTTTCGGCGGCGGCAGGCCGGGGGTTTTTGGGTAACTTTTCGGCCGAATGACCGCTGTAAGGCCGGGTGGGCATTATCGTCCCAAGTCGGCGCGAAAACGGGAGATACAGGCAATGGCGCGGAAACATTCGAAGCGTTTCAAGAAGCTGCTGGAAAACCACGATCGGATGAAGAGTTTTTCGATTCCTGACGCGGTGGCCCAGGTCAAGGCCAGGGCGACGGCGAAGTTTGACGAGACGATCGACTTGGCCATCAAGTTGAAGATCGACTCGAAGCAGGCGGATCAATTGGTGCGTGGCAGTTTGTCGTTGCCGCACGGCATTGGCAAGTCGATGCGGGTGGTGGCGTTTGCGGAAGGGGAAGCGGCGCAGGCGGCGAAGGCGGCGGGGGCGATTGAAGTCGGCGGGCAGGATTTGGTCGACAAGATTACCGGCGGCTGGATGGATTTCGACGTCGCGGTGGCGCACCCGGGGATGATGCGTTTTGTCGGCAAGTTGGGCAAGGTGCTGGGTCCGAAGGGCCTGATGCCGAGTCCGAAGTCCGGCACGGTCACCGACAAGGTGGCCGATGCGGTCAGGGAGTTTGCCGCCGGCAAGATTGAATTCCGCAACGACAAGGAAGGCAACGTCCACATGGTGGTCGGCAAGGCGTCTTTCGAGCCGCAGAAGTTGATGGACAACGTCCAGGCCGCGATCAACCACATCAAGTCGATTCGTCCGCAGGCGGTGCGTGGCGATTACATTACCGGCATTTTCCTGGCTTCGACGATGAGCCCGGGATTCCGGATCCTTTTCCAGACTGAGCCCACGGCGGCGAACTAGGCGGAGTCTTACCCGGGTAAGGCCGGGGGTTTTCGCCGGGGTCGTTTAGCTGGGGATATGCGGTTTTTATTGGGAGTGGTTACATGCCTAACAGGATAAACGTACTGCAGGTTGAAGAGTACAAGAAGGCGTTCAAGGACGCGCCTTTTGTGGTTGCGGTAGGTTATCCCAAGCTGAAAGTGGCGGGTATCGACGAGTTGCGGGGCAAGCTTGACGCCTTTGGCGGCAAGATGCTGTTTGTCCGCAATCGTCTGGCGAACATTGCCATGAAGGAGCTTGGGCACGGCGAGGTGAAGGGGATTTGCAAAGAGCAGACCGCTTTCATCTGGGGAGACGACCCGGTGTCGACGGCGCGTTTTGTCGTTGACTTCAAGAAGGAGCACCCGGAGATTCTCCTGCACGGCGGGTTGCTGGAAAAGGCGCTTCTCAACGAGAAGCAGGTTATCGACCTTTCGAAGAGCCCGACCAAGGAAGAACTCAAGTCCATCATTTCCGGCCAGATTTTGGCCATGGGCGGCAAGCTGTCGGCGCAGCTTCTTTCCGGCGGCGGTCTGGTGGCGAGCCAGATCGAGAAGATCGCCAAGAAGGACGAGAAGGACGGCGAGGCGGCGGCGTAATTTCGGATGGAGTTGCCGTCCGATTTTTGTCAAGAGTTTTTTCGAAGGTTTTTTTAAATTTTTCAACCAATTAACATAAGCTTAGGAGAAGTAGCAATGTCAGCGGAAAATCGCGAATGGAACCCGGACCTCAAGGCTATCGGCGACAAGATCGTCTCCCTCACCCTCCTCCAGGCCAAGGAACTGTCGGACTACCTCAAGGAAGTGCACGGTATTGAGCCTGCCTCGGGCGGTGCGGTGATGATGGCGGCGGCGCCGGCGGCTGGCGCGGGCGAAGCGGCGGCGGCGGCTCCGTCGGTGTTTGACGTCATTCTGAAGGCGGTTCCGGACACCACCAAGAAGATTTCGGTCATCAAGGCGGTGCGTGAGATCACCGGCCTGGGGCTGAAGGAAGCCAAGGATCTGGTCGAAAAAGCGCCGAGCCCGGTGAAGGAAAAGGCGGCGAAGGACGAGGCCGAGAAGCTGAAACAGCAGCTTACCGAGGCCGGGGCCGAAGTAGAGTTGAAGTAAGTTTAGTCCAAGCATCCGCATCGGCGTCCGTTTGCCACACTCCGGCAGGCGGACGCCGTCTGCGGTTTCCGGTGGGCGGAGGTTTGCTGCCGGGATATTATTGATCAAACAGACGCTCCCGGTTTTAAAATTGCTCTTTACCCGATGAGGACTCACATGGCTAGGGAACTTCGTTATTACGGAAAAGCCTACCGCACCTTGACGCTGCCGGATCTGATGGAAACGCAGCGTCGTTTTTATGCCGATTTCCTGCAGATGGACACCCCCCCGCAGGAAAGGAAGAACGACGGCCTCGAGGCGGGATTCCGTGAAGTTTTCCCCATCGAGTCCTACGACGGTTCGGTCAGCCTCGAATACCTCGAATATCAAATCGGGGAACCGCGGCACAGTCCCGACGAATGCCGCGCCCTCAGGCTCACCTATGCCGGCCCCTTGAAGATCAAGGTCAGGCTTACCGGCAAGGTCGCGGTCGAGGAGTGGGTGTATTTGGGGGAAATTCCCCTGATGATTGGCGGCGGCGAGTTTGTGGTGAACGGGGCCGAGAGGGTCATCGTCACCCAGCTCCAGCGTTCGCCCGGGTGCGATTTTTCCCAGGAGGTGCATTCGTCCGGTAAGCGCCTGCACTCTTGCCGGATTATCCCCGAGCGGGGTTCGTGGATTCAGGTCGAGGTGACGTCGAAGGATCAATTGCATATCCGCATCGACCGCTCCGGCAAGATCGCCGCGACCACCTTCCTCCGCGCCCTGGCGGTTGAGATGGACCCCGAGACCCGCCAGCCGCGGGTTTACGATATCGGCAAGTCCACTTCCGGCGGCGAAGGCCGGCGGATTGAGCAGTGGTCGCCGATTCTCGATTCGGACGACGACATTATCCGCGCCTTCCACCCGGTGGTGAATTATCCCATAACGGAAGAAACGCTGGACGTTCTTGACAAGATGGAACGCGAGAACAAGCCGCTGCCCCTGGTCATTAATAAAGTAGTGGATTATGCCCATTGCCAGGTGATTCTCCCCTCTTGCATTCGCCTGACCCGGTCGGCGTTGGAGCGCCGGGTCGAGGACGGCACGGCGAAGGGGCAGGACAAGCCGATGGTGATAACGAAACTTCGCGAAGCCGGCGTGGAGGGTTTGGAGGTAATTGGCAGCGTCAATGAAAATGGCGTTTTCGAGGGGTTGGAAGACGAGCTGATTGCCAATACGCTCCTGGACGACCGGGAGCGGATTGAGGAGTGGGGCAACACGGTAATCCGGGACATTCTCCGCGCGTCGGACGCGTACAAGAAGATGAAGTCGCTTTTGGGCGGCGGGGAGGTGACGCCGGAAATTGTGGCGCGGGCGGTGCGGGAGGCGATGGTGTCGGCGCGGGACGGCCGGGACACGAAGCCGAGGTCGGTGGGAGCGTTTTTCATTGACGAAGTCGAGGGCGACCGGGAGACCTTGGATCAGATAGAATTCAATGTGGCGTCGGGTTTGGCGGCGGATTTGGCGATTCGGGATGAATTGTCGGAAGGGGGCGACGCCAAGAAGCTGGAGGAGAATATATTCGGCCGCATGGCGTGGCGGGTGGCGTGGTCGGGCGGTTTGGACCGGGCCGAGTACATTTGGTCCCTCCTGGAAATTTACAAGCGGCTTCGCCCGGGTACGCCGGCCAGTCGCGACAAGGCGCAGGAGCTGTTCTTCGAACGGTTCTTCGACGAGAAGCGTTATTCCTTCGGGGAGATTGGCCGTTTCCGCCTGAACCGCAAGTTCAACATCGACGACGACGTCAACATGACCATGTCGGGGATGGATTTCCTGAACATCTGCCACTACCTCTTGAAGCTTCGCGCCGACGAGGGGTATATTGACGACATCGACCACCTGGAGAACCGCCGTATCCGCACCATCAAGGATTTGGTGATGTCCGAACTCAGGTCGGCGATGGTGAAGTTGCGCCGTTCGACCCGGGAGCAGATGGTCATCAAGGCGGCGGGTAACGAGCAGGCGAATTTGGGCGACGTGTTCGGTTATGAAGTGTCGAACCCGGGTTCCACGGACATCCCCCGCAATGCGGTTTTGTCCGAGGTCGACTATAAGGCGGCGGTGAAGAAATACGGCACGTCGGCGTTCGAGTCGAAGAAGCGGCCGTTGAAGTTGATGTATGCGGTGAAGCCGGACCCGCAGTTCCGTATCGCGATTGGCAAGATCGTCACCGAGGCCGAGGCGCAGTCCCTGAAGCAGGACGACTCCAAGGCCGAGTTTGTGGAAATGCCGGCGAAGGACTGGCTGATTATCGACCCGATGGACACCGATTTGATCGAGGGCGACATCATCTCGGACGACGACTACCAGGCGGCGCAGCGGAAGCACGGGATTGGCTCCTTTGTCGCCCTGACTTTGGGGCTGAAGAAGGGGGACGGCGTCGACGGCGGGCTGTACCGGGCGTACCAGGAGAAGTTCGGACCGATTCCCGGGATGGCTTTGCAGAACCTGATTCGCCCGCACCAGCTCCTGAATGCGGTGACCATTTCGGCGGCTATTGAATATTTCTTTGCCCGGGGTGAACTCTCCCAGGTGGTCGACCAGTCGAACCCGCTGTCGCAGTTGGTGCATGAGCGGCGCTTGTCGGCGCTGGGGCCGGGCGGTTTGAACCGTAAGCGCGCCGGCTTCGAAGTCCGCGACGTGCATACTTCGCACTATGGGCGGATTTGCCCGGTGGAGACGCCGGAAGGCACGAACATTGGCCTCATTGTTTCGCTGGCGAATTATGCGGCGGTGAACGATCTCGGCTTCCTGATTACCCCGTATTACAAGGTCGAGAACGGGCATATTCTCGACGAAATCGTCTGGCTCCGGGCCGATGAAGAGGACAACCACTACATCGCCCAGGCCGACATCGACGTCGATACCGACGGCAAGATTCTCGTCGAGCGGCCGATTTGCCGCCACAACGAGGATTTCATGCATTGCGGGACGGATCAGCTGACCCTGGTGGACGTGAGCCCGAAGCAGCTGGTGGGGATTTCCGCTTCCTTGATTCCCTTCCTGGAACACGACGACGCCAACCGCGCGTTGATGGGTTCGAACATGCAGCGGCAGGCGGTGCCGCTGGTGCGGCCGGACATTCCCCTCATCGGCACGGGGATGGAGAAGGACGTGGTCCGGCATTCCGGCATGGTGGCGCGGGCGCGGGAGGACGGCGAGGTGTTGTACGCCGATTCCCTACGGATTGTGGTCAGTTCGAAGGAGCTGACTTCGGGGAAGCGCGTTTACCGTCTCCACAAATATAAAGGTCTGAACGACGGGACGACCCTGAACCAGACCCCGCTGGTGCGTAGCGGGCAGATGGTCAAGAAAGGGGACCCCCTGACGGAAGGGGCGGCGACCAAGGGCGGGGAGTTGGCTCTCGGCAAGAATATTTTTGTCGCCTTCCTTTCCTTCGAAGGCTGCAACTTCGAGGACGCGATTTTGGTCTCGGAGAAGCTGATTCGCGAAGACGCCTATACTTCGGTCCACATCGAGGAATTCTCCTGCGAAATCCGCGAGACCAAGGTCGGGGCGGAAGAAATCACCCGGGACATCCCGGGCGTGTCGGAGGCGGCCCTGGCGAACCTTGACGACACCGGGCTTATTCGCATCGGCACGAAAGTCGAGCCCGGGGACATCCTGGTCGGTAAGATTGCCCCGAAGGCCAAGTCGGAATTTTCCTCGGAAGAAAAGCTCCTCCGGGCCATTTTCGGCCGGGCCGGGGAAGACGTCAAGAACGACTCCCTGACCGTTCCCCCGGGGACGGAAGGTTACGTCATCAATGTGAAGCGTTTCTCGCGGCGGGGCGTTGGGGCGATGTCGTCGGATGTTGACCCGGAAGCGGGTCTCGCCCGCGCCTTGGAAGCCTTGGGCGAAATGGGCGGCGACGTCGAGACGACGGTCCCGGCGGCGGCCTTGGGCGAAGAGTCGATTGGCGCGCACGCGCGGCGGGGCGCATCGCAGGCCAGCCAGGAGGCGGCGGTCAAGAATGCGATTAAGAAGCTGGAAACGGTCACCCGCGAAAAAATCGTCGACGAAATCAACCTGAAATTCAAGCGGCTGACCGATGCTTTGGGAACGTCGCCCGTAAACAAGAAAACCGGCAAAATCCTGAAAATTCCGCGTCAGGCCGATTACGAGCGGATGATGGAATTGCAGGAGCAGTGCCATTTCGGCGACCTGGACTGCCCGGCCTCGAAGCGGGATCGGATCAAGTCGATTTGTTTGGAACACGACCGGCGTATCCGCTTCCTGGAAACGCGCTGCGAAGTCGAAGTGGGCCGCTTGCGGCGGGGCGACGAACTCCGTTCCGGCGTTTTGGAACTAGTGAAGGTCTACGTGGCGGTGAAGCGGAAGCTCTCCCTTGGCGACAAAATGGCCGGCCGGCACGGCAACAAGGGGGTGGTGGCGCGGATTCTCCCCGAAGAGGACATGCCGTTCCTCGAAGACGGGTCGCCCGTAGAGATGGTTTTGAATCCGCTGGGCGTGCCGTCCCGCATGAACGTGGGGCAGATTCTCGAAACGCACCTGGGTTGGGCCGGACAGACCAATAATTTCCGCGCCGTGACGCCGGTTTTCGACGGCGCGACGGAAGAGGAGATTCACGAGGCGCTCCGCGAAGCCGGTCTCCCCGAGGACGGCAAGGCGGTATTGTACGACGGGCGGACCGGTGAACCGTTCCACGAAAAGGTCACGGTCGGTAATATGTACATGATCAAGCTGCACCACTTGGTCGCCGAGAAGATTCACGCCCGCGCCACCGGTCCGTACAGTCTTATCACCCAGCAGCCATTGGGCGGCAAGGCGCGTAACGGCGGCCAGCGTTTTGGTGAAATGGAAGTGTGGGCGCTGGAGGCTTATGGCGCGGCGAACATTCTCCAGGAGCTTCTCACCGTGAAGTCGGACGACGTCGACGGCCGCACCAAGATTTACGAGGCGATGGTGAAGGGCGAGAGCACGGTGGAACCGGGGATGCCGGTGTCTTTCGACGTTCTCTGCAACGAAATCCGCGGTATCGGCCTCAACATCAAGCTTGAACGCAGCGGGCATAATCTGAGCGGCGGCGAGGAGGAGTAGAGCCGTCGTTGTGGCAAATAAATGCTGGTATTTCTGACGGTTTTGTAAGCGACAGCGTGATACGTAGTTTGTAGGCCATTTGTCAATAAGGAGAACACCATGACCGCCCCCGAACAACCCACTCCCGACCACTCGCACGATAACGACAGCGGTCTCGGGCAGGCTGCGAGCCAGATTCGGTCTGAAACCACGAAAGCGGTGGAGGACATCAAGAAGGGGGGGCTGCCGGCGCTGTTCCGCTTTGACAAGATGTATTTCCCGGGTCTGGCCACGTTTTTGTTTGCGGCCTACGTGATTATCGTGGCGTTTTTGGGGATAATCGGCTTTATCGCCGCGTTGTCCAGCTGGCCGGAAGAAATGGGTTTCTGGGGCTGGCTCTACGGCGTCGGCCTGGCCATCATCACCCCGATTTTCCTCATCGTATTGGGGCGGATTTGGGTGGAAATTGTCATGGTGGCGTTTAAAATCAACGAAGGGGTGCAGGATATCAGGGCCTCGTTGAAGGACAGGAAGTAAGGCGGTAGGTCCGACGGCTATTTACGGGTTTGAATTATCCGCGCAGTCCTTTCACTGCGCCGGTGGTGTGTTTATGTACGCTTGCCGGGGAAAGCGAACGGCGGCTGGTTTGCTTTCCCTGGCAAGTCGAGAGGATTCCCTATGCCTGAAATGAGCTATGAGCGTATCAACGACTACGGCTCCATCACTATCTCCCTTGCCAGCCCCAACGATATCCGGTCGTGGTCCTACGGCGAAGTGAAGACGCCGGAGACGATCAACTACCGCACCTACCGTCCCGAGAAGGACGGTTTGTTCTGCGAACGCATTTTCGGGCCGGAACGGGATTGGGAATGCTCCTGCGGCAAATTCAAGGGCATCAAATACAAGGATATCATCTGCGACCGTTGCGGGGTGAAGATTACTCACTCCAAGGTGCGGCGTACCCGCATGGGCCACATCAACCTGGCGGTGCCGGTGGTGCATATCTGGTTTTTCCGGGCCATGCCGTCGCGGTTGGGCACGCTCCTTGGGGTCAAGTCGACCGCCTTGCAGCAGATTATATATTTCCAGCGTTATGTCGTGACCGACCAGGGCGACACCCCGCTTAAGCACGCCGAAGTTTTGTCGGAAGACGGCTACCGCGAAGCGCGGGACAAATACGGCTCCGCCTTCAAGGCGATGATGGGGGCGGAATCGGTACGGGAGCTCCTGAAAGATCTCGATTTGGTGGCGTTGGAACAGGAACTGAAGAAGGATCTCGCCAACTGCACCCAGAAGTTGAAAACGGAAACGCTGGTGAAGCGGCTCCGGCTGGTGCAAGCCCTGATCGCCGGCAAAAACGATCCCTCCTGGATGGTCATGGATGTGGTGCCGGTGATTCCGCCGGATCTGCGGCCGTTGGTGCCGCTGGACAGCGGCAACTTCGCGACGTCGGACTTGAACGACCTGTACCGCCGGGTCATTTACCGGAACAACCGTTTGGCGAAGCTTCTGGACTTGAACGCGCCGTCGGTGATTGTCCGTAACGAAAAGCGCATGCTGCAGCAGGCGGTGGACGCTTTGTTTGACAACAGCCGTTGCAAGCGGCCGGTGCAGGGAGCGGGGAACCGTCCCCTGAAGTCCCTTACCGACATGATCAAGGGTAAACAGGGCCGCTTCCGCGCCAATTTGTTGGGTAAGCGCGTCGACTATTCGGCGCGTTCCGTCATTATCGTCGGGCCGGAACTGAAGTTGGATCAGGTGGGCCTCCCCAAGAAGATCGCCCTGGAATTGTTCCAGCCGTTCATTATCCGTAAGCTGAAGGAAAAGGGCCTCGCCGACACCATCAAGTCGGCGAAGACCATGCTGGAGCGTAAGGACGAGGAAATCTGGGACGTCCTGGAAGAGGTGATCGAAGGCCACCCGGTGATGCTGAACCGCGCCCCGACCCTCCACCGCATGGGCATCCAGGCCTTCTATCCGGTGCTGGTCGAGGGCGAGGCGATTCGTATTCACCCGCTGGTGTGTTCCGGCTTTAACGCCGACTTCGACGGCGACCAAATGGCGGTGCATCTGCCGCTCACGGTGGAGTCGCAGGTCGAGGCTTCGCTTCTGATGATTTCGACCGCGAACATCTTCTCGCCGGCGCACGGCAACCCGATTATCACCGCCGACCTGGACATCGTGCTGGGTTGTTATTACGTGACTTTGATCCGCCCCGGCCTGAAGGGCGAGGGGATGGTCTTCAAGGACATCATGGACGCGATTGAGGCGTATGAGGAAAACCTCATTCACCTGCAGGCGCGGATTTACGTGCGGATGCCGCCGGACGCCGAAGCGGTTATGGAGACGCCGGAAGACGAATGGGTCAGGGTCGAGTACGTGGACGGCCCGAACGGCCCGGAGAAGAAAATTCTCACCAAGGCCGAGGAGCGGAAACGCGCCCGGCGTTGTTTCCTGCCGACCTCGATCGGCCGCATCCTGTTCCACGACATGATGCCGACCGGCATGCCTTTCTACAACAAGCTGATGAACAAGAAAGCGCTCAATTCCTGCGTGTCGGACTGCCACTTGCGTCTCGGCCGCGGCGCGACGGTGGAATTCCTCGACTCCACCAAGGAAACGGGCTTCCATTACGCGACCCTGTCCGGGCTGTCGTTCTCGACTTACGACCTGCGGACGCCGCCCAGCAAGGCGGAAATTATCCGGGTGGCGGAGGAGAAGGTGGCGGTTATCGAAGAAGCGCACCAGATGGGTGACATCACGGACGGCGAACGTTACAACCAGATCGTCGACGCCTGGACCCACGTCACCGAAGCTATTACCGTGGATCTCCTGAAGGAACTGAAGGGCCATACCCAGCGGGACGGGATACCGTATCTGAACCCGATTTGGGCCATGTTCGATTCGGGCGCCAGAGGTTCTACGACGCAAATTCGCCAGCTGGCGGGCTTCCGCGGGCTGATGACGAAACCTAACGGCAGAATTATCGAGACCCCGATTCGGGCCAATTTCCGCGAGGGGTTGCGCGGCCTGGAATATTTCTCCTCGACCCACGGCGCCCGCAAGGGTCTTGCCGATACCGCCTTGAAGACGGCGGACTCGGGTTACTTGACCCGCAAGCTGGTGGAAGTGGCGCAGGACGCGACCATCACCACCATGGACTGCGGCACGGTGAACGGGGTGGCGAAGGGCGCGGTGGTCTCGGGCGAGCACGAGGAAGTGAGTCTGGCCGACAACATTTTCGGCCGGGTGGCCTGCGACAACATCGTGGACATTCTCACGGGCGAATTGGTGGTGGGGAAAGGTCAACTCATCGACCGGCCGGCTGCCAGGCGGATTCAGGAATTGGATCTCGGCAAGATTCGCGTGCGGAGTCCGTTGGCCTGCGAATGCACCCACGGGATTTGCGCCAAGTGTTACGGCATGGACCTTTCGACCGGCAAGCTGGTTGAACCGGGGACGGCGGTCGGGGTCATTGCGGCGCAGTCTATTGGCGAACCCGGCACGCAGCTTACCATGCGTACCTTCCATATCGGCGGCATCGCCAAGCACGCGGTGCGGGAATCGGAAATTCGCGCCGACGTCGGCGGCCACGTCAAGTTCAACAACTTGAAAGTGGTCGAGTCGGTGCGTAAGGACGACAAGGGCAAGGACATTCGCGTGCCGGTGGTCCTGAACCGTAACGGCGCCCTGGTGATCTGTGACGATCGCGGCCGTGAAATCGGCGAACCGCTGGACATTCCGGCCGGTGCGATTTTGCGGGTGAAGGAAGGCGAAGTGGTGAAGCCGCGTCAGGCTTTGGCGCACTGGGACGCGTACAACACGCCGCTCCTGTCGGAAAAATCCGGCTATGTCCGCTTCGAGGACATTGTCGAAGGCGCGACGATGCGTATGGAAGCGGATGCTTCCGGCTTTGAACGGAAGGTCATTCTCGAGCACAAGGGCGACCTGCAGCCGCAGATTCTCATTCTCGGCGAAGACCGCGAGAGCATTCTGGCGTATTATTCGGTCCCCGAAAAGGCGCACTTGCGGGTCGACGAAGGGGACATGGTCGAAGCGGGCGAGGAACTGGCGAGAACGCCCCGCGAAATGGGCACGACCCAGGACATCACCGGCGGTTTGCCGCGGGTGACCGAGTTGTTCGAGGCGCGTAAGCCCAAGGACCCGGCGGTCATGTCGGAGATTGACGGCATTGTCGAACTGGGCGAACGCCGGCGCGGCAAGCGGCAGATTTTGGTGAAGTCGGATTCCGGCCAGGTGTTTGAGCATTTGGTGCCGCAGGGTAAGCACGTGCGGGTGCACTCGGGGGACCGGGTGAAGTCCGGCGAGCCCTTGGTCGAGGGGCCGCTGGTGCCGCACGACATTCTGGCGATTTCCGGCGAGGAGGCTTTGCAGAATTATCTCCTTGGCGAAATTCAGAAGGTGTACCGGGCGCAGAACGTGCGCATCAACGACAAGCACATTGAGATCATTATTCGCCAGATGATGAACAAGGTGAAGATCGAGGATCCCGGCGACACGCAGCTCCTCCTTACGGACGCGGTGTCGAAGTCGCTCATCACCAAGGTCAACCGCGATGTGGTGGCGAAGGGCGGCAGGCCGGCGCAGTTTGTCGGCGTCTTGCAGGGTGTGGCGCGGGCGAGTTTGTCGAGTGAGTCGGTGGTGGCGGCGGCGTCCTTCCAGGAGACGACGCGGGTTCTTACCGATGCGGCGATTGCCGGCCGGCGGGACAATTTGCGCGGTCTCAAGGAGAATGTGCTGATTGGGCGGATGATTCCGGCCGGCACGGGTTTCCCGCAGCTCAGGAAGTCGAACATTCGGACCCAGCCGGTGCCGCGGCCGGAGGCGGGGCATGAGTTGCCGCCCGAGGATCGGATCGGGGTGGAGTTGGAGGATTCGCTGGCGTAAAATCGATGGACGCGGGGAGAGAGGTATAGGGTGATTGTAGGGAATTATTTAACCACAGAGAGCACAGAGACCACAGAGAACCACACTTAACTGTTGATAGGCGTTGAGCCTGAATACGGTTATTTAAATTTGTAAAATTTTAAGTAAAAAAGTATTCATCTGCACCTCCACCAGCGGTT
>JAVBTZ010000081.1:0-22269 GCA_031555915.1 Planctomycetota bacterium
TGCCCAAAAATAACTTTTACAAGTTTAACCCGGGTGTTTCGTTTGGATCGGCATTTTCGCCCTTACCGCCTGGTCGAAAATGCCTCTGGGTCATTGGGCAAATTCTGAATGGGTAAAAGTTAATTTTGGGCAAACCCTTAGGGCCATAGCAATAGTTCAGCCCTCTGGATTCCGGTGAAACCGCCCGTTTATACCCCGGTTGACTGTACAGACGCCGGAATGACGAGTGGGGAGGGTTCCGGCGTGACAGCATGCGGAGATGCATAACAAAATTTCGCTGCGCGCGCCAAATGCCTAGCACCGTTCCTCTCCGAAAAGAGGAACGGAAGTTCCGGCGAGCTCATCCCGAGGCCCGTAGGGTAGAATGCGGGAATATCGGGTCATTATATCCCCGGGCGTGTCTAGAGTCCGGCCTTACCACCCGCCTTTCTCCCCGACCAGGTTAAACCGCACCCACACGCCCTTCCAAAAAACCCTACGGACCCCGTGCAACCGGGACTTCCGTTCGGGTACCGCGAACCGCAAACCGCTTTGCTCCGCGCGTAGAGCAACACTTTCAATTATGGGTTATAGCTCCGTTCACGCGGGGGAAATACTTTTCATTAAATGTATGATGAGCCTTATTGCTCTTCGTTTACTTCCAAATATGGCTGAATCGCGGTTAGAAGTTCGGGCAAATCGGTTTTGGCTATTTGCCAAACCCGCGTCCAATCCACGCCGTCATAATCGTGAACAATTTTGTTGCGGAGGTCCTTGGCGCCCTGGAAGGGAATTTCCGGATGCGCTTCGCAGAAATAGCCGAATTTGTTGGAGAATTTAGCCGCCGCTTCCCCTATGATGGAGAAGTGTCTGGCAACTATATCCCGCGAATCCTCGTTCCCGGGATCGATAAAACTTTCGCAAGACTCCCCCTCAAGACGAGCAAGGATACGCCGCGCCGAAGTATCGATATCCCCGAGATACTTCCGCATGCGTTGGGTCTTCATGGCCGGACTACCGCTTTTAACATGATAATCCCCATTTAACAGCGATTCCTTCACTTCCTTCCCTATGCGGCTGTCGGTCGAAATCACATCCACCGGCACCCCCAACAGCTCCTCCAGATCGTCCCGCAAACGGTACATGTCGTTCCAGGCCGCACCTGAAACAAGTTCGACCATGAAATCAATGTCCGATTTCTCCGTGTCGTCGCCACGGGCCACCGACCCGAAAACGGTAATGTCCCGCAACCCGGGATAACGCTTCATTATCTCCCGAATTTCCCCGCGGTGACGCGCCAATTTTTCCGACGGCCGCATGTCTCCCCGCCCCTCTACGCCTGACCCTGCAAAACCTGGGCCACCTCGGCGTAATTCCGCTCCATTTCCGCCAGCTCCGCCTCCAGGCTTTGCCGATCGGAGGGACCGGTCTTGTCGACAAACAACAAGCCGTCCAGGTGATCAATCTCGTGCTGCACCGCCCGCGCCGCCAAGCCCTCGGCCTGGTACTGGACAATCTCGCCGTCCAAATTCTGCGCCTCGCAGACCACCACCGGGCTTCGCTTCACCCTGCTTCTGAGGCCGGGAAAACTTAGGCAGCCCTCGTCCCCTAATTCCTTCTTGCCGCTACGTTTGATGATGACCGGGTTGATGAGAACGCGGGGATCCCCGACTTCAGGGTCGAAGTCGACAATGACCATACGGATGCTTTCGCCAACCTGCGGCGCCGCCAAACCGACTCCACGCACATCCTGCATGGTCTCGACCATGTTGGCCGCCAGCGTGCGCAGTTTGGCGTCAATGACCTCCACCGGCTTCGCGACCTGCCGGAGAATGGGATCGGGATAATTTTTTATCGGTATAAGAGCCACTTGCAACATCCTTTGCCTGAAAGAAAACGCCGCGAACAGGCCCACGCCGCGCCTGCGCGGGGAACGGTTATACGAGTAAATTCGGGCAAAAACGATTTTTGCCAAGTGACGATTGGCAGTTAAAGCGTCACTTGGCAAAACTTCAGCTTCATTTCGTGCCACAACCAGCATAAAACGCGACCAGTATTATGCATGTCCCCCCGCCTACGGCAAACCTTCGCCGGCAAAACCGAAGAAACAGCCAAGCGCATTATACCAACTTGAACCGTAATTTGAAACAAATTCTCGCCCCCCACCGCCGGGTTCGCCGGGCGAACCGATCTTACCCCGCCCGCCTCTTTTGCCGGCAAGCGGAGGTTTACGGCTTCACCGGCCTTGATTTCAAACCGGCGCATCGCTACCATATATACCGGTATACTCGTCACGCATTTGGGAAGAACGGGAGCTATTTTATTTCCCGTCTGGGCAGGACAACTTCATCCTTACGGAACCCGGGCATGCGAACGCATCTACTCCACCTCGACGAACGGCTGGGTCATGTAGCCATAGACCTGGGCCTGATGACCCGGGAACAGGTCGCCGAAGTGCAGGGCCGAATCCTGTCCGAAAACGCCATCCTCGGCGGTTCCTCCAACTTCACCAAGGAGGCGGTCGCCCTCGGTTATCTCGACGCCGAAGAAATCAAGGCCATCGAACAGGAGGAACACCACCGCCGCCGGCTCATCACCGGCTACGAAATCATCGACATCATCGGCACCGGCACCATCGCCACCGCCTATCACGCCACCCAACTGGCCATGGACCGGGAGGTCGCACTAAAAATCCTCCACCCCCGCCTGGCCTCGGACCCCGTCTTCGTCAAAAACTACATCGCCGAAGCCCAGGCCGTCTCCCGCTTCCACCATCCCAACATCGTCCAAGGCTTCGACGCCGGCGAATGCCACGGCTTCTACTACTTCGCCCATGAATACATGTCCGGCGGCAGCATGGCCGACCGCCTCCGCGCCGGCGGACCCGACGCCGTCTTCTCCGAAGCGCGGCTCCTAAGCTACCTGCGGCAAACCACCAGCGGCCTCCGGCATGCCTGGGCCGTGGCGGTCTACCACGGCGACATCAACCCGGGCAACCTGCTCCTCGACAGCCAGGGCACCATTAAAATCGCCAACCTCGGCGTACCCCGGGTCGCGGGACTCAGGGGCAAGAGCCGGCAGGGGATCCCCGGCTTCATCCGCTGCGGACCCGATTACGCCGCGCCGGAACAACTCGACAAGCCGGAACTGGTCGACGCCCGAACCGATATTTACAATCTCGGCGCCACCTTTTATCATCTCTCCTTCGGCGTTCCCCCCTTCGTGGCCCCGCAAGGCGAAGACCTGGTCGAGTTCAGGAAAAAAAACCCCATGCCCTCCTTCGCCCTGGAAAGCCAGGAAGGATACTCGGGCAAATACCTCCGCCTAATCCGGGAAATGCTCGAACTCGACCCCGAGAAGCGACCGGCCAACCCCGAGGAATTGGCCGACCGGCTGGAAAAATTCCACCTCGCGCCGCAGGACGACATCGGCGGACTCGCCCGGCAGGTCAGGCAAATCGCCAGCCCCTCAGCGTCCGGCCGCTCCTCGCAACGGCTGACCGCCAGCCAGAGCCGGCCGAGTTCGCACGGCAACGAACGGACGTTTTCCCTGAGCCGAAGGGGCACGGTCACCCGGGTGCCGCCGGGGATCCTCTGGCTGTATATCGCCTTCGCGGCGTTCGCGGCGGCTTTGCTGGCGGGGTTTTATCTATTTTGACCAAAGCAGGAGAACATGAACGCATATTACACCCTAGCCCTGCTGGCCTTTGTCATCCTCCTGGCCATCCTGCTTATCCGTTACGTCAACAATACCGTCGACCGCGAATTCCGCAATCTCGCCCGGGCCGTGAACGACCCGGATTTTCGCCATGAGGAAATCCGGCGCATGAGTTCGGCCCTGGCGGGGGAACTGCCGCTGCCGCCGGACATCCGGCCCCTGCCGAAACCGGCCTCCGGCATGCACGGGGCGCTGGCGCCGATTCTCCTGGCTTTGGGGGTGATACTCCTGTGGGGCGGCGGCGCCGTGCCCAGGGACAAACAAATTTGGTATTACGGCGGGATGCTGGCGATTCTGGTGGCGGCGGGGATAATGCTGCTGACCGTCCGCCGGCGGAAAGCGGCCAGGACCGCCCGCCAGCTCCTGTTCCGGGCCGATTTGCAGCGCCTCGACGGCAACCGCGCCGGCGCCGTGGCGGACCTGAAGGAACTCCTTCGCCTCACCCCCTGGGACGACAGCGCCTGGGCGGAATTGTCGGACGACCTGGCGGCGGTGGGGCGTTTACCCGAAGCGCTTGCGGCGGTGGAGGAGGCGTCGAGGATTGACCCGAAATACGACGAGTATAGGATGATTACCGCTTCCCTGGCGATTCGGGCCAGGCAGTTGGACAAGGCCAGGGAGGCCCTGGCGAAGTGGACGGAACTGGACGGAGTGGCGTCGGACGATCCGCGCCTGGCCGTATACCAGGCGGCGCTCCGCCTGGCCGAGGGCAGGAAAGACGAGGCGGCGGTGTTTTTGCGGAAAGCCTTGGCGGTGCGGGACGACGCGGACATGACGTTTCTCGACACCGATCAGGCCTTGATGGATTTACGCAACCTGCTGCCGGGGCGGCAGCCGGATTTTGTCCCTGGCGCGGATGAAACGCCGTCAGGCAAAGGAGCCGACGCACATGACTAAACCCCTGGGTCTGGTGTTCATCCCCGAAGTCAATGGTTTGCCGGGAATGTTGGCGCGGCATTTCGCTTATCTCAACCGCGAAGCGGGACACTGGGAGTGGCGGGAGGCGGCGGACAAGGACGACTTCGCCCGGCTGCTGCCGGAAGCCGAGGTGGCTTTGGTGTGGGCGTTTTCTGCCGCCCTGTCGGACCGGGCGGGGAAGCTCCGCTTGTTGTCGACCCCGTCCGCCGGCAAGGAACTGGTCCGCATGACGCCAAGACCGGGGCTGGAGATTCGGTTCGGCAGTTTTCACGGGGAATTGATGGCGGAGACGGCCCTCGGGATGATGCTGGCCTTTACCCGGGGAATAAAGGATTGTCTGGACCGGGGAAACCGGGGCTGGGCGCGGACGGAAGTGTCGGGGGGGATGCGGCAGCTCCGTGGCAGCCACGCGGCGATTCTCGGGTTTGGGCATATCGGCAAGTGGATTGGCCGGCTGTTGAAACCGTTCGGAGTGAGGGTAACCGGGGTGAACCGGACCGACCTCGCCCGGCCGGATTATTTCGAGGCCGGGGACGAAGTGGCGCCGATGGAGAGGCTGGACGCGATTCTGCCGGAAACGGACCATTTGCTTCTGGCGCTCCCGGGCACCACCGGCACGGATGCACTAATCGACCGGCGGCGTTTGGCGCTCCTGCCCCCGACCGCGTACATTTACAACATCGGGAGGGGGAACGCCATTGATCTTCCCGCGTTGACGGCGGCCCTGGAGGCGGGGGCGCTGGCCGGGGCGGGGCT
This sequence comes from Planctomycetota bacterium, assembly GCA_031555915.1. Taxonomy (GTDB): domain Bacteria; phylum Planctomycetota; class SZUA-567; order SZUA-567; family SZUA-567; genus JAJBSZ01. The sequence continues at coordinate 5,371 of JAVBTZ010000081.1, forward strand.
GGACGTCTTTCCGCAGGAGCCCCTGCCGGAGGACGCGCCGCTTCGGAAGAGCGGGAGAGTGATAATTTTACCCCATGTGTCGGCGTTCGCGCCGAACTATCTGGATTTGTATTTGCGGGAGCTGGCGCCGGAGCTGCGGCGTTTGGTCAAGGCTTAAAAGATCGGGAAATTCGACGAAGGAAGGTGAATTATGCATTTGCATTTGGACTGTCAATTCGGCATGGCGGGGGATATGCTCCTGGCGGCGTTGGTCGACGCCGGAGCCGACGTCGAGGTAATCCGGGAAACGCTGGCGCGCATCCCCCTGGAAGGCTTCCGCCTCGAAGTGCGCCGCACTTCGCGCGGGGGCGTGGCCGCGACTTTGGCCGATGTCATCGACCTGACCCGAAGCGACGCCGAGCCTAAGCCCGGACATTCCCACAGCCATCGGCATGGAGAGACGCATAATCACGCACATGAACACGAACATGGCGATCCGCACGATCACGGACATAGCCACGACCACGACCATGAACATAGCCATGACCATGACCATGACCATGATCACGATCACGATCACGATCATGATCACGACCACGACCACGACCATGGCGATCCGCACGACCACCCGCATCCGCACCCGCACGATCATGGCGGCAAAGCGGCCGGTAAAAACGCCAGGGAAAAAGGCTCCGGCCAACGGCAATCCTCGACCGGGCCGCACCGCCACCTGGCCGACCTCATGGCTCTACTGGACTCCCCGTCCATCGCCCCCCGGGTACGCGAACGCGCCGGCCGGACTTTCCGCATCATCGCCGAAGCCGAAGCCGCCGTGCACGGGCAAACGGTGGAAAGCGTTCACTTTCACGAAATCAGCGGCATCGACACCGCCGTCGACGTCATCGGTTCCTGCCTCGCCCTGGAACTCCTGAACGTGACCAGCATCAGCGCCTCCTCCCCGGCCGCCGGTTCGGGGATGGTGATGTGCGATCACGGCATTTTCCCCATTCCCGCGCCGGCGACCCTGGAAATTTTCAAGAGCCGCAACGTTCCCTGGATCCCCGGCGGCGACGGCGAACGCACCACCCCGACCGGGGCGGCCCTGTTGGCGGCTTTGGCGGAGTCGTTCGGCCGGTCGCCGGAAATCACCGTCACCCGCATCGGCTACGGCGCGGGGCACCGCGAGTTCCAGGACGTGCCGAATCTACTCCGGGCGATTGTCGGAAAAATCGGCAAAGCCGAGGATCGGGTCAGGCCGGAAGCGGACAAGACCATCATCGCCAAAACCGAACCGGAGTTTTCAGGGGACATCGTGAAGGTGCCGGTGGACGAGTCGCTTCTCCCCGAGGCGGTGGCGGCGCAGCTCCCGGGGGAGCCGGCGTCGGACCGGGATCGGGTGGTGGAGTTCCGTTTCGTGGTGGACGACATGACCCCCGAGGCCCTGGGTTTTCTTTTCGAACGCTGTTTTGCGGCGGGGGCGGTCGAGGCCTATGCGCTGGCGGCGATTATGAAAAAGGGGCGGCCGGGGCACGAAGTGACGGTTCTGGTCGCCAACGCGCTGGCGGGGGAGGTGGCGGACGTTTTGTGGAAGGAGTCGAGCACCTTCGGGATGCGGGTGGGGGAGAGATCCCGGTTGATTTTGCAGCGGGAGTCGCGGACGGTGACGCTCCTCGGCCATACCGTGCGGGTGAAAGTGGGTTGGCGGGGCGGGCGGATCATCAGGCGGGAGCCGGAGTACGAGGACTGCCGGGAGGTGGCGTTGGCGACGATGCGGCCGCTCAGGGAGATTTATTGCCTGGTGCGGGAAAAGGCGGAGCGGGAGATAACGGGGGAATGAGGCGCCGACCCCGGGAAATGCGGAAATTCGGGGACACGATCGAATGGCGCTGAAATAAGGGTAAGCCTTTGCGAAACGATGATTTAAAATAATTTTTTACCACAGAGAACACAGAGACCACAGAGAACCACTCTTAACTACGGAATTACGTATAGTGGACTTTTCGAAAAAATCGAGCAGACCACCGCTCGATTTCTTCGAAAGTTTAACCTCTTTGAGGACAAGGGTTTTATTTTCGGCAGTTCAAAGGCACAGGCTGAGTTGACCTAATTATATAGCTAATCCTGGCTACTCACACTTTCTGAGGAAATCGAGCGGCGGTTTGCTCGATTTTCTCAAAAAGTCAACAACATACCTGTCTTGTGTATTGCCGATCTTGTGTATTGCCGACGGCCTTGCCGCAGCGGCAACGGAAAGGACTCATCATGCCGGAATTCTATGGGCGGGACTATGACGTATTGGTCGCGGGAGGCGGCGTCTCGGGAGCGGTCGCCGCCACGGCGGCGGCGCGGAACGGCGCCAAGGTCGCGGTAATCGAGCAGTACGGTTGTCTCGGCGGCACCCTCACTTCCTGCGGGGTCGGGCCGATGATGACCTTTCACGCCGGCGACAAGCAGGTCATTAAAGGCCTGATGCAGGAAATCGTCGACCGCCTGATGGCGAAAGGCGGTTCGCCGGGGCATATCCTCGACACCAAGCAGTACGTCCGCACCGTCACCCCCTTCGACGCGGAAACGCTCAAGCTGGTCCTGGATGAAATGCTTGGGGAAGCCGGCGCCGCCGTCTTGTTTCACACTTTCATTGGCGCGGTCGAACTCGCGGGCGACCGCGTGACCGGTTTGACCGTCTGCAACAAGGACGGCCTCAATCGGGTGAAAGCCAAGGTGTACCTCGACGCCACCGGCGACGGCGACCTGGCCGCCTGGGCCGGCGCCCCCATGACCAAGGGCCGCCCCGCCGACGGCGCCGCCCAGCCCATGACCATGAAGATGAAATTCTACAATGTCGACACCGGGCGCCTGAAAAAACATGTCCTCGACCATATCGACGCTTTTCCCACGCTTAAACCGCATGTCGATCTGCTGAAGTTGGATTCACCGTTGGTGCTGGAAGGGTTCGACCGTGAATTCAAGCTGGCCCGGGAGGCCGGCGAAATTTCCGGCTGCCGCGAGAACGTTCTCCTCTTCGGGACCGGCCGCGAAGGCGAATACATCCTCAACACCACCCGCATCATCGGCCACGACGCCACCGACGCCGCCAGCCTCTCCCACGCCGAGACCATGGGCCGCAGGCAGTGCGCCGAACTCGCGGCCTTCCTCCGCCGGCATGTGCCGGGCTTCGACCGGGCGCAGTTGGAGTACACCGGGCCGGCCATTGGCGTTCGGGGGTCGCGGCAGTTGGTTGGCCGCTACACCCTTACCGCCGACGACATTCTCAAACGGAAACGTTTCCCCGGCGTGGTCGCCCATTCCGGTTACCCGATTGACATCCATAATCCCTCCGGCGCCGGCACCACCACCCTGTTTTCAGGCGCCCTGGGCCACTACTACGACATTCCCTACGAAGTGATGACGGCGGAACGGCCGGTGAACCTGTTGGTGACGGGCCGGGCCGTATCGGCGTCCTTCGAAGCGCAGGCCGCGATTCGGACCACGCCGACCGTGGGCGCTTTGGGGCAGGCGGCCGGGATCGCGGCGGCCTTGGCGGCGGCGGGGGACGGGGACGTCAGGGCGGTTTCGGTTACCCGGCTGCAGGAGACGCTTAAGAAGCAAGGCGCTTATTTGGAAGCGTAAATTTTTGGGACATTCGCGTAGGAGAGGCTATGGCACAGGCAATCGGCATCTTCATCATTTTCCTAGTTTGCGTGGCCCTGATGATGACCCGCAAACTCCCCACCATCCTCGCCCTTCCCATCATGGCCGTGGCAATCGCCCTGATGGCGGGCATCCCCTTCATGTCCGGCGAAAAGGACGTCTACACCATCGCCAAAGACGTACTGGAAGGCGGCGCCATGCGCATGTCGACCGCCATCGCCGGACTAATCTTCGGCGGCTGGTTCGGAAAAATACTCACCAAATGCGGCATCACCCACACCATCATACGGAAAGCCGCGGAAATGGCCGGCGACAAACCCGTCGCCATCGCCCTCGCGTTCCTCGCCGTCTGCTCCATCATCTTCGCCGCCTCGAGCGGCCTCGGAGTGGTGATTCTGGTCGGCACCATCATCATCCCCATCATGATCAGCGCCGGGGTCTCCCCCTTCGCCGCCGGCGCCGTTCTCCTCTGCGCCAACGGCATCGGCGTCACCTTCAACGTCGGCAACCTCGGCGTCTACATTGACGCCCTCGGCCTCCCCATCGCCACCGTCACCTCCTATTCCTGGCTCTGCGGCATTCCCCTCATCATCTTTTCCGTCCTGATGATCCTCTGGTTCATCAAGAAGGGCGGCCGGCGCCACGCCTGGGCCATGCCCGCGGACGACAGCGCCGCCGGCGAGAAAAACGCGCGGAACATCGCCCTCGTCGCCCCGGTCATCCCGGTGATTCTGGTCTTCGCCTTCAACATGCAACTGGTCCCCGCCATCATGATTGGGATTGTCCTGGCCCTTATACTCTCCACCCCGCGGAATCCCATCCAGAAAGCCACCAGCGCCTTTGTCGAAGGAATTCAGGATACAGCCGGCGCCGTCGCCCTGATGATCGGCATCGGCATGACCCTGAAGTCGGTAATGGCGCCGCAGGTCGCCAAAGTCCTCAGCCCCCTCATCGCCGAAGTCATCCCGCAAAATCACCTCATGTTCGTGGTGGTCTTCGGCCTTCTCAGCTTCCTCGCCATCTATCGCGGCCCCCTGAACGTGTGGGGTCTGGGCAGCGGCATCGTCGCCCTCCTGGCGGCCAGCGGCATGAACCCGGTCGCGGCCATGGTCGCCCTCCGCCTCGACTCCAACGTCCAATCCGTCTGCGACCCGACCAATTCGCACAACGTCTGGGTGTCGGACTTCGTGAAAACCGACGTCAACGAATATCTGCGGAAAGCCCTCCCCTGGATGATGGCTTCGACCTTGATTGGCTTGATTGTCGCCAGTTTGTTCATTTATTGAAACAAGAGGGAAACAGGAGCTGGCGATGCAAGGAAAAGTGCGAATCGGCATCGATGTCGGCGGGACCTTCACCGACGCCGTCGTCATCGATGACAACACCTATGAAGTCCTGGCCCAACGGAAAATCCCCACCACCCACACGGAAGGGGTCGCCCTGGGAGTGGTGCGGATAATCTCCTCCCTCCTCGCCGAAAACCACATCGCGGTGGAGGACGTGGTCTTCATCGCCCACGGCACCACCCAGGCCACCAACGCCCTGCTGGAAGGGGACGTCGCCCAAGTCGGCATCGTCGGCATGGCGACCGGCCTCGAAGCCCGGGGAGGGAAGAAGGAAACGTCCATCGGCGACATCGAACTAGCCCCCGGGAAATTCCTCAAGAGCGGGGCGGTGTTCATCGACAGTTCGCGGCTGGACGCCGCCAACATCGACGCCGCCATTAACGAATTGGTGCGGGACGGCGCCCGGGTCGTCGTCGCCAGCGAAGCCTTTTCGGTCGACGACCCGGCCAACGAACTGCGGGTCATGGAGGCGGCCCGGCAAAAGGGCCTCTATGCCACCGGCGGCCACGAAATCAGCCAGCTCTACGGCCTGAAAATGCGCACCCGCACCGCCGTCGTCAACGCCAGCCTCATCCCCAGAATGATGGAAACGGCCAACATGACGGAACAGGCGGTGAAGGACACCAAAATCGCCTCCAACCTGATGATCATGCGTTGCGACGGCGGGGTCATGAGTATCGACGAAGTGCGGCGCCGTCCCATCCTGACCATGCTCTCGGGGCTGGCGGCCGGGGTCGCCGGGGCCTTGATGTACGAGAAGGTGACGGACGGCATCTTCTTCGAGGCCGGCGGCACCAGCGTCGACATCAGCGTCATCAAGAACGGCAAGGTGATGATCAAGTACGCCCAGGTCGGCGGCCACAAGACTTATCTCCAAAGCCTGGACGTGCGCACCATGGGCGTCGCCGGCGGCAGCATGATTCGGGTGCAGGACAAACGCATCGTCGACGTGGGGCCGCGTAGCGCCCACATCGCCGGCCTGGAGTACGAATGCTTCGCGCCCGAGGGGACGGTCGTCTCCCCTGCCCTCAAGCTGGTCAGTCCCCGCCCCGACGACCCCTGCGAATACGCGGCGGTGTTTCTCCCCGGCGGCAAGGAACTGTCCCTCACCCTCGCCGGCGCCGCCAATTTGCTGGGTTACGTCCCCGAGGGGGATTACGCGCGGGGCGTGCGGTCTTCGGCCGAGGCGGCTTGGGGGGCTTTAGGCAAGGAACTCGGCTGCGACGCCAAGGCGGCGGCGCGGCAGGCGATGGATTTGGCGGTGGGGAAGCTCCTGACCGTGGTGGAGGGGCTAATCGCCGATTACGAACTGGAGAAGTCTTTCGTCACCCTGGTCGGCGGCGGCGGCAGCGGTTCGGTGGTGGTGAATCCCCTGGCCGAACGTTTGGGCGTGAAGTGCCGCATCGCCAAGAACGCCCCGTACATCTCCACCATCGGGGTCGCGCTGGCCATGGTGCGGGAGCAGGTGGAACGGACGGTCGTGAACCCGACCGACGCCGACATCAAGAAAATCCGCGCCGACGTCATCGAACGCATCGTCAAGTCGGGGGCGAAGGAGGAGACGGTCGACGTCGCCATCGAGGTCGACGCGCAGAAGAACATCCTCCGCGCCATCGCCACCGGCGCCACCGAATTGCGGCAGAAGGACCTGACGGCGGGGGCGCTGAGCCAGGAACGTTTGACGGAGATTTCCGCCGAAGCCCTGGGTTTGCCGGCGGGGGAGGTGTCCCTAAACTGTTCAACCGGCCGCTGGAGCTTGTGCGAGGGGGTGAAAACGAAAAAGGCGCTGTTTGGCCTTATAAACCGAAAGATCCATATGGCGGCGGTGGTGGATCGTGAAGGCGTGGTGCGCCTACGCGCCGACCACGCCAATCACCGCAAATTTCGGAAAGGGGATGTCGACCGCGTCTTCACCCCGTTTTTGGATGAAAACACCACCTTCTCCGACGCCAACGCCACCCTTCCCAAGGTGTTCCTTTTCTATCGCGAGAAGCTGCTGGATTTGACCGGCATGCAGACCGCCAAACAGCTGCGTTCCATCCTTGACGTCGAGACGGAGAACTTGGCCGACGACGAGGAAATCCTTGCCGTGGCCTACAAATGAACGCATTGGCCGCACCTGACGATACCACCCTGGCGCTCTGCGAATTGTCGAACGACCTCTTCTTCGGCAAGATTCCCCCGCCGCGTCTCGAATATTATCTTGCCGCCTCCCTCGCTTTCGGCCGGGAGGCGGCGAGTTTGCATGCCGGCCGCGACATCGAGGCGCTCTACCGCGAAGAGGGGATAGCGCTAACGAAACCGGTCGGCAAAGCCACGGCTTTCGGCGTCACTTTGCGGGGACAGGCCATTTTGGGGCGGGATGGTTGCCGGGTCGAGGTGTACGAGGATTCGCTTCGCAGTTTGGCCGAACACAGCGCATACGGCGGCCGGCCGGCGTTAAGCCTGGAAGAAGCGTTGCGGCTGCACCTGGCGCACGAATTTTTCCATTATTTGGAGTTCCGGGCCGGGAGCACGGTGGCGGAGCGGCTGGACCGGGTGGAAACGTTCCGCTGCTGGCGGCTGGTCCGGCGGGCGCGAATCGGCCGCTGCAGCGAAATCGCCGCCCATGCTTTCGCCAAGGACTTGTTGGGCCTGCCGGTGTTGCCGAATTTTTACGACTACCTATACTTAATCGGAGTCGGTAAAATGCGGGTCGACGGCTTCAATCAGAAAATAACCGGTCTGCGGCAGCGCTTGCACAACTAAGCTTCGCCAGCGGGTAATTCGGTGCGTGTCCCGAATGGCGCTGAAATAAGGTTAATTCTTTACGAGGCGATGATTAAAAATAATTTTTTTACCACAGAGAACACAGAGACCACAGAGAACCACCTTAAACTACGGATGGAAGTTAATCCTGAATTCCATTTTTGTAAATAGATTTAAATCCCGGGGCTATACGTCATTACGCAGTCAAGAGTGGTTCTCTGTGGTCTCTGTGTTCTCTGTGGTAAAAAATTGTTTTAAATCATCGCCTCGCAAAGGTTTACCCTTATTTCAGCGTCATTCGTGCATGTCCCCATAATTCATCCGCATTTCGCTACGCGCCATCAACCGCCAGCGCCTTCGACAGCTCCGGCCGAATGGCAATACTCACCCCTTCGCCTTCGGCGGGAATTGCCTTGCCGGCGGGATTGTCGACCTGCACCAGGATTTCCCCGATTTCCGTCGCTACATACGCTTCGAGCGTGTTTCCCAGGTAAATCGAGGTGGTAACCCGGCCGTCCAGGACGCCCTCGCCGGGCGGTAAAAAGGCCAGGGATTCCGGCCGGCACATCAGTTTGGCCGCGTCGCCGGCCTTGAGCGTGGGAGACCACTTCGGGATGGCCAGCAGACGGCCGTTCACTTCGACCGCGCACTTGTCGCCGATATCCTGCACCCGGCCCTGGAAAAAAGCCGCCTTCCCAATAAACCCCGCCACAAACACCGAAACAGGGTCGGCGTAAACGGCCGGAGGCGGGCCAATCTGGGCGATTTTACCGTTCTTCATGACGATGATTCGGTCGGACAGGCTCATGGCTTCGGTGCGGTCGTGGGTGACATAAACGGCGGTGATGTGCATTGATTTCTGGATGCGGCGGATTTCCACCCGCATTTGTTCGCGGAGGAGCGCGTCCAAATTGGACAACGGTTCATCCAACAGCAATACGGACGGCCCCACAATCAGCGCCCGGGCCAAAGCCACCCGCTGTTGTTGTCCGCCGGAGAGTTGCGAGGGGGAGCGGTCGCCTTTTCCTTCCAGTCCGACCAGGGCGAGGAATTCTTCGACTTTTTTGTTGCGGTCGCTGGTGTCGATTCCTCTGAGTTTAAGTCCGTAGGCGATGTTTTCGGCGACGGTCATGTGGGGGAAGAGCCCGTAGGACTGGAAGACCATGGCGGTGTCGCGTTTATTGGGGGGATAGGGGGTGACGTCGATGCCGCCGATGGCGATGCGGCCGGAGGTGGGGATTTCGAAGCCGGCTATCATGCGGAGGACGGTGGTTTTGCCGCAGCCGGACGGTCCCAGGAGGGTCACCAGTTCGCCGGGGGCGATTTCGAAGGAGACGCCGTCCACGGCGTGGACTTGGGTGCCGCGTTTGGGTTCGCGGAAGGTTTTGCGGATGTTGTCGAGGAGGACGGATTTTGCTTCAGCCATGCTTATTCCTTATCCCGAGGTTATCGTCTTGTCCAAATGCTCCGAACTCCGTAGAAGATGCCGCATCAGCCAGAACACAAAGAAAACAATAATAATGAGAATCGTCGACAAAACACTCGCCAAACCAAACCGCGTGTTCTCCGAGAAATTGTAAATCTGCATCGTCAGAAGCTGCCACTTGGCCGAAATCAAAAACACTACCGCGCTCACCGCCGTCATCGAACGCACAAAAGTATAGGACAAAGCCGAAATGAAAGCCGGCCGAATCAGGGGAAGGACCATGTCCTTGAAGACGAGGGAAGTGTCGGCGCCGAGGTTCATCGCCGCTTCCTCGATGGCCGGGTCGATTTGCTTGAGGCTGGCGATGCCCCCTTCCATGCCGACCGGAAACTCGCGGATGATGAAATTGATGACGATGATGAGACCGGTGCCGACCAGTAGCAGGGGCGGCTTGTTGAAGGCCATGACGTAACTGATGCCCAAAAGAGTGCCGGGGAGGGCGAAGGGAGTCATGATGAGGAATTCCAGGAGACGCTTCAGGGGGAAGCGCTTTCGGGTCAGGAGGAGCGCCGCCGCCATGGCAAGGAGACCCGCCACGGGAGTCGCGGCGGCGGAAAGGGTGACGGTGGCGGTGATGGAATCCCAGCCGCGTTCAATGGCTTCGACGATGTTTTCGGTGGAGAAAGAATTGTCGATGCCCCAATTCTTGACAAAGCAGCCGGCAACGACCGTCGCGTAAAGCATGATGATGAAGATGGAAATGGCTGCCATGACCGCCACCAAGCCGGTCTTGCCCCCAAGCCCGACCAGTTCAATCAACCGCCCGGACGGCTTCCCCGTGACCGTGACGAAGGAACGGCGGCTTAGCCAATAACGCTGGACAAAGAAGGCGGTGAGGGTAGGGAGAAGCAGGAGGAAGGACAGGGCCGCGCCCCAATCCATCCGGTTCATGCCCATGGCTTCGTTGTAGGCCTCGACCGACAATACATAATAGTTGCCGCCGAGAATGAGGGGATTGGCGAAGTCGGCCAGCGAGTTGACGAACACCAGAAGCCAGGCGCTAAGGACGCCGGGGAGCGACAGGGGCAGGGTGATGGTCGTGAAGGTGGTGAGGCGGCTGGCGGAAAGGTTGAGGGCGGCTTCCTCCATGGTGGAATCGATGGCGGCGAGGACGCCGGACAGGGTCATGAAGGCAATCGGAAACATGCCGATGGTTTGGGCCAGGACCAGGCCGGTCAGGCCGTAGACGTTGAAGTCCAGCCCCAGGAGCTGGTTGGAGATTAGCCCGTTACGGCCGAAAAGAAGGATGATGGACAGGGTCAGGGTGAAGGGGGGGGAAATCACCGGCAGGGTGGCCATGGCGGAGAAGAAGCGCTTGCACGGCACGTTGGTGCGGGCCAGGGCGAAGGCGAAGAGGTAGCCAAGCAGCGTGGAAAAGCTGGCGGTGATGACCCCCAGCCACAAACTCCGCCGAAGGGCGCCGAGATATTGCGAGGAAGACAGGACGCCCTTCCAGGTGTCCAGGCTGAAGGAGCCCTGATACATGAAGGTCAAGCGGGCCGCTTCGAACAGGGGATAGGCGACGAAGACCAGAACCAGCCCAAACAACCCCGCCACGGCAAAGCCGGTGATGGGGTCGCGGGCAAACTTCAAGACCCCGGTGACCGCCGCGAAAACCAGGCACGCGGCGGCGATCACCAGGGCGAGAAGCTGAAGATACTCGGACTGCCGGGAAAAATCGCTGGCGGCGACCGCCACCCCCTTGACTTCGCCCGTCCCCTCGTCCTTCAGCGGATGAAAGAAAACCAGCTGCGCCGTGCCGCCGATACTCGGCCGAACCGGCGCCTGGAACACCTCCTCGTAGCTGGCGGATTCGCTCCCTTGCTCCACCAGCTTGCGGTTGGCGGCGTTATTGAGAAACGCCGCCAGGTGGTCGGTTCCCGCGTAGAGGGGCGCGTCGCCCAGGCCCGGTATGCCGGCATAGACGGCGATTTGGGTGTCGGCGTCGGAATGGGCCCGGGTCCAGGCGGAGAGTTGTTTCGCATCGGACAGGGGTATGGCCGAGGCCAGGGCGGAGGTGGCGGAGCGGGCCTGGCTCTCGCTCAGTTTAACGAACGCGGAACTTAAATTGTTCCAGCCCCAATAGGCGAAGGCGCAGAACAGCGCCAATTGGACCAAGTAGGACAAAACCCGCTTCCGCGTAAACATGCCGGTTCCTTATCACTGAAGTTTTGCCAAGTGACGATTTAACCGCCAATCGTCACTTGGCAAAAATCGTTATAGCCCGAATTTCCGGGGTTTTTGATTTTACAAAATCGCCATTCGGCGGTTTGAATGGTGATTTTGCAAAACTCCAGTTATCAGTTATACTTCGAGGTGATTTCCTTGTTCCAGCGGTCGAGCAGGCGAATTTTGTTGGCCGCGTCCCATTCGTCGTCCTGATCGACCAGCTTCAGGGAGCGGAAGAAGCCGTTGGGGTCCTGGCTGTCCACCAGGGGGATCATTTGCCAGTCGTTGAAAACGTCCCGCGCCTTCTGGGAGGAAATCATCCAGTTGTAAAGTTTTTTCGCAGCCACGGGATTCGGGCCGTTCTTGACCAGGGACATCGAGGCCGTCTCGTAACCGGCGCCGTCCTGGGGAACGACGATGCCGATGTCGGCGCCCTGGCTTTGCAGGCGGAGCTGGTCGTGGCGGTAACCGATGGCGATGGGAATTTCCCCGATGGCGCAGGCTTTACCGGGGGCGGAACCGGACTTGGTGAACTGGTCGATGTTTTCGGCCAGCGTTTTCATGAAAGCGAAGGCCTTGTCCTCGTCGTTATTGAAGAGGCGGATGATGTTGGTGACCATGTTGTAGGCGGTGCCGGAAGTGGAGGGGTGGGCGACGCGAATTTGTTTGCGATACTCGGGCTTGATGAGGTCCGCCCAGGTTTCGGGGATTTCCAGGTTAAGCTTGGCCAGGCGGTCGCGGTTGTAGCAGAAGGAAATCGGGCCGACATAAAGGCCAATCCAATAGCCGTCCTTGTCGCGGTATTTTTCCGGGATGGTTTTGGCGACCGGGGAGGCGTAGGGGGTGGTCAGGCCCTTGTTTTTGAGGTCGATATGCATGGTGCCGACGCCGCCGACCCAGATGGCCGCCTGCGGGTTGGCTTTTTCGGCCTCGATACGCGCGACCGCCTCGCCGCCCGTGAGCCGGACCCATTCGACCTTGATGCCGGTTTCCTTTTCGAAAGCCGCGAATAATTCCTGGGCGACCGGTTCCTCGGTGCCGGCGTAGGCCTTGAGGACTTCGCCTCCCAGCGCGCTGGATACGGACAGTGCCACCGACAGGACCAACGCCAGAACGATTGCATGACGCATCTGTGTCTCCTTTGGCAGAAAAAAACCCTGGTTGAATTGGCAAACCGCGGAAATATGTTTTTGGCAGGTGCACGCCATGGTACAGCAAGTGGTCGCCGCCGTCAATGCGCACGGGAATTATAGGCGGCGGTCCCTTTGGCGAACCGCCTGGGACTGGTTCCATAAACCCGCCGAAACGCCCTGGACAGGGCGAAACCGGTCGCATATAACCGGTATAGCGGACCGTGCGTTTGAATTGAAGTTGACAATAGCTGGAGATGCGTTATAAATTTGGACACGCCTCATCGTCCCGGGAACCCGGCCGTTTCCTGGTTCCCTTCCAGTCCAATTCCACAACCACGGGAGAACTATCGGTATGAAAAAGCATCTGACTTTCCTGACAGCCGTCCTCTTCTGCCTCGCCCTCGCCATCCCCGCCCGCGCCGCAACCACCCTGGTCGTCGCCCACAACCAGACCTCGCAGGAAAACCCCTATCAGTACGGCATGTTGAAATTCAAGGAAACGCTGGAAAACGTTTCCAAAGGTGCCTTCAAGGTCGACGTCCACGCCGGCACCATCGGCACCAACGAAGACGAACTGGTCGAAAAAGTGCAGCTGGGCGCGGCCGACATCGTGGTGGCGTCGCCGGGATTCATGACCAAGGCCGGCATTCCCGAAGTCGACATGTTCTCCCTCCTTTACCTCTTCAGCGGCTTCCCCCACTGGGAAAAAGCCGTCGACGGCGAAGCCGGCAAAACCATCGCCGAAATCATCAACAAGAAGTCCGGCAACTCCTTCCGCATCGCCGCCTATTGGTCGGCCGGCGTCCGCAACTATTACGGCAAGAAGCCCATCAACAAGGTCGAAGACCTCAAGGGCATGAAAATCCGCACCCAGATGTCCGGCGTGGTCGCCGAATTCTGGAAGAAGACCGGCGCCATTCCCACCCAGGTCGCCTGGGGCGAACTCTACCAGGCCCTGCAGCAGGGCATCGTCGACGCGGCAGAAAACGATTACACCAACTTCAGCCTGCTGGACCACCACAAAACCGTCAACGGCAAATTCATCACCGAAACGGAACACGACTACACCACCCGCATCGTCCTCATGAACGGCCACAAGTGGGACGCCTACTCCGCCCAGGAAAAAGCCTGGATTGAGGAAGCCCTGAAAGCCGCCACCGCCGAGGAACGGAAAGTCACCTACGCCCAGCTCGACAAGTCCAAGGCCAGGGTCATCGCCGACGGCGCCAAGGTGAACTCGATTGACAAGGCCCCCTTCGTCGCCATCGCCGTCCCGATTCAAGACGAACTGGCGAAGAAGCTGAAGTTGGAAGGTCTCCTCAAGACCATCCGCGAAGCCGGCAAATAGAACCACGGACAGCATAGGAGACCCTGTTTTTATCCCGATTCACGATTCACCGGGCGACCGGGCGAATCGTGAATCTTTTTTGGAAAGGGGCGCGAGGTGAGGAAATTGGTGACGACGGTATTGTGGTGCCAGGAGGCGCTGGGCACGCTGCTCCTGGCCGTGTTTTTCGTGGCGATTGTGATTCAGATTATCGCCCGGTATGCCCAAGTCCCCCTCTTATGGACCGAGGAGGTGGCCAACTACTCTTTCATTTGGGCGATTTTCATGGGCGCTTCGGCCATGGTGTACCATCGCCAGCATTTCAACTTCAGTTTCTTCAAGGACCGCTTCAAGGGGCGCGCGGGGGCGGTTTACAGCATATTGGTGTCGTTACTGGTCCTCGCCTTCACCGGCGCCATGTTTTACTACGGCGTCATCGTCACCCGCACCTTCTGGAACTACAACTGGATTACCCTGCCCTGGATGAAAATGGGCTACACCTGGCTTTGCCTGCCGATTATGGGGGCGACGATGTCCCTGTACCTGATTTACCACATCATTTGCGATTTCCGCGTGGTGCGGGAAAGGGAGGAGGCCAAACCATGCTGATTGTCGGATTGTTTGTCCTCTTGATATTCCTGGGGGTGCCGATTGCCTTCGTCATCGGGATAATATCCCTCCTGGGCGTCGCGGCCATTCCCTTTGTCCCCAACATGACCGTGTTCATGAAAATGTTCAACGGCCTGAATTCGTTTGTCCTCCTGGCCATTCCCCTCTTTGTCCTGGCCGCCAACCTGATGAACCATGGGCAAATCACCAAGATGCTGGTGGACTTCTGCATCGCCCTGGTGGGAAATATCCGTGGCGGTTTGGCCCACGCCAACATTCTGGTGTCGATGATTTTCGCCGGCGTCTCCGGTTCGTCGCAGGCCGACACGGCGGGGGTGGGGAAAATGCTAATCCCGGCCATGATTGACACCGGTTACGACAAGGAGACGGCGGTGGGGGTGACGGCCGCCTCTTCGACCATCGGGGTAATCATTCCCCCCAGCATTCCCATGGTGGTATACTCGGGGCTGACCAGTGCGTCGGTGGCGGCGTTGTTCATCGGGGGGATGGTGCCGGGGATTCTGATTGGCCTGGCGATGATGGGAATCGTGGTTTGGCAGGGCCGGAAGCGGAATTTCCCGGTTTACGAACGCGCCGCCGGCGGGGAACTTTTCAAACTGTTCTGGAAGTCGTTTCCGGCCCTCCTCACCCCGATTATCATTGTCGGCGGCATCAGCACCGGGCTTTACACCCCGACCGAAGCGGCGGCGTTCGCCTCGATTTACGCCATGCTTATCAGCATGTTCGTCTACCGCACCCTGAAGGCGCGCGACCTGCCGGGGATTCTCAAGGAAACGCTTAAACTCAGTTCCCTGTCCCTCTTCGCCCTGGCGGCGGCATGCGCACTGGGCGAGCTGCTTGGCTACTACAAGGTGTCCGACCACGTGATGAACTTCTTCACCGCCTATATCAGCAGCAAGTATGTTTACATGTTGATGGTGATAGCCTTCTTCCTGTTCGTGGGCACGTTCATGGACGCGATTCCGGCGATGATTCTCTTTACCCCGGTCCTGCTGCCGCCGGCCAAGGCGCTCGGGATTACCCCGATTCACCTGGGGCTGGTGACGGTAATCACCCTCGCCATCGGCCTCGTCACCCCCCCTTACGGACTGTGTTTGCTGATAGCGAGTTCGATTGGCAATTTGTCGATTGAACGGGCGCTCTGGGCGGTGCTGCCTTATATATTGGCCTTGCTGGTGATATTGGTGCTGGTGGCGATGGTTCCGTCGGTGGCGTTCTTCCTGCCGGAGTTGATGGGGTTGATGTAGGGTTTGGGGCAAAGCCAACGTGGAGTTGGAGAGACTTTAGTCGCGGGAGGGCGGAAATGCAAAAGCTGGGCTTTATCGGTGTCGGGATAATGGGGAAGGCGATGCTTCGCAACCTCATGCGGGCGGGATTTGCCATGCACATCTACGCCCGTACCAGGGCCAAGGTGGAGGACGTGATTGCCGAGGGGGCGGTTTTCCACGATACTATCGGCGGCTGCGTGCGGGAGTGCGAGGCGCTCATCACCATGGTCGGGTTCCCGAGTGACGTGGAGGAGGTCTACCTTGCCCCAGAGGGGATTTTCGCCCACGCCAAACCGGGGACGTACCTGGTCGACATGACCACCAGCAGCCCCGAGCTGGCGGCAAAACTGCACGCGGCGGGTAAGGAAAAGGGGCTGAAGCTCCTGGACGCGCCGGTGACCGGAGGGCAGGCCGGGGCGAAAAACGCCGCCCTGTCGATCATGGTCGGGGGCGAGAAGGAGGATTACGAAGCCTGCCTGCCGCTGTTCCGGGCCATGGGCGGGAATGTGAATTACCAGGGGAAAGCCGGCTGCGGCCAACACGCCAAACTCGCCAACCAAATCATGATTGCCGCCAACCTGTCCGGGGTGTGCGAGGCTCTCACCTACGCCAGGGCGAAAAACCTCGACTTGCCGGCCTTCATCCAAGCGGTTTCAGCCGGCTCGGCCGGCAGCAAACAACTCGAAGCCCTGTTGCCGAAATACCTGGCCGGGGATTTCCAGCCCGGGTTCTTCGTCAAGCATTTCATCAAGGACATGCGTTTGGCCGAGGGCGAGGCCGAGGCGAGCGGCCTGGTGTTGCCGATACTCAAACAAGCCCTGACCAATTACGAAGAACTGGCCCGGGCGGGCTACGGCGAATTGGGGACGCAGGCGTTACTGAAGTTCTATGACCGGGTGGCATTAGGCGATTGACGAAGGTAATTCGGGGACACTCACGAATGGCGCTGAAATAAGGTTCATTCTTTGCGAGGCGATGATTTAAAATAATTTTTACCACAGAGAACACAGAGACCACAGAGAACCACCTTTAACTACGGATGGAAGTTAATCCTGAATTCCATTTCTATAAATAGATTTAAATCCCGGGGCTATACGTCATTCCGCAGTTAAGAGTGGTTCTCTGTGGTCTCTGTGTTCTCTGTGGTAAAAAATTATTTTAA
>JAVBTZ010000146.1:0-10488 GCA_031555915.1 Planctomycetota bacterium
TGTGGGAACCGCCTCCACAACAGTCGTGTGATCAAAAGGTTGCATGGTAAAGGGAATTGCGAGTGGTTTTTCGCCACCGCCCCTTGAGTCGCCGCTAACCCTAACTTCATGCGGCATTTGCGGATGCGGTTCCCGCAAATGTCGCGTTGTAGAGTTAATTCTGAATGCCATTTTTATAAATAGATTTAAATCCCGGGGCTATACGTAATTCCGTAGTTAAGAGTGGTTCTCTGTGGTCTCTGTGTTCTCTGTGGTAAAAAATTATATTAAATCATCGCTTCGCAAAGGCTTACTCTTATTTCAGCGCCATTCGATCGTGTCCCCGATAATCCGGAATTTCAAGCCGATACCGGTACACATGGCGAATAAGGAACCCTGGAAACTTTAAGGGAAAGTGAACGGCGGTTGCTTCGCTTTTCCTTAAACATCCACTTTAGAGAAGCGGGAGGATGCATATGGCGATCTCTGTGCAAATGCCAAAGCAGGGCAATACGGTCGAGGAATGCCTGTTGGTGGAGTGGAAGGTCAAGGTCGGGGACGCGGTCAAGGTGGGGGACGTGGTTTGCGCCATCGAAACGGACAAGGCGTCCTTCGACGTCGAGTCGACGGCGGAAGGGACGGTCCTGAAGCTCTTGGCCAAGGCCGGGGATTTGGTGCCGGTATTGACTGACATTCTGCTGGTGGGTGAGGCGGGGGAGAAAGCGGAGGGCGGGGCGGCTCCGGCTCCCGCTGCGGCGGCGGCCCCCAAGGCGGCTGCCAAGGCCGAAGCGCCGGTTGCCGCAGTGGCGGCGGCGGGTACGGCGCCGGCCGCTACCGCCGCCGCCGCCGCCGCGGCGTCAGGCGATTTCAAGCCGGTGTCGCCGCGCGGACGCAAGCTGGCGGAAAAGCTTGGGGTCGACGCCGCGGCGGTCTTCGGTTCCGGACCGGGTGGACGCGTGACTTCGCGGGACATCCAGGCGGCGGTCGACAGCGGTTCGGCCGTGAAAGCCAGCCCTCTCGCGAAGGAAATCATGGCCGCCACCGGTCAGGTTCCGGTCGCCGCGACCGGTCTTGGCGGCATGGCCCTGGCCCGCGACTTGGGGGCGCCCGGTGCGGCCGGAGCCGCGCGCCGGAACGAGGCCCTGGCCCTCCTGCCGACTCCCGCGCCGGAGGTCATTCCCTACAAGGGCATTCGGAAGCTTATCGGCGACCGCATGCTCCAGTCCCTGGCCGATCACGCCCAGCTTACCCACAACACTTCGGCCGACGCCGGCGGCCTCATGTCTCTCAGGAAAATTTTCAAGGACAACGCCGAAGCCGCCGGTCTTCCCAGTATCGGCATTAACGACCTGATCTGTTGGGTGGTGGTCCGGACGCTCCAGTCCTTCCCCGACGCGAACGCGCTGCTTGACAAGAAGGCCGGCACTATCACCCGGCATCACGGGGTGAACCTGGCCTTCGCCGTCGACACCCCGCGGGGGCTGATGGTCCCGGTGGTGCAGGAGGCAGACAAGCTGTCCTTGTCCGGTCTATCCAAGGCCATGGCGGCGCTGGCGGAGGATTGCCGCAAGGGGTCGATCAACCCCGACCTGCTCGCCGGCGGCACCTTTACCGTGTCGAACCTGGGGAGTCTCGGGGTGGAGTCCTTCACGCCCATCATCAATGGGAACCAGGTGGCGATACTTGGGGTGTGTGCCATCAATCAGGTGGCGGCGCCTACGAAGGACGGCGGTTACGAATTCCGGCCGCGTATCGGTTTGTCCCTGACCTACGATCACCAGGCGCTGGATGGTGCGCCGGCGAGTCGGTTTTTGCAGGCGGTGGCGAAAGGTTTGGAGAACGTGGAAGCGGCGCTGGTCCTGTGGGGCGCGATGTAAGAGAAAGGGGTCAAACATGTACGATGTGATTATTCTGGGAGCCGGCCCCGCCGGCTACGTCGCAGCCGAACACGCCGGCGGCATGGGGAAACATGTCCTCCTGGTGGAGAAGGACAAACTCGGCGGCGTCTGCCTGAACCGGGGCTGCATTCCCACCAAAGCGTTTTTGAACTCGGCCAAACTTTACGATCACGCGCTCCACTCCGAAGTTTTCGGGGTCAAGGTCGCGGGGGCGTCCTTCGACTACCCGGTCATGAAGAAACGCACCGAAAAGGTGCAGGAAACGCTCCGTAACGGCATCGGCGCCATGCTGAAAAAGAACAAGGTCGAAATCGCGACCGGTTCGGCCGAAATCGTCGACAAGAACACCGTCAAGGTGGACGGCAAGGAATACCAGGGGCGGAACCTCCTCATCGCCACCGGCTCCCGGCCGGCCCTGCCGCCGATCCCGGGTCTGAAGGACAACCCCGCCGTAGTCGACTCCACCGGCATCCTGCACGCGGCCCAACCGGCCGGGCATTTGGTCGTCATCGGCGGCGGCGTCATCGGTATCGAATTCGCCTGCTTCTACGCCCTCATCGGCAAAAAAGTCACGGTCATTGAAATGCTCCCGCAAATTTGCGGCAATGTCGACTCCGAACTGGCTCTGACCGTGCACAAGAAATTGGAAAAGAAAGGGGTCGCGATTCACGTCGGGGCCAAAGTGGAAAAGCTGGAAGGCGGAACCGTTTTCTTTACGGACAAGTTGGGGGCTACGCAGTCGGTGCCAGGGGACGTCGTCCTCGCCGCCACCGGCCGAGTCGCCAACCTGGACGGCTTCGGCCTGGAGAAATTGAACCTGAACCAGGACCGCCGCCATATTCAGGTGGATGACCAGGCCCGGACCAGCCTACCCGGGGTCTACGCCGCCGGGGACGTCACCGGCCGCTGGCAGTTGGCCCATTTCGCCAGCCGTCAGGCCTTGGTGGCGATTAATAACATGTTTGGCCACGCCGATACCTGTAGGGAGACGGCAATCCCCGGGGTGATTTACACCGACCCCGAAATCGGCACGGTGGGTCTGACGGAAGCCCAGGCCAAGGAACGCGGCCTCAAGGCGCGAAGCGTGAAGATGCCCCTTGGGGCCTCGGGGCGGTTTTTGGCGGAAACGGAAGGCGAGCGGGGTTTCATGAAGGCGGTCATGGGTGAACGCGGGGAGCTCCTCGGGATGCATGTGGTGGGGCCGTATGCGTCGGAGATGATTGGGGCGGCTTGCGTGATGATCGAATGCGAACTTAGGGCCAAGGACATTCAGGAGCTGGTTTTCCCCCACCCGACGGTGGCGGAAATCATGAAGGAAATCATGTTCATGTAGGCCTTGGCGTGTGAACAAGGTTATAACCCAATCATGGCGGTCTTAAAGCCGATTAAACCGGAAAGGCATAATAATGGTTAAAAGCATCGTTCTCCACCCCGACGTTATGCGGGCCAAGGGCAAACTCACCTTCAAGGACATTCCCCTGAATTCCTACGACACCCCCATGGCTAAGGCGGCCAAGAACTTCCCCAAGGCAGACCTCCTCCGCATGCACCGCGACATGGCGGTTCTCCGCGAATTCGAAACGATGATCGACCGCATCAAGAAGGAAGGCAAATACGAAGGCATGGAATACAACCACCGCGGCCCGGCCCATCTGTCGATTGGCCAGGAGTCGCTTGCGGTCGGCCAGGCCTATTCCCTCACTACCGACGACTATTCCTTCGGCAGCCACCACACCCACTCGGAAATCCTCTCCCGCGGTCTCCGGTCCATCCGGCAGCTGGATGAAAAGAAGCTGATGGAGGTGATGCAAAATTACTTCGGCGGCGCCACCCTCGCGCGGGTTGAGAAAGACGCCTCCGGATCGGTCCAGGACCTCGCCGACGACTTCTTCATTTATGGAACTCTCGCGGAAATTTTCGCGCGGGAAACCGGCTGGCACCAGGGCCTCGGCGGTTCCATGCACGCCTTCTTCCCCCCCTTCGGCGTTTATCCGAACAACGCCATCGTCGGCGGCTCCGGCGACATTGCGGTCGGGGCGGCCCTTTATAAGCGGGTCAATAATAAGCCCGGCCTCGTCATCGCGAATATCGGCGACGCCTCCCTTGGTTGCGGTCCCGTATGGGAAGGGATCTGCTTCGCGACGATGGAACAGTACCGTTCCCTTTGGCCCGAAGGCCGCAACGGCGGCCTGCCGCTCGTTTTCAATTTCGTCAACAACCTCTACGGCATGGGCGGCCAGCCGGTCGGCGAGACGATGGGCTTCCAGGTTTTGGCCCGGCTGGGCGCGGGGGTGAACCCCGAGCAGATGCATGCCGAGCGGGTCGACGGCCTGAAGCCCCTGGCGGTCATCGACGCCTACCGGCGGAAACGGAAAATCCTCGAAGAAGGCAAAGGCCCGGTTCTCCTCGACACCCTCACCTACCGCTTCAGCGGCCATTCCCCGTCCGACGCCATGAGCTACCGCACGAAAGAGGAACTGGACGAATGGCTCTCCCAGGACGCCATCCCCGCCTTCGCGAAGGAACTGGTCGAAGCGGGCGTCGCGACCCAGGCCGAAATCGACGCGAATCTCGCCTTCGCCAAGCAAGCCATCATGAAGGCGTTCAAGAAGGCGATTGACCCCAAGGTTTCGCCCTATCTCGACCCGGTCCACTCCGACTGCGTCGAGAAGGTGATGTTCTCCAACCAAACCCAATTGAAGCTGGACGACCGGCCGGTCGAGTCCCTCATGCCACTCGCCGACAATCCGCAATTGAAACGCCTCCAGGCGAAGAGCCGTTTCGGTCTGGACGACAATGGCGCGAAGGTGTCCGGCATGAAGACGATTGTCTACAAGGAAGCGATCTTCGAAGCCGTCATCGACCGCTTCTACGAAGACCCCACCCTGGCGGCGTGGGGCGAGGAAAACCGCGATTGGGGCGGCGCTTTCGCGGTTTACCGCGGGCTCACCGAAGCCATGCCCTACCACCGGGTCTTCAACAGCCCGATCAGCGAAGGCGCGATTGTCGGCACCGGGGTCGGCTACGCCCTCGCCGGCGGCCGGGCGATCGTGGAAATCATGTACTGCGACTTCATCGGCCGCTGTGGCGACGAAGTCTTCAACCAAATGGCCAAGTGGCAGTCGATGTCGGCCGGGGTCTTGAAGATGCCCCTCGTCATGCGGATTTCCGTCGGCGCGAAATACGGCGCCCAGCATTCGCAGGATTGGTCGGCGATGTTCGCCCACGTCCCCGGGCTGAAGGTGGTCTTCCCCGCCACCCCCTACGACGCCAAGGGCATGATGTACACCGCCCTCAAGGGAACCGACCCCGTTGTTTTCCTCGAATCCCAACGCCTCTACGACATGCCGGAAATTTTCGTGAAGGAAGGCGTGCCTACCGGCCGTTACGAAGTGCCCTTCGGCGAACCGGTACTGCGGAAGGCTGGCAAGGATTTGACTATCGCGACTCTCGGCGCCACCCTCTACCGCGCGATGGACGCGGCGAAGCAGCTGGAAGAGAAATACGGCCTCTCCTGCGAGGTTTGGGATTTACGTTCCTTGAATCCCCTGAACTATCAGCCGATTGTCGAGAGCGTGCGGAAGACCGGCAACCTCCTCCTCGCGTCGGACGCCTGCGAACGCGGTTCCTTCATGCACACCGTCGCCTCGAACGTCACCGCCCTCGCCTTCGACTACCTCGACGCCCCGGTGGCGGTGGTGGGTTCGAAGAATTGGATCACCCCGGCGGCGGAACAGGAGGATTCGTTCTTCCCGCAGGACTTCTGGATAATGGACGCGGTGCACCAGCGCCTTCGGGCGCTCCCGGGTTACGAACCGCGCGGCAATTTCTCGGACGGCGAACTGGTACGAATCAATGCGAAGGGGGTTTGACCATGAAAAGCGGTTCCGGGCTTCGCGTCCCGGAACCGCTTTGCTTGATAGCGACGGTTGTGCCGAATCGTTTTCAGAACGGGGTGTCGGGGTTGTAGAATTCGGCCGCGTTTTCCTTGGTGATGAGTTCGGCCGGAATGATGATGCGGGTCGGCATGGCGCGGACCTGGTAGATGTACGGGTTCAGCTTCTCGCCTTTGGCCCCGAGGACGGCGTAGGAAATCGCGGTCGCGACGACGCCCGGGGGATAAGTGCAGTCGGCCTTGACGAGCGGGTTCGAGTCGTCCATGATTTCCTTCACCACGTTCTTCAGGGGGCCGCCGCCCATGAACAGCTTGATGTCCGTGCGGCCGGATTCCTTATAGGCCTGAATGGCGCCGAGCATCATGTCGTCGTCGGCGGTGAAGACGCCGTCGATCTGGGGATATTTCTGCAGCATGTTTTCCATTACGGTGAGGGACTTCTGCCGGTTCCAGTCGCCGGGTTGGACGTCCAGGATCTTGACGCCGGGGTAGTTGGCGGCGATGTCCTTGGCGGCGTTGGTGCGGATGGTGTCGATGGGGCAGGGGACGCCGGAAATCATGATGACGTTGCCTTTGCCGCCCAGGCGGTCGATCAGGAACTTCATGCCCTTGGCGGCGTAATTGTAGTCGTCGCCGGTGATATAGATGTCGTAGATGCCTTCCTTGGAGACGCCGCGGTCGAGGACCACAATGTAAATCCCCTGGTTGAACGCTTGTTCCACGACGTTCGTCACCGAGGTGTCGTGGGGGAAGACCACCAGGGCGTCGACTTTCTTGGTGACCAGGTCTTCGATGTCCGAGGTCTGCTGGTTCGAGGTGCCGGAGAACTTGAGTTCGATTTCCACATTGGGGTCCCAGGTCGCCCAGTCGGTCTTGGCCTTGTTGGCCCAATAGTTGGCGTTCGCCATCCAGCCGTGCGTGGCCGAGGGCATGGAAACGCCCACCTTGAATTTCTTTTCGCCCGCTTGCGAGACGCCCAGGCACAAACACAACGCCAGGATCAAAGCCGCCAGGTATCGCATTCGTTTCTCCTTTTGCAACCCAGAAAATGAACGCCGCATCACATGATTTGGCGGAAAGCACTTGTGTTGAGGAAGCTACTGTTTCTGTTTTTGAATGAATACGGAACCTATAATCACCATCCCCTTGATCACCCCCTGCAAATAAGGGGAAATCCCCGCCATGTTAAGCATGTTCTGGATAATCTGCAACATGAAGCAGCCGATGACCGTTCCCCACACCGTTCCCCTGCCCCCCGCCATGGCGGTGCCGCCGATAATCACGGCGGCGATGGCGTCCATTTCGAAGCCGAGGCCGAAGTTGTTGGTCGACACCGTCCCGAAGCGGCCGGCCAGGAGGAACGCCGAAATCGCGCACATCGCCCCGATTACGCCGTAGGCCCAGAAACGCACCCGGGGCACCTTGATGGCGGAATACTCCGCCACCTTGGCGTTAGACCCCACCGCGCACAGGTAACGCCCGTAACGGGTGCCGTTCAGGACAAAGGACAGAATAGCCGCCAACAATAATAGCACAAAGACCGGCAGGGGGAGGGAAATCCGTTGTCCCAGAAGCGTCACCGAAAACAGGGACGACATGCCGACCTTATTAATCAGGTTCGAACGGGCCGCGAATTCGCCGGCGTCGCCGATGTACAGGCTTAGATAACGGTAGATCGACATGGTGCCGAGAGTCGTGATGAAGGGGACGATTTTGCCGTAGGCAATCAGTGAACCGTTCACCAGCCCGCAGACCGTCCCGATAACCAGCATCGCCCCGAATATCAGGAGGAGCAACTCCGGCGTGTCCGCCATGCCGCCCTTCCCCAACAGGTGATTCATGAGAATCACCCCGAGGGAGCCGGTGAACACGGCGATGGAACCGACCGACAGGTCAATCCCGCCCGAGATGATGACGAAGGTCATCCCCAGGGCGATAATTCCGGTGTACGAGGCCTGGCGCATAATGTTGACCAGATTGCCGGGCAGGTGGAAATAAGGCCAGCCCATGACGGTCGCGAACGCCAGAAGAACCAGGAGAGCGAGCCAGGTGCCGTTTTTCTCCAGGTTCAATTTCTCGATGAAACTTTTCGGCGGAACGGCGTTTTCGGATGATTCCTGCGCAGCTGACACGGGGCGGCTCCTTTGCCTGGGAAAAGACTTTTCGCATTTTCGTTACGCTGACGGTATAACTGAAGTTTTGCAAAGTGGCGATTAAACCGCCAATCGTCACTTTGCAAAAATCATTTCTCCTTGAATTTCCAGGGTTTTTGCTTTTACAAAATCGTCATTCGGCGGTTTGAATGGTGATTTTGCAAAACTCCAGGTATAATACATTCACCACTTCCAGCGGAAAGGTTTACCAAATGATTGACCTGGGCCAAATTTTCCGACGCCTACTTCTGTGTTGGGCCGCCGCCACGGTAATGGTCCTCTTTACCACCAAGCCTAATACCCCCGACGGCGGGGTCATGTCGATTTTGCAGTCGGATCAACTCTACCAGGTGTTGGCGGAAGGCTTCTATTACGGCGCCATCGTCTTCGCGGTCGCCTATTTCGTGGAACGCCGGAAAGCGAAACAGCAAGAGGGAAACGTCCCCGCCGGCCGGGATAGCGCCGCCAACCAAGGCGCTTCCAAGGCTTCCCTCGAAGAAACGCAGGTCATGGAACCGGAAGACCTTCCTCCCTCGCACCGGTCGCGAGATACATGATTTCCTCCTCGTTCATCCTGGCCCCCTCCACCGCACCGGCCAGCCGGCCCTCGCGCATCACGAGAATCCGGTTGCAGAGGCCGATCGCCTCCTCCAATTCCGAAGAAATGACCAGGACGGCAATCCCTTCCGAGGCCAAGCGATTCAGGAAGGAGTAAATTTCCAATTTGGCCGACACGTCCACCCCCCGGGTCGGTTCGTCGACAATCAGCACTTCCGGCCGGGTGTCGACGGCTTTCGCCAGGGAGACCTTCTGCTGATTGCCGCCGGAGAGGTTTTCCAGCCGCTTATGGGCGTTGTCGGTTTTGATTTTGAACAGATCGATGTAGGACCTGACCGACTCGGCTTCCTTCTTCTTGTTGATGCGGCCAAGGAAACGACTGGAATAATTTCGCAAGGACGACAGGGTGGTGTTGTTGGTCACGGAAAAACTGGTGATGATGCCGGAACCCTGGCGATCCTCCGACAGGTAGGAAATACCCGCGTCGTTCGCTTCCTTGGGTTCGCGGATGTGCACTTCCTTCCCCGATCGGACAATCCGTCCCGCCGACTTTTTCCTTAGCCCCAGAATCGTTTCCGCCACTTCGGTGCGGCCGGCCCCCACCAGCCCCGCCAACCCCAAAATTTCCTTTTTCCGCAAGGAAAAGCTGATGTCCCCGACCACCCCCGGTACGGTGAGGTTTTCCACCGCGAAAACCACTTCGGCTTCAGGCACGGTTTTCGGGGGGAAGAGGGAACCGAGTTCGCGGCCGACCATGGCCTGGGCCATTTCCATGCTGGACAGTTCCGCCGTGGGGCGATCCAGCACCAGTCTGCCGTCACGCAGGACCACTACCCGGTCGCAGAGTTCCTTCACCTCTTTCAGTTTGTGCGAGATGTAGAGGACGGTCATGCCGGCGGCCCGCAGTTTACGGACCAGCTGGAACAGGATGCCGATTTCGTGCAGGGTGAGCATGGTGGTGGGTTCGTCGAGAATCAGGAGATTCGCCTGGAAGGCCCGGGCTTTGGCGATTTCCACCATTTGTTTTTCGGCGGCGGAGAGTTTTTCAATCATGGTGTCGGGGGGAATGTCGACTTTGAGTTCGGCCAGCAGTTCGCGGGTGCGGCGTTGCATGGCGGCTTTATCGAGGACAAAGCCGGCCTTGAGTTTTTCGGCCCCGAGGAAAATATTGTTGTAGACGGGCAGATCCCGAATCAGGTTGAATTCCTGCGGCACCAGGCTGATGCCGAGTTGGCGGGCCTGGATGGGGTTTTCAATCGCCACCGGTTTTTGGTTCAGGTAAATTTCCCCCGAGGTGGGGTGGTAAATGCCGGCAAGAATTTTCATGAGGGTGGATTTGCCGGCTCCGTTTTCGCCGATGAGGCCGAGGATTTCCCCCTGCTGGACGGTAAGGGAAATGTTTCGCAGGACCGGCACGCCGGAGAAGCTCTTGTTGAGGTTGGCGATGCGGATGAGGTCGGGGGGTGTTTCCGGCATGGATTCTGCGTCCTTTTGGCGGCGGAAGCAATGGACAACCTCCGCTCTTCTTTTAAAAAAAAAGAACGGAAGTTCCGGCGAGCTCTTATCGAGGCCCGTGGGGTGTAGTTGTGGAGATATCCGGTCATTATATCCCCGGGCGTGTCTAGAGTCCGGCCATACCTGACTACCCGCCTTTCTCCCCGACCAGGTTAAACCGCACCCACACGCCCTGGTCAAAAAACCCCACGGGGCCCGTGCAACCGGGACTTCCGTTCGGGTACCGCAACTGCCTTTCTTTGCTCCGCGGAGAGCAACGCTTTCAATGGTTGGTTATAGCGTCGTTCACACGGGGAAAAAGAAAATTATAGGGACATGCTCGAAGTTGACTTTTTGAGAAAATCGAGCCAACCGCCGCTCGATTTCCTCAGAAAGTGTGGGTAGCCAGGATTAGCTATATAATTAGGTCAACTCAGCCTGTGCCTTTGAACTGCCGAAAATAAAACCCTTGTCCTCAAAGAGGTTAAACTTTCGAAGAAATCGAGCGGTG
>JAVBTZ010000204.1:0-5723 GCA_031555915.1 Planctomycetota bacterium
ACGCTTCCAAATGGGGGCGGTTTATCATCAGCCTCCGCGACAGCCGGATTCCTCACTACCGTTCGGAATGACAAGCGTACGGCTTTTACCAAAATGGAGCGCTGTTGTCAGCGTACTGAAAACGAAGCCGTGAACGGTTACGATTCTGGGAGCCACCCCGCCGGTGCCGACAGGTTTTGCCTTCGCGCTCTTGGCGTGGAGTTTTTCCTTGTTTGTTTCCCTTCCTTTTTTGATCTGTCCGGAGTGTCGCTTCGCTCACTCCGGGGAGAAGGTATTTTTAAAGTTGGCGACTTTGTCGCCTCTTTAAAAATGGATAACCGCATATTGACAAGGGGGCTGGTTGCGCCCCCTTGGAATCCCCCCAACCAGCGGCCACGCTGGACTTATTTAACCGCTTATTTAACCGCATTTTTATACCGCTTTTCCACCCCTTTTTACTGCCTGTCTCCCTTCCTGCGCCGCTCCCTCCCGTGCGCCGTCCTCGCCACAAAAACCTGATGCCGCTGCTCCTCCCTACTCTCCGCCGCCATCGCCACCGCCCGCTGGTACAACTTCTCCTGACTCCTGAACACCGGCTCATAAGGGGCGGGCTTTTCCCTGCTGTACTCCCCTTCGGGCAGCAAGCGCCAAGCGCTGACATTATCCGCAAACCCCGCGTCCAAAACCGCCAAAGCCTCGCCCCGGCAAGCCGGATCGTTAATCGGAAACAACAACTCCAAACGCCGGTCCATGTTCCGCTCCATCCAGTCCGCCGAGGATAAATAAACCTCCTCGTTACCGCCGTTGTGATAATGGAAAATGCGCGGATGCTCGAGGAAACGGTCCACAATGCTCCGCACCCTGATGTTGTCCGACAAACCCGCCACCCCCGGCCGCAAACGGCACAGCCCCCGCACCAGCAAGTCGATTCGCACCCCCGCCTGGCTCGCCCGGTACAACTCGCGGATAATCTCCGGGTCGACCAGCGAATTCATTTTGGCGCGAATGAAGGAGGGATTCTCGGTGGTGTGCTTCTCGATTTCCCGCCGAATCATCGCGATGGTGCGCGCCCTGAGGCCGGTCGGCGCCATTTCGATGTAATTCCACACCGGCGGCAGCGAATAGCCGGTGATGACGTTGAAGAAGGAGGACAAATCCGAGCCGAAATCCGCATCCGCCGTCAAAATGCCCAGGTCCGTGTACTGCCGCGCGGTGCGGTCGTTGTAGTTGCCCGTGGCCAGGTGGCAGTAACGGCGAATGCCGTTGGGCTCGCGGCGGATGACCAAAGCCGCCTTCGAGTGGGTCTTGTAACCGACGACGCCGTAAATGACGTGCGCGCCGGCCGCGTCCAGGCGCTGGGCCCAGGTGATGTTCGCCTCCTCGTCGAAGCGGGCCTGGAGTTCCACCAGGGCGGTGACCTGTTTCTTTTGTTCCGCCGCCCGAATCAGCGCCCGCACCAGGGGGCTTTGCCCGCTTACGCGGTAGAGGGTGATTTTGATGGCCAGGACGTCGGGGTCGTCGGCGGCCTCTTCGATGAAGCGGGTCACGGGATCGAACGATTGGTAGGGCAGGGTGAGGATGACATCCCGCGCCGCCACCACTTCGAAGATATCCCGGCCGTCGGCGAAGGCGGGGTGCTGTCGGGGGGGCCAGGGGGGTTCGAGGAGGTCGGAGCGGTCGATTTTTCCCAGGAGGTGGAAGAGGCCCTTGAGGTCGAGCATGCCGGTGGAACGGAAGATGTCGAGGGGTTCGAGTTCCAGCATTTTGCAGAGGTAGTCCGTTTCCTCCTGCGGCACTTTCGAGGACACGGACAGGCGCACGGGCGCCCCCCACCGGCTGCGTTTCAAGCCTTCCTGGATGGCGATAATCAGGTCGTCGGAGCGTTCGTCGTCGAGGAACAGTTCGGCGTCCCGGGTGATGCGGAAATGGTGCACGGCGTTGATGTCGTAGCCGTTGACGATTTCGCCGGCGAAGAGGGCGACGACGTCTTCGAGGAGGACAAAGCGGTAGACGTCGGCCGGTCGCGGCAGGGCGACGAAGCGACCCAGTCCCGACGGCACCTGCCCCAGGACGGTCTCGGCCTTGGAACAGAAGCCGGCCTGGATGTCCTGCCGGGCGGTGACCCGCATGAGGAGGTAGATGGCGCCGGAGGAGAGGAGGGGGAAGGGATGGGTGGAGTCGAGGACCATGGGGGTGAGGACGGGGAGGACCTGCTCCTGGAAGTAGTCGGCGAGGTATTCGCGGTCTTCGGGTGCGAGTTCGTCGGGGTCGTGGATGAAGATGTTTGAATTTCGCAGGGCGGGGAGGACGTCGTCCAGCCAGCAGCGGTTGGCGCGTTCGAGGAGTTCGCGGGCTTTTTCCCGCGAGGTGTCGAGGAGTTGCCGGGGGGACATGGCGTCCGGTCCCGGTTCGGCGTGACCGGCTTTCATGGCGCGGCGCATGTAGGCGACCCGAACCATGAAGAATTCATCGAGGTTCGAGGAGACGATGGCGAGGAATTTAACCCGGTCGAGGAGGGGGAGGTTGATGTCTTCGGCCTGGGAGAGGACGCGTTGGTTGAAGGCGAGGATGGAGAGGTCGCGGTTGATCCAATGTTCCGGGCCGAGGTCGGTGACGGGCGGGTTGCCGTGGGTGGTGGACATGGTGTTATCCTTGGGTGTTGAAACTGAAGTTTTGCCAAGTGGCGATTAAACCGCCAATCGCCGCTTTGCAAAAATCGTTTTGGCCTGAATTTCCGGAGTTTTTGCTTTTACAAAATCGCCATTCGGCGGTTTGAATGGTTATTTTGCAAAACTCCAGTTAAAACAGCGTGCGACGTGCCGGTTCCTGTCCGGGCGGACGCATCCTGGCCGGCACCGACCGCGCCGACGACTCCCCGGGCGGCAAGCCGTCCCGCCGCGCCGGCGGCACATAAACGCTCCCCGAACCGCCGCCGCCCGGCAGCGAACCCGCCGGCGGAACCGCCGAACCATACTCCACCCTTCCCCCGGCCGGAGGCGGTCCATACCCCGCCCCAACCTCAGGTTCAACCGCCGGCGCCGGCGCCCGTGTCCGCGGCGGCCGGGTCACCCGCGGCGGCGCCAACCCGGCATATGGATCCGCATCCCCGCCCGAAGCCGAAAAATCGAACGGGTTCCTGATCGTCCCTCCGCCCGGCATAGGCTCCGGCCCAATCGGCCGGGCGTAATCCGGCAGCGGTATCCGGTATGACGGCCGCCTTGGGGCCGGCGCCTCCGCCACCTGATCGCCATGCCCAAAGTCCGGCGGCGGCACCAGGTCCGGCGTCCATCCCGGCGGCACCCGCCGCCACACCATCCGCCTGCCGTCAAACTCGCCCCGCTGCGCCAACTGACCCCGCGAAAAACGGTAATACGTACTTATCGAACCGCCAAACCCCTCATCCACATGCAGCTCCCGCCACAGATCCCGGGGAATCAAACTCGCCACCTCGCCCTGGCTCACCATCCCCGAGCCCAATTCGTCAAAATAACCGGGCGGGGCATTGAAATAAAGAATGCTGTCCGTCACCCCGTCCAGATTGCGGTCCTCGCGGAGCTCCCAATTCCTCCCCCCCTTGTACTCCAATTCCATGTCGTTGATGCCGCGGAAATTGGTGTCGCGAAGAATCGACAGCAAATTGCCGGTCCTGCCGTCCCACCGGGTCTGACAGTCGACCCGGCCGTCGTAATTGAGATCCCGCTCCTCCGACGAAAGAATTCCGCGATGGTAAAAACGCCAAACGTCAATCCGCTTGTCGCCGTTCGAATCAAACTCCTCGGCGAAGATGAACTCGCCGTCCATATAGCGCCGCCCCCGCCAACCCTCGGGAGTGGTCACGTTAAAGGAGCCGGACATGGCCCTGGGGCCGAAATCCATCGCCCTAACCAAGTCAACCCGCCCCCCGATCCACACTCCAAGCAGGAGCAGCGAAATGTTAAGAATAAAACGACGCATGGCGGTCTCCCGGAATGACAAGTTGCAGCGGTCCAATTTACTGTGTAGCGTCTAACCCGGCTTCCGTTTCCGCATCCATTTCCGTACCGGCCTCGCCCGCCTCCGCCATCCCGCCGCCCTCTTCAGCCAACAGCGGATGCGAAGCCAGGCGGCGGAGAAACTCCCGTGGCGTTCGCGGCCGGGCATCGCGGTTTTTCTCCAACAGCCACTGGATCAATTTCGAGGTGTCGTCGGAAATATTCGCGTCCAGCGCCCGTGCCGTCGGCGCCTTCCGGTCCCGGCGCTTCAATAGCGCCGCCAGGGGATCCGGCCCGTCGGCCCCGCCCTCCGCCGCTGCGGCTTCAAGCCCCGCCGTTTCCTGGTCGGCGGGGAAAACCGCCCGCCCCAACAGGAGCCAAAACCACATCGCCCCCAAACTGTACAAATCGCCCCTGATGTCGATGTTGAGTTCACCCGCCAAACGTTCGGGCGGGAGAAAATCCGGTTTGGCCAAAAACGCTCCGGCATCGTCCGGCCAGGCCATGGTCCAGGCGAAGGCGATGTCGGTCAGGAACGGTTTGCCGCCGTCGGCTAGAATCACGTTGGCGGGCTTGAGATTGCCGTGCGGATGTCCCGCCTCGAAGAGATTTCGTAAAACCTCGGCCAGCGCCCGCACCAATCGCGCCGCCTCCTTTTCCGTAAGCTTGCCGCTTTGCCGCCGGGCCATCTTCGCCGCCAGGGTCTCGCCGGAGACGAATTCGTAAACCAGGTAAAACGCACCGGGCGATCTGCCGGCGTCCAGTCCCCTGGCCACGCCGGGACAGCGTAACCGCGCGATACTGCCGGCCAGCGAGAAAAACTCTTCCACCGCCCCCGCCCGTCCCGGATAAGGCCGCATCGCCTTGACCGCCACCGGGCGGTCCATGACCGGGTCCAGGGCCTTGAAGACGGCGCTGCGGTCGCTGGCGGCCAGGATATGGGTCAGGGGATAACCCTTGATGGCCTGCGAAGTAAAAATCCCCGCTGCGAATTCGCTGACCGAATCGCCATTCTCCGCCCGTTCCGGCAGAACCGGCGCCGCCGTTTCGAACTTGCCGAAAGGCCGGCCGGAGCCTAATTTGCCCGGCGCGATATGGCCGGTTTGCAATTTATCGGATAAATCCGCCATCAATCCTCTTCCTCGTCATTATCAGGGGCCGGGTCGCCGCCGGCGAAATCTTCCAGGCGGAACAGGCCGTTATGCTCCAACAAAATTTTGACCTTCTCCTCGGCGTGCTTGAGGAGTTCGGCCGAACTCCGCAAATTGGCCATGCCCTGTTCGTAGGCGCGGATGGAATCCTCCAGGGAGAGTCCCCCCTCCTCCATCTTCACCGCCAGCATTTCGGCCTCGGCCAACAGTTCCTCGAAGGACCGGCCCTCCTTGGCGGGGACGGCGGCGGGGATATCCGGCGTTACGTTGGGAGTGATGATTTTTTTGGCCATGGGTTAGTCCAATCCTGAGAGTATGCCGATGATTTCGTGTTCGTCGGCGGCTTGCAGCAGGGCGGCGGGGAGCCAATCCTCCTCCTTGAAGGCGCGGGCGATCCACTTGTAGGCCTGGAGGTAGTCGTTGGTGACTTTCTCGTCGTAGGTGGGCGCGGCCATGCCGAAGAAGAGGTGCACGGGTTTGCCGTCGGGGGCGCCGAATTCGACGCCGTCGCGGCTGCGGGCGAAGACCATGCAGAAGTTGCGCGGCTGCATGCTGCGCACGTGCGGTACGGCCAGGCCGCCGCCGATGGCGGTGGAGGCTTTGCGTTCGCGGGAGACGAGGT
>JAVBTZ010000121.1:0-6861 GCA_031555915.1 Planctomycetota bacterium
AACCGCCCCGCAAATCTAGCATGAATAACCAGTTGCGGTGACCTTCGTTCTTTACCGCCAGCGCCGGAATTATTGTCCAACCCTATACTCATGCTACTTTTACGGAAGTGGTTCCCGTAAAAGTAGCGTTGTAGGATTAACTCACATGCCTACCCTCCTCGTCAACGAAATCTTCCATTCCATCCAGGGCGAATCCACTTACGCCGGCGTTCCCTGTTCCTTCATCCGCCTGGCCGGCTGCAATCTCGACTGCGCCTGGTGCGACAGCAAATACGCGATGGAGGAACCGCCCCGCGAACTCCCCCTGGACATCATTCTCGCGGCCATTCAGCCCCACCAGACCACCCTGGCGGAAATCACCGGCGGCGAACCGCTGTGCCAGGAAAACACCCCCATGCTGGCGCAGATGCTATTGGACCACGGTTATACCGTGCTCGTTGAAACGAACGGTTCCCTCGACGTTTCGGTCCTGCCGGCGGCGGCGCATAAAATCATGGACCTGAAAGCGCCCTCCTCGGGGATGAACTCGCAAAACCGCCTCGCCAACCTCGCCCTGCTGCGTCGAGGCGACGAAGTCAAGGTGGTAATCGCGGATCGTCTGGACTATGATTGGCTGAAAACGATAATAAGGAAGGGCGACTATCCGGCCAAGGAAGTCGTCACCCTGCTGTCGCCGGCCCAGGGGAGGGTTAGCCCGGCGGAATTGTCGGCGTGGATTTTGGCGGACAAGCTGCCGGTGCGGCTGAATTTGCAGCTCCACAAATTCATCTGGCCGGATATTGAGCGGGGGGTATGAAGACAGGCGAGGCCAAACAGCATGAAGGGCGCCAAGAAGACGGACCAGATACCGGAAGCGGACAGCCAGTACGAAAATCTCTGCCGGCGGTGCGGGGCTTGTTGTTACCAGAAAGTGCGCACCGACGACGGCGAGGTGATTATTACCGACGTTCCTTGCGAGTATTTGGAGGTGGCGACCAATCTTTGCCGGGTGTATCCGGAGCGGTTTGTGAAGCAGCCGCTTTGCGCCAGCGCCAGGGCTTCGGCGGCGATGAAGTGCTTGCCGGGGACTTGTCCGTATACCGGGGGGAATGCGGATTATCGGGAGCCGGTGTTGCTGCGGGAACGGCCGGAATTGGAGGAGGGCGTGAATGAGATTTTTCCGGAACGGAGGGGAAAGCGGTAGCGTTTCGACCAGGGGAGTGGTTCCGCCCCCTTTGGAGCCCCCCAACCCGCGGCCACGCCGGACCAGTGCTTACTTGCATAAATAACTTATATTTCAATTGCCAGCCCGTCTCTTTTTGCCGCACTCGGCGTCACTCCGTCCGGCCCGCATCCTTTTTACTCCCATACCGCCGGGAGTAAAAAGTTGCTACACCGGACTACGTTCCTTGATTGCGACAAAAATAGCCGGACTGACAATTGAAATATAAGCTATTTATGCAAGTAAGCACTAGGTTGTCGCTTTGCTCTTTTTTTTAACCACTATTTTTTTACCTCTCTTTTTACCGCCTTTTACAGAGATATCGCCCCATGCGTAAAATCTTCTTCATAACCTTCGGCTGCCAAATGAACAAACTCGACTCCGACCTCGCCACGGAAACCGCCGCCGACGCCGGACACGCCATCGTCGGAAACGAAAGCAAAGCCGATACCATCATCTTCAACACCTGCGCCGTTCGCGACCACGCCGAACAACGCGTCCTCTCACGACTCGCCCAACTCAAAACCCGACGCCAAGCCGAACCCAACCTCCGCATCGGCATCATGGGCTGCTTCTCCGAACGCGAAGGCGAAAAACTCCTCGAACAACTGCCCCAACTCGACTTCGCCCTCGGCACCCGGCAATTCCCCAAACTGGCCGAAGTCCTCGACGCCATCGACGTCAACCCCCACAAAGTCGGCATCTTCGGCGGCTCCGGCGAAGACCGGCCCGGCATCGGTCCCAACCACCCCAGGCAACGCCACCAAGGCATCCACGGCTTCGTCTCGGTCATGCGCGGCTGCGATAATTATTGCTCGTACTGCGTGGTGCCGTCGGTGCGGGGCGGCGAAATCAGCCGGCCCATGGAAGCCATCGCCCGCGAAGTGCGCGCCCTCGCCCGCGCCGGCGCCCGCGAAATCACCCTCCTCGGGCAGAACATCGACGCCTACGGCAAGCACGACGGCTGGTCCTTCGCCGAACTCCTGCGCCAGATCGATTTCGAACTGGGGCCGCAAAAAGAAAACGGCTCCGGCTTGGCGCGACTCCGCTTCCTGACCAGCCACCCCCGCGACATCAACCGCGAACTCGTCGAAACCGTCGCGGCCATCCCGCGGGTGACGCCGCATTTCCACATGCCGGCGCAATCGGGATCCGACCGCATCCTCGCCGCCATGAACCGGGGCTACAACCGGGCGGAATACGAAGCGAAAGTCGCGCTGATCCGCGAGATCATCCCCCAAGCCGGGATCGCCTCCGATTTCATCGTCGGCTTCCCCGGCGAAACAGAAACGGATTACCGCGAAACCCGGGATCTGGTCCAAAAAGCCAATTTCACCAATTCTTACATTTTCAAATACTCGCCCCGGCCCGGCACCAAATCGGCCGAGGAAATGCCGGACGACGTCCCGCAGGAAGTGAAGAAACAGCGGAACAACGACCTCCTCGCCGTCCAGAACCAAGTCAACCGCCGCCGCGGCGACAGAATACTCGGAGAAACGCTGGAAATCATGGTGGAAGGGGCGTCCTCCCGCGACGCCAGCCGCTGGACCGGCCGAACGGCGGATAACCTGATCGTCGTTTTCCCCGCCCCGCCCCCAGGCGAGGATTGGACCGGACGACTGGTCAGGGTCGCGGTTGCATCGGCGACGGCTTTGACCCTGTTCGGAAAAGTAGTGTAAACCGGAATTCGCTCGCCCCGCATAACCCCAAGGAGCGCCGCATGGCCACCACCCACGACACCCGGGCAGAGGATATGGAACCGCAATCCCTGGAGGATTTCGGCAAGGCGGCAATCCTGGTGCCACTGATCATCGGCGCGGCGATCATGGTCGGGATCGTCATGCTCTGGACGGCGCACCGGGACAAAATCCGCCGGGCGGAAATGTCGGTGGCGGAAATCGAGGCGCGGAAGGAACTCCGCGCGGCTTACGTCGAAATGCGGGCTTTCCGGCCGGATCTGGCCCTGGCCAAGGCCAACCGGGCGCATGAACTAATCCAAACCTTCAAAGTCGGACACCCCAGCCAATACGCGCATATTCGGGTGGCAACCCTCTTGGTGGAAGGGGAATCCCTGTTCATGCAGGACTGCTCGGGTAACGGCGAGGCGGCGGAAAAAGCCTTCGACCAAGCCATCGGCCTGATGAACTACGCCAGCGGCGACATGTGGCAGTTCGGCATGCTCGGCCGGGCCAGAGCCAAATTCGAACAGGGCAAGTATCAGGAAGCCCTGACCGACCTGGACCAAATCATGGATCGCAACCCCTCTTACGGTGCCGCCTATTACTGGCGCAGCCTGACCCGCGCCGCCATCGGCGATGAAAAAGGCGCCCAGGAAGACGAAAACCGCGCCCGGGCCCTGGATTCCTGGCCGCCCCTGCGGGACTTCATGCAAGCGTCCTGCGTTTGGACCCGGGACATCATGTCGAATCCGGAAAACAACCGCAATCCGCTGATCGTCGACCCGAACGACCGATCGCTCGTACCGTTTTTCGCGCCGGATGAAGAAAGACGCTAGCGTTTTATCCTGAATTGCCCGCTAATCATGCCGGCCGCTCCTTTTCCCTTCGCGCTTTCTTGACAAGCGTTTGTCAGTGTATATAATGAGGGTAATCACCTTGCTCGCGAGGGAAAGGCCCGCCGGTGCGACGCCGACGGTTTTTTTATGTGGGCGAGTTACGGAATAAGGACTTTAGTCAACGAAATCGGTATAAGTCGGCGCCATAGGAAAGGTTACGCCATGACCATGAGCAAGGATAAGAAGTCGGAAATTATTAAGAACTACGCCACCAAGTCGAATGACACCGGCAGCCCCGAGGTACAAATTGCCCTTCTCACCGAGCGCATTTCCTCCCTCACCGAACACCTCAAGGTGCATAAGAAGGACAAACATTCGCGGCGCGGCCTCCTGATGATGGTCAACCGCCGCAACCGCTTGCTGAAATACTTGCGCGACACCAACCTCGAAGGTTATCGGGCAATTATTCAGAAATTGGGCATCCGCGCCAAGGAATAGCACCCTGCCGGATCGGTTCGTAAAGAGCGGCAAATTATCCGCAAATATCCCGAACGGCATTACGCACGCCGCCGGCCTTTGGGTCGTGCGGCTTCTGCGTTTATGGGAAGCGGCCCCTTTTTAATTAAGTTTATACCCAAATACAGGATGAAATAGACAGAAAACAGGAGAAATTGATTATGGATCTTAAACTCGAGGAAAAAGCCGTCGAGAAAAACATCGGCGGCAGAACCCTCCGCCTCTCCACCGGACTCTTGGCCAAACAAGCCGCCGGCGCGGTGGCGGTGCGTTACGGCGACACCGTGGTCCTCTCCGCCGCCACCACGGCGGCGCCGCGCTTTCCGGAACAGGATTTTTTCCCGCTGATGGTGGATTATCGCGAAAAATCCTACGCCGCCGGCAAATTTCCGGGCGGCTTTTTTAAACGCGAAAAGGCGCCCTCCACCAAGGAAATCCTCACCATGCGCCTCGCGGACCGGCCCATACGCCCCTTGTTCCCCGACGGCTTCTTCGACGAAGTCCTGGTCCAGTCCATCGTCCTCTCGGCCGATATGGAAAACGACCCGGACATCCTCTCGATAATCGGCGCCTCCGCCGCCCTGTCCCTCTCCGACCTCCCCTTCGAAGGGCCAATCGGCGCGGTGCGGATCGGCATGGTGGACGGACACTTCATCGTCTTCCCGACCCATGAAGAGGACAAGAAATCGACCCTGAAATTGGTCCTGGCGGGGACGCACGAATCCGTCACCATGGTCGAGGCCGGCGCCGCCGACATTCCGGAAGAAAAAATGCTGGAAGCGTTGAACCTGGGGCATTCGGTCGTGAAGGAAATTTGCACCCTGATTGACGAGCTGGTCGACAAGGCGGGGCGTAAGGAAAAGATCGCGGTCACCCCGCCGCCCGCTCCGGCCTATCTCGACCAGGTGCGCAAGGCCGTCGGCGACCGCATGGCCAAGGCCCTGTGCACGCCCGGTAAATTCGGCCGCCGCGACGCCACCAAGAAGCTGATCGACGAAGTCGTCGGCGAGTTGGTCGACCCGGAAGCGGAAGAGGGCATCACCGACAAGGACGTCAAGGAAGCGGCGAGCGCCCTCAAGACCGAAGTCATCCGCGGCCTCATCAAGAAAAACAGCCGCGTCGACGGCCGCGACAATTTTACCGTGCGGCCAATCGACTGCCGGGTGGGGGTGCTCCCCCGCACGCACGGGTCGAGCCTCTTTACCCGCGGGGAAACGCAGGCCTTGGTGACGATTACCCTGGGGTCGGGCTCGGACGCGCAGGAAGTCGACGGCCTCCGCGATCCTTACGAAGAGATGTGGTATCTCCATTACAACGCGCCCGGTTTCTCGGTCGGCGAAGCGAAGTTGCCGCGGGGCCCGGGCCGCAGGGAAATCGGCCACGGCATGCTGGCGCAACGGGCTTTGGAGCCGGTAATGCCCCACGACAACGGCTTCCCCTATGCGGTGCGGGGGGTGTCGGAAATCATGGAGATGAACGGGTCCTCCTCGATGGCGTCGGTGTGCGGGGCGACTTTGGCCCTGATGGACGCGGGCGTTCCCATCAAGAAACCGGTCGCCGGCATCGCCATGGGCCTCATTCAGGACCCGGGCCAGGAGCCGACCATCATCACGGACATCCTCGGCGACGAAGACCACTACGGCGACATGGACTTCAAGGTTTGCGGCACCCGCGACGGCATCACCGCCCTGCAGATGGACATCAAGGTGAAGGGGATTTCCACCGAGACCATGCGCCGGGCCCTGGCGCAGGCCCGCGAGGGGCGGCTGCACATCCTCGACGAAATCGCCAAGTGCATGACGGCCCCCCGGCCGGAAATCAACCCCCGGGCGCCGCGGCTCCACAACATCACCGTGCCGCAGGACATGGTCGGCAAGATCATCGGCCCCGGCGGCAAGATGATTCGGAGCATTCAGGAGGAATGCGGGGTGCAGGTGGAGATTGACGATTCGACCGGCGTGGGGATTGTGTCGATATGCGCGCCGGACGCGGAGTCCTTGCAGAAGGCGATTAAGAAGGTCGAAGGTTTGGTGGAGACGGCGGAGGTCGGGAAGATTTACGAAGGCCCGGTGACGGATGTGCGCGACTTCGGGGTGTTCGTGGAGATTCTCCCGGGCACGGAGGGGATGTGCCACATCTCGGAACTCGACACCAACCGGGTGGAGACGACGGAGTCGTTCTGCAAGAAGGGCGATGTGTTGAAGGTGAAGGTGATTGAGATCGACCCGGTTACGGGTAAGGTGCGGCTGTCCAGGAAAGCGGTCCTGATGGAGGAGCGGGGCGAGACTTATGTGGTGCAGCCGCGCAAGCCGTCGGCGGGCGGGGACAGGGGCGGGCGCCCGGGCGGCGGCGGCCGGGATCGCGGGCCGCGGAGATAGCTGCCTGCAGATCCCCCAAAGTTTTTCATTGACAGGTGGCGCATAAACAATATACTTTGGGGCTTCCATTTCCGTAATATTTGCAATTTTTACGGGGCAATAGCTCAGTTGGTAGAGCGTCGCGTTCGCAATGCGAAGGTCAGGGGTTCGACTCCCCTCTGCTCCACCAGGATTACCCGACAACGGCAGGCGCCATGCGCCCGCCGTTGTCTTTTTTTCATAACCACCAACAATGAAAAGAGATACGTCAT
>JAVBTZ010000196.1:0-10035 GCA_031555915.1 Planctomycetota bacterium
AACCGCCCCGCAAATCTAGCATGAATAACCAGTTGCGGTGACCTTCGTTCTTTACCGCCAGCGCCGGAATTATTGTCCAACCCTATACTCATGCTACTTTTACGGAAGTGGTTCCCGTAAAAGTAGCGTTGTAGGATTAACACCAAACATGGGCTTTTCGAAAAAACCGAATGCTAAGTCATATGCCGTCAAGGCTGGCCGATAGCGCTCCCAACCAGATCGGTTTTCTCGAAAGGTTCATCCAAAACCTTACATGAAAGCATGTTATGGATCAAGCCGATCCAGCCCGCAGTGCCGTATCGCCGCCGCTGCCGGTAAACGCGGAAATTAAACCGTTTCGCGCCAACCTCGCAGGGTTGCGGCGTGGGTTGTTTGTCGCTGTCCTGGCCGCCGGCGTCATCCTGTCGACCCTGGCTGCAAGTTACGCCCTGGACATCGCCCCTCTGCTGCCGCCGACCCCCGACACCGACGCCCCCGCGCCGGCTCTGCCGCAACCTGTCCCAACCGAGCCC
Source organism: Planctomycetota bacterium (assembly GCA_031555915.1). Classification (GTDB taxonomy): domain Bacteria; phylum Planctomycetota; class SZUA-567; order SZUA-567; family SZUA-567; genus JAJBSZ01. Next base: position 513 of record JAVBTZ010000196.1, read on the forward strand.
AAGAAAGAAAAACGGGACCCGGATACAGTGCTGTTGCCACGGATTGTCGGCCTGCGGTTCGAATTTTTCATCCCGCCGGCAAAGACCGAACCGGCAAAAGCCGGCGAACCGGCCCCAAAAAGGCAGACCCGGCCAACCGCCCCGCCCGAGACCTTCACCGGCCTGGACAACCGCGTCCCGCAACTGGACGCCGCCCTGTCCGACCCCGGGTCCCCCTTGGCCAAGGCGACCGCCGACCTCCTCGCCCTCCCCCTGACCTGGCGGCGGTTGGACGCGGTTACCGAAGCCGCCACGCAAGTCCTGCGGCAAAGCGGCTGGTCGCTGGCCCGGGTGTTCGCGCCCGAACAGGAGCTGTCGGGGAAAACCCTGCGGCTCGAAGTCATGCCCGTTCCCCTGGAGGAAGTAATCGTGGAAGGAGCCCGCTGGACCAAACCGGAACGCCTGCGCCGGCACTTCCGTAAAGATATCGGGATACCCGTCAACCTGCCCCGGCTGACCCGGCCTCTCGCCTTCATCAACCAGCACCCCTTCCGGCGGATTGTCCCCGCCCTGACGCCGGGCAAGACCACCGGCACCTCCCGCATCGTCCTGAAAGCCGAGGAAACCCGGCCCTGGCGCCTCTTCGCCGGCTACGAAATAACCAACAGCCGCACCACCGGCCACGGCCGCTACTCCGCCGGCTTCGTCGCCGCCGCGCCCTGGCGCACGGAAGACATCATCACCGCCCAATACGCCACCGACAGCACCCTCTCCCACCTCACCTCCGCCAGCGTCAACTACCTTTCCCCCCTCCCTTGGGGGCATTACTTCACCTTCACCGGCCTGTGGGCCGACTCCGTCACCATCCCCCACCCCGATTTCCGGCAGCATACCCGCGACTATATGGCCGGCTTCGCCTACACGATTCCCCTGCGGCCTTTCTCCGGCTGGACCCACGAAGTGATTTTCGGCCTCGAATGGCGGCGGTCGGAACTGGAAAAACATTTCGCCGGCGTCGAATATTTCGCCAATGCCTTCGACCTGACCCCCTTGTCCCTAGCCTACCGCCTCCGCCGGGCCGACAAGCATGGCGCCACCAGCCTGCTGGCGGAAGCGGTCCTCAGTCCCGGCGCCTGGATCGGTTGGCGCTCCGACGCGACCAGTTACCAAACGGCCCGTTACGCCACCGGCAGCAAATGGTCGCTCCTCCGCTGGGATTTCCGGCGCGATTGGATTTTGCCGGCGGGTTTCACCGCGGTTAACCGTTTTTGGGGGCAATGGACCGAAGACCGCCTCCCCGACCCCGCCCGCATTTATCTAGGCGGCGGCCGTTCGATTCGCGGCTACCGCGACAGCGAACTCGCCGGCGACAGCGGCGTGGCGGTGTCGGTCGAAGTGCAGTCGCCCCGCCTCCCGCTTAAACGCTGCGGCCCCGACCGGAAAAAGCAGCCGCATCCCCTGTCGGTGCGTCTGGCCGGCTTCTGGGATTGGGGCCAGATACGGAACCGTACCCCCTTGGATGTCGGGGAATGTGCCGCCAAAACCATGGCGGGGGCCGGGCTGGGAATCCGGGTGAATTACGGCGAACGCTTCAGCTTCCGGCTCGACTACGGTTGGCGCCTCCGCTACACCGGCGCCGGCGAAGATGACCGAAACGGTTACTGGCATGGAGCGCTGCAATGCACCTTTTAACAGCCCCGTTTGGAGGCGTCCCGCATGGATAACCACAACGATTCCGCCCTCGTCGGCGAACTGTCCTGCGTCTCCGGCCCCCTCACCGGCCGCGTCTACCGCCTCAAGCCTGGCGTCCAGCAGACGCTCGGGCGCTTCGAAAAGGCCGATTTGCACGTACCGGACGGTTCGGTGTCGCGTTATCATTGCCGCTTCGAGTCCGGCGCAAACGGCGGCTGCCGGGTCGTGGACCTGGGTTCCGCCAACGGCACCTATGTCAACGGGGCGCCGGCCGCAGGACAGGTCCTCGCCGCCGGCGACCGGGTGACCTGCGGCCAGGTCGAGTTCGTCTTCCGCCTGGTCGACCCGGACGCCGGCCCCCGGATTCCCCGCGCCATGCAAACCATCGTCAATCCGCCGTCCGAAAAAGGGCGCGCCAGCCTGTCGATGGATTTCCAGACCGATCTCATCGACGCCGTCCGGAAACGCTTCGCTCCCAGCCAAACCATGTACGTCGCCGCCGACGCCAACCGCGCCCCCTCCCGCGCCGGCGATGACAACGCCAGCCTCGACGCGGTTTGCGGCCTGTCGGAGAAGCTCCGGCGTCTCCGTTCCACGGACGAAGTCCTGTCCGCCACCCTTGAGGCCGCGCTCCTCCTCACCCGCACCAACCGCGCCGCCGTGGTGTTGCGGGAGCGTGGCGGCGGCCGGCCCCGCATCGCCAAGTTCCAGACCGAAAGCGGCCTGTCCGTCGGCGAATTCCAGGTCAGCCTCACCGTCGTCGAGGACGTCCTCAAAAACAACGAAAGCCTGCTGATACGCGACGCCATGGCGGATGAACGCTTCAAGGACGGCCTCTCCATCATGCTTAGCGGCATCAGGAGCATCCTCTGCGTCCCCTTGGGGGACGAGCGGAAAGCTTTCGGCGTCCTCTACGCCGACACCACCGTCGCCGCCCGGGTCCTCACCGAGGATCAACTCGACCTTCTCTCCGCCATCGCCCACCAGACCGGCGTCGCCCTGGAACGGGCCTGGCTGGTGTCGGATCTGCAAAAGCTCTTCATCGGCGCCATGCACGCCATGGTGCGGTCCCTCGAAGCCAAGGACGCCTACACCCGCGGCCACACCGGCCGGGTCATGCTTCTCGCGCTCCAGCTCGCCGATCGGGCCGGCATCGACCAGGCGGACCGGGACGCCCTCGAACTCGGCGGCCTCATGCACGACATCGGGAAAATCGGGGTGCGGGACGACATCCTCACCAAGCCCGGCCGCCTCACGCCGGAAGAATACGACGTCATCAAGAACCACCCGGGGATCGGGGCGGAAATCCTCGGCGGCATGCCGAAGCTGGGGCGAATCGTCTCCCTTTCGGCCGTGATCGAGGCGGTCCGCGGCCACCACGAGCGCCTGGACGGCAAGGGCTATCCCGACGCCCTGACCGGCGACGCCGTGCCGCGTTCCGCCAGGATTCTCGCCATCGCCGACGTGTGGGACGCCCTCACCACCACCCGCTCCTACCGTAAAGCCATGAGCCGGGACGAAGCCTGGCAAATAATGGAAAACGGCCGCGGCAGCCAGTTCGACCCGCAACTCCTCACTGTCTTCAAGGGGCTGGTCGACGCGAACCTGACCGAGGACCTATCCGCGGTTCCCACCAATTTCGGCCTGGAACACGCCGCCCTCACCTCGTCGAACGGGGTGGACACCGGGGCGTTTTTGGTCGACGAGGAACCGCCAAGACCGCGACCCTCATCCGCGACCAAGGGGCACCTCTAAAAATAGCTATTTTGCCCGCAGACGCGGAAGGGCGTAGCGGCAGCGTTTTGTAACACGCGGTGGTGGTTTGTGTTACAAAACGCTGGAGCAAAGCCCAGACGAAGTATCCGGGCAAAAGAGCATTTTTAGAGCTGCCCCAAGGTAATATGAGGAGAGAGAAAACCCAGCCATGCCCGAACCAAGCCAGACACCCTTGTCCTTTGGGGACGACGCCACCTTCAGAATGCCCCCCGACGCCGTCAAGCCGCCCGCCGCCAGTCTCGACGCCACCCTCGACGAGACGGGCGACGACCCGCCATCCGGCGCCGCGACCATCCGCCCTCTGCCCGGGGCCAAACCCGCCCCGGCCCTCGATTCCACTATCGACGAGACGGACGACGACTCCTACGGCGTGGCAGCCGCCCGCCTTGCGACTGCGGCCAATCCCGCCCCTGCCCTGGCCGCCACCATAGATGAAAACGGGGCGGACGCCTCCGCCGGGGTTATCCCCATGACCGGCCCGGCGCCCGCGTTCGCGGCGACCCTGGACGAAGCGGAGGAGCCGCCGCCGCCCCAACCTGGCGACCTCGCCTCGACATTGGACGATGACGCAGCGTCCGCCGGCGCCGTCACGGCGTTTGCCGCCGGCCCCGGTTTCGTGGATATTTACAAAACCCTGGTCGAGGAGGAGGAGGCCCTGCCGGGCGCCCCCGGCGGGGAGGAGCCGTCCATCGTCTCCACCCTCGTGGGCCACGCGGCGGCGGGACACATCCCCGCCGGGCCGGGCGATCTTTACACCCCCAGCGCCGTGCGGGCCGAATGGGGTTCCTTCGCCGAACGGCCGGACGGGTCGGAAGGGCGGGGCGTCACCATCCACGTCGCCGACGCCGAAGCCAAACGCACGGCGGAAGCCAGCATCACCCTTCGTCCCGGCACCATGTCCACTTCGGCCCAGCCTGCGCAAATCGGCGACTATGTGCTTACGAAAGCCATCGGCGTCGGCGGCATGGGGGCGGTGTTCCGGGCGAAGCAGACCAGCCTCAACCGTAACGTCGCGGTCAAGCTCATCCGGCCGGAAAACGTCCAGTCGGATCGGGTCAGAAACAAATTCATCGCCGAAGCCGTTCTCACCGGCGCCCTCGACCACCCCAACATCATTCCCATCCACGAACTCGGCGTCACCGCCGACGCCGGCGTTTTCTACGCCATGAAGGAGGTGAAAGGCCGCTCGTGGTCGTCGGTGATGCGGGAGAAGAGCGAGGCGGAAAACCTCGACATTCTCCTCCGCGTCGGCGACGCCGTCGCCTTCGCCCACGATCGCGGGGTGGTGCACCGGGACCTCAAGCCCGAGAACGTCATGTTGGGGGACTTCGGGGAAGTCCTGGTCATGGACTGGGGGATTTCCCTCCCCTACCGCCCCCTGACGGACGGCACGCGGATACCAGCCGGCCGGGCCGGCACGCCCGCCTACATGGCCCCCGAAATGGCCCGCGCCGACACCGACCGCATCGGTCCCGCCTCGGACATTTACCTCCTCGGGGCCATTCTCTACGAACTGGCCACGGGCGTCCTCCCCCATACCGGCGACAACCTTTACACCTGCATCGCCAGCGCCGCCAACAACGACATCGAGCCCTGCGAACGCAGCGGGGAACTGGTGGACATCGCCCGTAAGGCCATGGCCGCCAAGCCGGAAGACCGTTACCCCACGGTGCAGAAGTTCCAGGAGGCGGTGCGCGAATATCTCCGGCACCAGGAAAGCGTGACCTTGTCCACCCGGGCCGACGAAAATATCGAAGCCGCCCTGGCCCAACCGGAGGGCAACTACGACCGGTTCAATCAGGCCATTTTCGGTTATTCCGAGGCCCTGGCCCTCTGGCCCGACAACAATCCCGCCAGGAAGGGGGTAAGGAACGCCCGCCTCGCCCTGGCCGCGCGGGCGCATGGCCGGGGCGACTTCGACCTCGCCATCGGCGCCGTGATTCCCCTGGCGGGCGACCGCGAGGCGGAGGATCTCCGCCGCAAGGCCGAACGCAGCAAGGCCGAAAACGAGGCGCGGGCGCAACGCATCCGCCGCCTTTGGCGCATTGCCGCCGCGCTGGTGGCAACGGTCCTGGCGGTCTTGGGGATAGCCACCTTCCTGGTGCAGCGGCAATACCGGCGCGCCGAAGCGGAAAGGGTGCGGGCGGTGTCGCAGGAACAGCTCGCCAAGGCGAACGAAGCCCGCGCCGTGCAGTCCGAAGCCGCCACCGCGGCGGCCCTGGTGGAGACGGAGGAACAGCGTTCCCTCGCCGTCGCCAACGCGGAAGAGGCCACGCGCCAGGACAAATTGGCCCGCGCCAACGCCGAGGAAGCCAGGCGGCAGGAGGAGCGGGCGGTCGCCGAAGCTGAAAGCGCCCGTAAAGCCCAGGCCGCCGCCGAGGAACAGCGTAAAATCGCCCTGACGCAGGAACAGCTCGCCAAGGCGAACGAAGCCCGCGCCGTGCAGTCCGAAGCCGCCACTGCGGCGGCCCTGGTGGAGACGGAGAAACAGCGTTCCCTCGCCGTCGCCAACGCGGAAGAAGCCACCCGCCAGGAAAAATTGGCCCGCGCCAACGCGGAAGAAGCCCGGCGCCAGGAAAAACTGGCCCGCGCCAACGCCGAGGAAGCCAAGCGGCAGGAGGAGCGGGCGGTCGCCGAAGCTGAAAGCGCCCGTAAAGCCCAGGCCGCCGCCGAGGAACAGCGTAAAATCGCCCTGGAAGCCCTGGCCAACGAAAAGGTGGCGAATGAAAAGGCCCTGGCGGAGCAGCAGGCCAAACTCGCCGCCCTTGAACGCCAACGCGAGGAGGAGGAGAAACGGAAGCTCGCCGAAGCGGAGACCGCCCGCCGCATCGAGGAACTTGCCCGGGCCGGGCAGCTTGAGGACAGTAGCGGCTGGGCCTTGACGCCGGACGAAGCGGTGGCCAAGCAGGACCAGGCCGCGCGGTCGGCCGACCTGCCTTCGCCTGACAGCGTCATTCCGCTCCCCGACGGCAGCAGCCTGGCCTTCCGCCTGATTCCGCCCGGGGAGTTCGTCATGGGGAGTCCGGTGCTGGAAAAGGGTCGGCGAACCGACGAGTATCTGCACCCGGTGGCCATAGAGCATCCGTTCCGCATGGCCGTGACCGAGCTGACCCGCGGCCAATGGCGGGCGGTGGTGCCGCAGGAGGATGAGGACGAATTCACCGACGATCAGTTGCTGAGTCTAATCCAGAGCGAGGACGAGGCGGCCCCGCCCTGGCGCTGGCGCACCCTGCCTATTCCGGCGGAGGAAGCAGTTTTGCCCGCGACCGGCATCTCCCCCAAGGACATCCGGACGAAGCTTCTCCCCGCCCTGGCGGGTCTGGCGCCGGCCGGCCTTGTCATCAGGCTTCCCACCGAGGCGGAGTGGGAGTACGCCGCCCGCGCCGGCAATCCTGCCCGTTTCCATTCCGGGGACGACGAGGAGGATGCGCTCCGCGCCGGCTGGTTGGTGTACAATTCCGAAGCCTTGGTTCACGCGGTGGGGCAGTTGGAGGGGAATGCCTGGCATCTTCGCGATCTGGTCGGCAACGCCTATGAATTGACTGCCGACGCCTATGATTCCGAAGCCTACCGTCGTTTGCCGTCGGCCAATCCCTGGTGTCGGCCGGAGGTTTGGGATACGGCTTGTTATAGTGTGCGGGGGGGGAGTATGGAGAGTGATTATGGGTTCTCTCGTTCTGCTGCCCGGAATAATGTTTTTTGGGATAATCGGAGTGGGGTGGTTGGGGTTCGGTTGGTGGTTGGTTGGCCGTTGGAGGGTGGCAATTAGGGGGAATAAAGCGGTAAAAGTGGGTAAAAAGGCGGTAAAAAAAGTGGTTAAAAAAGCGGTTTAATAAAATCCAGCCTGCGGCTGGTTGCGGGGTTCCAAAGGGGGCGCAACTAGCCCCCTTGTCAAAATGCGGTTATGTTTTAACGCAGTTAAAACGACCACGCTTAGGAGCCAGCGAAGCGGAGCTCCGACAAATCAAAAAAGGAAGGGATTCGAATAAAAATAACCATTCCGCCAAGTAGGGTTGGGTTTATACGGGCGCATCTCAACTATGTTACGCAACTCCGCATGCTGTTACGCCGCACCCCTCCCCACGCGTCATTCCGGCGTCTATACATCCAACCGGGGTATAAACGGGCGGTTTCGCCGGAATCCAGGGGGCTGGACCATTGCTATGAAGCGGTGACAGTCGAGTTTTCATGCCGACACGGTTTGCCCCCCTGGATTCCGGCGAAAACGCCCGTTAGGGATGCAGCAGCCGTTTAAGACGCCGGAATGACGTGCGGGGAGGGGATAGCGTAACAGGGCACGGAGGAATGTTTTGCCCTTATTTCAGCGCCATTCTAACGTGTCCCCGAATTACAAAATCACCATTTCAAGCCGATACTGGTATAGCGTACTTTATGGGAGGTTTTATCAGTAGATGGTTTCTTTCCTTTTTTGACCCCTCGGAGCTCCGCTTCGCCGGCTCCTAAGCGAGGTCGTTTTAACTGCGTTAAAACATAACCGCATTTTGACAAGGGGAGTGGTTCCGCCCCCTTTGGAACCCCGCAACCAGCCGCAGGCTGGATTTTATTAACCGCTTTTTTTACCGCTTTTTTAACCCCCTTTTTAACCCCCTTTTACCGCTATTTTTACAACGCCCTCTAAAAGGAAACGGCCCATGTCCGTACATCTCATACTCTACGACGCCAGCGGCGCCCCCCTCGGCAATAGCTTCGATTACACCACGCCAGGCACCTTCCTCTTCGGCCGCGACCCCTCGGCACATTGCAGCGTGATGGACGACCCCGTCGTCAGCCGCAAACATTACTTCATTGAAATATCCCCGCCCCACGCCCGCCTGCACGACCTGGGCTCACGCAACGGCATCCGCGTCAACGAAGTCCTGCACGGCGGAAAAAACGGCGTCCGCAACGCCGCCGGCATGGTGCAGCCAATCGACCTCCGCCCCGGCGATCGCATCCGCGCCGGCAAAACCGTGGTCGAATTTCAAGTCCGCGCCGACGCCCCCGCACCGGAGGCGCGCCTAAGCGCCTGCGCCGAATCGGACGTGGACCTGCAAGGGGCGACCATCATCGTTCCCCGCGTAGCCTCGACCCAGGCCACCTCCGCCGCCGCCCCGTCGTCGTCCGCCAGCGCCGTCTCCGACCTGCTGGCCGGTCTGGTGGATACGGGGGATCGCCCCCCCCGCATCCCCGGCTACAGCCTCGCGCAGGTCATCGGCAAGGGGGGGATGGGGACAGTCTACCTCGCCGACCGGGTCGACGGTTCGCGAGTCGCCATCAAGGTGCTGCAATCGGCGCAGATGCTGAACGAAAACAATCTGGAACGCTTCCGCCGCGAAATTGCCATCGCCCGTTCCCTGTTTCATGAAAATATCGTGAATTGCATCGAGGACGGCTGTGCCGAGGGGAGGCTGTTCTTGGCGCTGGAGTATCTGCCCCACGGCAGTCTGTCCGACAAAATCGCCGCATCCGGCCCGTTGACGCCGAAGGAGGCGTTGCCGTACATGATCCAACTCCTGACCGGACTCGCCTTCGCCCACTCCCGCAACTTCGTGCACCGCGATTTGAAGCCGGCCAACGTGCTCTTCGGGGGCGACCGGGGCGAGGTGGCGAAGTTGACCGATTTCGGCTTGGCGAAAAGTTTCGTCGACGCCGGCCTCTCCAACTTCACCATGACCGGCACCGCCGCCGGCACCCTTACCTGCGTGCCGCCGGAACAACTGGTCGACTTCAAGCACGTCCGGCCCTCGGCCGACATTTTTTCCATGGGTGCGACCTTCTATGAAATGCTGACCGGAAGGTCGCCTTACAATCTCGGTCCCGACAAGGACGGTATGGCGGCGGTGCTGTCTTTCGACCTCACGCCCCTGTCGCGTCTGAGGCCGGATTTGCCGTCCGGCTTGACTGCCCGGATAGACCAGGCGCTCCTTGAGGACGCCACGGCCAGATATCGCAACGGAACGCATATGCTGGAAGCATTCCGTGAACTGCTGTGATTTGCCAGGGGGAAATTGACACTGGCGAATAGGTGAAAAGTTTAATTTAACCACAGAGACTCCGAGAGCACAGAGAACCGCAT
>JAVBTZ010000120.1:0-13572 GCA_031555915.1 Planctomycetota bacterium
ACCCAATAGCGCCGCTCTTTTGCCCTCACTCTTCGTTGCTCGTCGGTTACAGCCTATTCAAGGATGCGCCCTCCTCGCGCCTCGATTGAGGGCAAAATAGCGGCACTCTTGGGTGCTATTTGTTTGTTAGAACCGCTCTAGCCCCTGGATTTAAATCTATTTATAGAAATGGAATTCAGGATTAACTTCCATCCGTAGTTTAAGGTGGTTCTCTGTGGTCTCTGTGTTCTCTGTGGTAAAAATTATTTTAAATCATCGCTCCGCAAAGGAATAACCTTATTTCAGCGCCATTCTAACCTGTCCCCGAATTACCACTACACCAGCTGCACCTCCCTCTTGCCCTCGGCAATCCGCCCCACCACCCTCGCCTTGCAACCCGCTTTCTTCAACTTCTCCAACACCGTCTCCACCGACGGCGGCGTCACCACCATCACCATCCCCAAACCCATATTGAACACCCGGAACATCTCGCGGTCCTCAATCCCCCCGCTCTTCTGAATCAACTTGAAAATCGGCGGAACCTCCCACGCCGCCAAATTCAGCACCGCATCGCAATCCGCCGGCAACACCCGGGGGATATTCTCCACCAGCCCCCCGCCGGTAATATGCGCCAACGCCCGAATCGGCCGCTTCACCTTATACGCCATAAACGCCGCCATCACCGGCTTCGCATAAATCTTGGTCGGACGCAGCAACTCCTCCCCCAGGGTGCAACCCAATTCGGCAATCCTGCCCCCGATCTTCAAGCCGCCCGTCTCCAACAGCGCTTTCCGGGCCAGGGAAAATCCGTTCGAATGCAGTCCCGTCGACGGCAAACCCAAAATAATGTCCCCCGGTTCAACCTGCGAACCGTCAATCAGCCGCTTCCTCTCCACCACCCCCACCGCGAAACCGGCCAAATCATACTCGCCCTTGGCGTAGAGACCGGGCAATTCGGCCGTTTCCCCGCCCAATAGGGCGCAGTTCGCCTGCTTGCAGCCGTCGGCCACCCCTTTCACCAAATCCAGAAGCACCCGCTTGTCGGCTTTGGCGATGCCGATGTAGTCGAGGAAAAACATCGGTTCCGCGCCCTGCACCAGGACGTCGTTCACGGACATCGCCACCAGGTCGATGCCGACGGTGTCGTGCTTGTCCAGCATGAAGGCGATCTTCAGCTTGGTGCCGACGCCGTCGGTGCCGGAGACCAGGACCGGATCCCGCCAGCGTTTGGCGAAAAGACCCGGCGCGCCTTGCAGGCGGAAAAGACCGCCGAAGCCGTTGTCGTTTTTGATCACGCCAGGGTTGTAAGTGGATTTGACGATTTTCAGGTAACCGCCGACCAGGGCGTTGGTGGTGTCGATGTCGACGCCGGAGTCTTTGTAGGTGAGGGGTTTTTTGGCCATGCTGGGCTCCAGGTTGCGCTTGCGAGAGATGGATGGTTTTATGGTGCTAATGCCGCCGGCTCACCGGCCCTGCGGCCGGTAAGGCTGAATGTCCTCGAACTTGAAGCCAAAGGTCGGGCCCTGGACCGGCGCCGTGCGGACCGCCTGCCCGCCCGGCGGCGGCGCCGCCACCGACCGCGCCGGCGCCAGCACCGCCTCCGCCACCGGCGCCGTCAACGGCGCCCCCGGGCCGAAATCGGCAATATCATATTGCAACGCCGCCTTGTACGGCGCTGTCAACTGCACAAACAAGGCGAAAGTCGCGCCCGGCCGCGGCGACGGTTTCACCTTCCGCACCACCACGAAAGCCCTCTCGCCCTGGCCGAAAGACCGCTTCTCCAGCGTCGCCTGCATGCAGGAACAGGACAAACTCAAACGCCCCACCGTAATCGGTTCCATGCGGGTGCGAATTATCTCCAGCACTTGCAGAGCGCCCTGGTCTTCCGTATAGTTCAGGGGAGGGAGGTCGGTCGCTGGCACGATGCGTATACCGTCATAACTGGCCACCGCGTCGAAAACCATCTCCTGCTGCGAGGACAATCCACCGGCCGGTGGCTGGGCGGCCAGACTGCTTTCCGCCCAACTCCAGGTTAAGGCAATTGTTAAAAGGAAGGCAAGACGAAACGGGACAAATAAATTTCGACGCATGACGGTTCCTTGTTTTTGGGCATACCCTGGTAAGCAAAACCCGGCCTGAATTCGGCTTGCGGTTCGGCCGGAACCATTAGCAAACGCAAGCACAGGATAACCTAACTATGTATGTATCGAAGACGCTTGTCAAGACCGCCCCTGTGCTGGCAAGACTGGCGCTGGGGGTAACCCTTCTTGCCGCCATTCTCGCCGGGCTCTCTGCCCCTTCGGCGCCGGCCGGGGAAAAAGCCCCCGCCCCCCAGCCGCCCCAACCGCACATGATGTACTTTTACAATCCCAGCTGCCGCCTCTGCACCAAAACCAACGAAGTCGTCGGCGCCGCCGAAACGAAATACGCCGGCACCATGTCTTCCCAACGCTTCAACATCGCCGACCCCGAACACGGCACCGACAACGTCCTCTACATGTTCGACCTCCTGGACGCCATGAAAGTGCCCGACGACGGCAACATCACCCTGGTCGTTTTCCTGGGGACGCTCGAAACGGATGCAAGCGGGGAAAAGGTCTTCAGTCCCGAACGCGTCCTGGTCGAGGGGGATGAGATTATTCCCAAGCTGGAAGGCGAGATTCAGGAATTCCTGAACGAAAAGGCGAAAGGAGGTAAGTCGGCGGCGTCATTGCAGCCGACTGGCTTTTTTTGCCTGAACCTGGCCTCCGGCTCGGCTCTCGCCGCGCCGATTCTGCCGGATGCGCCCTGGCTTGACGCCGACGTTACTGTTAGCGAAGCCGACGCGGGGAGCGGCCTGAAACCGGCCGCTTCCGCCGGCGGCCCGCCGGCCCAGGGCGGCCTTCGCCCGCCGGGCTCGCCCGCCGCGTCCTCCGCCCCCGCCCCCCGGCCGGCAGTCACCGAACCGGCCGTACCCGGCACTAGTCCGGCGGTGAGCGGCGCGTTGCGGCCCGGCGCTGCCGCCTCCTCCTCCTCCGCCGGTGCGGCCGCTTCGGCGCCGCTCCGTCCGAAAATCCGCCGCGCCGACGACTCCGCCGCCGGCCCACCCACCCGGGCCAACCTCGAATCGGCCGCCCAGGACCGGGCCGAAGCGAAGTTGCGCTTCGGCACCATCACACTCGCCGCCCTTGCCGACAGCGTCAATCCCTGCGCCTTCGCCACCATCATTATCCTCGTCGCCATGATGTCCTCGGCCAAGCGAACCCGCCGGGAAATCATCGCCGTTTGCCTGGCTTTTACGGCTGCCGTTTTCGTCACCTACTTTTGCATCGGGCTTTTTCTCTACAAAGTCATTTTCATGATTAATGAACGCGGCGGCTGGTTTCTCATCGTCGCCGACTTAATCTACTATCTAGCCTTTGCCATCTGCGTCATCTTTGGCCTCTTAAGTCTGTGGGACGCCTACAAAATGTTCAGGGGCGACGCCACCGAGGAAATGGTCCTCCAGCTTCCCAAGGCATTCAAGAAGCGCATCAACGTCGCCATGGCCAAGGGGGTGCGGGCGCATTGGCTGATGCTGGGGGTTTTTGTCGCCGGGGTGACGGTGTCGTTTTTTGAAGCCGCTTGCACGGGCCAGGTTTATTTGCCGACGATCATCTCTTTGGCGAAGATCAGTTTTTGGCATTCCATGGCCCTGTTGACCTGGTACAATTTCCTCTTCATCCTGCCGCTGCTGATTATCTTCGGCCTGGTGTTTTGGGGGGTCACCAGCGCGCAATTGGCGGACTTTTTCAAGAACAATGTGGCCTGGATTCGCCTGGCCCTGGGGCTGGTGTTCGTGCTGATGGGCATCCTGATTTGGCATGAAATGTATTGGCCCCCGGGGTATCGTGGGTAGGGGGATGGGGTGAAAACAGTAAACCGCATTAAACTCTACAACGCTAGATTTGCGGGAACCGCCCCGCAAATCTAGCATGAATAACTAGTTGTGGTGACCTTCGTTCTTTACCGCCAGCGCTGGAGTTATTGTCTAACCCTATATTCATGCTACTTTTACGGAAGTGGTTCCCGTACAAGTAGCGTTGTGGGATTAACCACAGAGGCACAAAGGGCACAGGGAACCGCAACCGAAAAGCTTAATAATGCCAAATATAAAAGGTGGTTGGTGGTTGCGGTTCTCTGTGTCCTTTGTGCCTCTGTGGTTAAATGAATTTCTTTTACCCGGCGGTATTTATCCCCGTTCCTACCCGGAGTCCCACTTGACCCCACCCATCCCCCAACATGTAGCCTTTATCATGGACGGAAACGGCCGCTGGGCCGAAGAACAGGGGAAACCCCGCGTCTACGGCCACCATGCCGGAGCCGAAACCGTCCGACGCGTCGTAACCCACGCCCGCAAAAAAAATATCCGTTATCTCACCCTCTATGCCTTCTCCACCGAAAACTGGTCGCGCCCACCCGAAGAGGTCGAGGCCCTGATGCAACTCTTCGCCGACTTCATCGAGTCGGAACTGCCGACCATGTTGGACAACGGGGTGCAATTGCGCATAATAGGGGAAATGGCCGGGCTCTCCCTGCCGCTCCAGGAAAAACTCGCCGCCGCCATGGCCGCGACCGCCGGCCAAAACCGCCTCACCCTCACCCTGGCGGTGAATTACGGCGGCCGGGATGAATTGGTGCGGGCGGCCCGAAAAGCGGCGGCCGAACTGTTGGCCACGGGCCGGGATTTGGCGGAATTGGACCGCGACCGGATTGAACGGCATTTGGACACGGCGGGGATTCCCGATCCGGATTTGTTGGTGCGCACGGCCGGGGAAATGCGGTTGTCCAATTTCCTGGTTTGGCAGAGCGCTTATTCCGAATTGTATTTCACCTCCCGCCGCTGGCCGGAATTCGAAACGGGGGACTTCGACGCGGCGTTGGCGGTTTATGCGACCAGGGTGCGTAAATTCGGGGGGCTTGATTCGGTCTGAACCATTTCACTGGTAATCCATCCAACCAAAGGCAAATATGGACCCTACCCCACCCTCCGCCCCGCCACAAACCGGTGCCGGCGACAAGAAGAAGCGCGCCCTGAGCAACCTGATCCTCCGCGGCATCAGCGCCACCGCCGTTATTGGGATCCTCTACCTCTGCCTGCACTGGGACATCGTCCATGCCCAAGGCTGGGCCTGGGCAGGATGTATGTCCGTATTCGCCGTCCTGGGACTAAGGGAGTTTTACCGCTTCGCCACCCAATGCGAAATGCACCCCTTCAATTGGCTGGGCTATTTCGCCGGACCGCTGTTCATCTTCGCCCAGGAATGGGGACTCTCAGGCGAAAGCGCCCGCTACCTTAATTTCAATCCCGCCTTCGGGGTCCTTCTCCTGGTGGTGGTCGGGACCATGTTCCTGCAATTGACCCGCAAAACCAACGCCAACGCCATAATCGACGTTTCCATCACCGTCTTCGGTTTTATCTATTGCGCCGTACTGCCGGGTATTAGCCAGCATCTCCGGCACCTGGCCTACACCGACCTTGGCGGCGAACCCTGGCCGGCACACGGAGTGGAATTCACCATCGTCTGCATTTTTGTCGCCAAAGTGTCCGACGTCGGCGCCCTCCTCACCGGCAGCAAATGGGGGAAACGCAAGCTCATCCCCCGCCTGAGCCCGGGCAAAACCTGGGAAGGGGCGCTGGGAGGGCTGCTGTTCAGCATTTTTCTTTTGCTGTTCATGGCCCTGACCAATGCGAACATGGCCCTGCACCGGGTCGGTTACGGTTGGTTGGTGGTACTTTCGGTCCTGTTGGCGGCAGGGGGACTGGCGGGGGATTTGATTGAATCGGCCTTCAAACGCAACAGCCGCCAGAAAGACGCGGGCCGGGGCGTACCGGGATTTGGCGGAATTCTCGATTTAACCGATTCACTCATGGTGGCGTTGCCGGTCATGTACTTTTTTCTTGTTTTATCCGGGGCTGAATACGTAAAATCATAGCGAAGTGGACTTTTCGAAGAAACCGAACGGCGGTTGGCCCGATTTCACCACAAATCCACGCGAAGGAAAGATTTAAATTAATATACACTATAGTACACGGGCATTTCGTAAGGGACAATTACGCCTGGTTTGCTTGCCACGTATTGGCTTGGTGAAAGCACTTATTCGGCTCTGGGTGAACTATGACTGAACGCAAACGCCGACGCTCCCAGAACAACAGCCTCCTGAGGGAAATCATGGAAAGGCTGCGGGACTACGAGCTGGACGAAGTGGTGATTATCTGCAATAAATTTCGCCAGCGGCGCAATATGCCGCCGCTGGACCGGGACTTTCTCGACAAAGTGCTCCCGCCCGAATGAGGGCGGGATTTTTTTTCTGCATGGAGGGCCGATAAAGGTCGATAGAAGGGAGGGATTATTCTCGCGAAACCAACGCGATAGGGGATGCCGCATGGCAGATTCAGGCCAAAGTCGGGGGGAAAAGCCGCCGTCCGCACGTGCCGCTCTTGGCGGCAGGGGCGGCTTGCTGTATATCGCGCTCGCGCTGGGAATGTTGGCCGCCGGCTGTTTGCAGGAGCCAAAGGAAACCGGCTTCAGCCCGGTCCGACCCGCCGCCACCGCGGCGGCCGACGCCAAAATGGCCGAGAACGCGGTGTGGCGGGAAAAATACGCGGCCAACCGCCCCGTCCCGCCCCGCGAATTCAGCGTCCCCGCCAAACCGCCCCGCAACAACGCCTACGGCGAATTCGACGACGGCAATTTCAGCGGCCTCGACGCCCAGGCTTCCCTGCCCCGCCTACCAGGCGACCCCGCCGTCATGCCCATGGCCGGCGGACCCGCCACCTACCCCATGGCGGCCAGCAGCTATCCCACTTCCGTCAACCTGCCGCCGGAACGACGCGGCGGCGGCATGGCGTCTTCAGGTGCCTCCAGTGCTTCCAGTGCTTCCGGTGCTTCAGCCGCTGCCGGTGGTGCAATTATTGCAAATGGCGCGGGGGCTGCAAGTGGCGCGGGTGCTTCCGGCGCTTCCGGCGGAACCAACGCTTATCTCGCCGACCCGGCCGCGGCGGGCCGGGCGGTTCGGGCGGCGGAAAATCCGCGTGGGGCCGGGATACAAACCGAAGGACACTTTTATCCCATCGAACAACTGGTCTACGGCGGCGATTATCCCGACATCGACAAGCCGGAACTCTACCGCCTGATGCCGAAGGACGTCGTCACCGTCTCGGTCAAGGAACACCCGGAATTCTCCGGCAAGCTGGAAATCCAGCCGGACGGCACGGTGCAAATTCCCAACTGCACCGATCTGATTCATCTCCGCGGCCTCACCGTAGACGAAGCGGCCGAAACCCTCAGGCAGGAATTGCAGCTTTTCATCAAGGGGGACTGCATCGTCCGCGTTCAGGCCAACCGTGCCCGGGGCGGCTATTATTTCGTTTTCGGGGACGTCCGCCAGCCCGGCCGCTTCCCCATGGGCCTCGAACCCATCCGCCTCTCGGACGCGGTCCTGGCAGCGAACTGGGAGGCGAATCCGGCCCGCTCCGGCTATGACGACGAGGAATTCGGCCCCGCTTTCCCCACTGCTTCGCCCCGCGGCAAATTCATCGCCCCCGGCAGTTCCGACCTGGCCCGGGTCATGCTGATTACCCCCCACCGCAGCCGGCCGGCCCGAACCGTCCACGACGTACGTTCGGCCATGCTGGGGGTGACCCGCAACGACCCCCTGATAAAACCGGGGATGGTTATCGTGGTGCCGTCCCTAGATCCGCAACGGAATCTGGGCTTGGGTTTGGACTTCCCCGAGCTGGCCGTTCCCCCGCCGGCGCGGAACGTCGAGGGAGGTTATCCCGCCGGCAACGGCTCCGGTCAGCCTGCCGGTCAGTATTCCAGTCAAGCAGCCGGCGGAAGCTTCGCCGAGAGTCAAGGCCGCGGCAACGGTAACGGCTTCTCCGGCGCGGGCACCCCGGCCCGGCTGCCGGAGGTCCTCCCCGCCGCCAGTCCCATGCGCAACAGTCCGACCTTCACGACGCCCTGCATCGAAACGAACATGGCCAGGAATTTCGGCATCCAGTCCACCACGCCGGCGACTCCCGTGGAGGAACCGGAAATCTATTACGAAGCCGCCGCGGACTGCCCGGAAACGGTCTACGGCGATACTGGCGAAGTCTGCCTTCCCAACCTTCCCAAAATGCCGGGCAGCTGGGGCAGAACCACGGTGAACGTCCCGGCGGCGGAAGCTTTTCCGACCACCGCCGGCTACCTGCCGGGGACCATCTCCAGCGTGCCGCTTGGCCCCGGCGTGCCGGTGGTGACGGCGAGCACGGTGGTGAAAACTTCCGCCGTGCCAACCCCTGCGCCGATGGGCGCCGGCGCGGTTACGGTGCCGTCGGTGAATCCGCAATTGCCGCCCGCTTCGGCCGTGCCGGTGTCGCCGCCCGCTTCGGCCGTGGTGCAGACGCAACAGGTTTACCTGGAAGGTCCGGTCTATTCGACTCCGATACCCGGCGCGGGCGAGACGGTTTGCGAGAGCGATTTGCCGTCCCTGCGGGGCCGAAGATTGCATAAAAAGAAAGCGCCGGAAACCTACGCGGAGGAGTGCCTGGAACCGGCGGCAAAGGATTTACGCGGCTGGAAGAAAGGGTTTTAAGCTTGGCCTACGTGAAACGCCCCCCCAGATTCAGCCTCTCCTACCTGGCTCTCCGCCATGCCGGCATAGTCTTCATGCTGGCGGCGCTGGGTGTTTTATTGGGCGTTGCCTACCGGGTCCTCTATCTCCCCACCGCCTATCAGGCCCACCTCTATCTCAACACCGAAGTCCGGCCCGCCGCGCCGCACGCCGTCTACGACTGGGACGGTAAAATCGACGCCTGGAAAAACCTCCTGCGGGAAAAACGGCATCAGGAACTCCTGTCCCTCAACCTCCGCCACGCTTACAAACTCGCCCTCACCCAGAACGAACACCTGGACACCGAAAGGCTGGCCGATCACCTCGCCAAGCTCGGCCGGGGACAGAACGTTTCCGTCCTCCTCCTGCCCTATCCCTGGCTGGGAAACATAACCCCGCATATTCAGATTACCCGCAAAGGACTAAGCCAAAATCTCGACCCCCAGTCCCTGGCCGCCATCGCCGCCGATCTCGATCCCCCTACCGGCAAGGAAGGGTGGGACTTCGCCTTCTTCAACCACACCCCTCTTGACACGCCTTACGACAACCTCATCCTGCAACCCGGTCCCGAAGACCGCTACTTCCGCGTCTTCTATCATCTCTACGGCCTTGTCCATCCCGGGCGCGCCCCGGCCGGCCCCGACGAAGCCTGGCAGGCCGCCGTCGACGAAGTGGCGGATCGTCTCGAACGCGAGAGCCGCATCCCGAACAGCGGCGGCTTCGGCCACATCGCCAAGCGGGAGCTCCTGCGGGAGATTGTCGCCATCCCCGCCCTGGCCGCCAACGGACTGTATCACGCCTCCGAATGGTCAAGCGGCAACCGCTTCTCCCCTGCCGCCGACTCTTTGTGGACAGGGCGTTGGGCCGGCCTTGCGGACTGGCGGTTCGAACACCGTCTCGCCAATACGGCCGAACTGCGGCTGGGCATGGGAATCCGCCTGAACCCCCTCGCCTACCCGCGGGATACCCCGTTGACCCACATCCCCGCCCTGGCGGTGAGTATTTTGGGAAACTATCTCACCGCGCGGGAAAAATTATACCGGGACATGCCCTATAAATCGATCCACGCCGACACGCCTCCGGCCGCCCTGCCGCCGCCGGCCTCCGCTCCCGCCGCGCCAGTCCGCGCCGCCGCCCGCATCCCGCCGGAACCGCCCGTCCGCGAAGTCATCGACGACGTCGCCAACAGCGCCCGGCTGGCCCACATCAACCTGCTGGAAAATTCCGTCAAAATGGCCGTGGCGGATCGGGAGGCGAGCCTGCGCCGCTACGAGGCGAACCGGGAGACGCAGAACCGCCTGGCTTTCGAGGCCCTGAACGCCCGCGAACGCGCCGACCGCCTGGCGGATCGCTACGAACAGGCGCTAAAGGCGGCCGAAGCGGCGGAGGCGCCGCAGGTCCCACCCGAGGCGGTGGAACTCTTCGCCCGCCGCGACAGCATTTTTCGCCACCTGTTATTGCTGTTGGAAACCTGCACGGAGGAGCATCCTTTCGTCAAGGACGCCAGGCGGGAACTGGCCACCATCGAAGCGGTGTTGAAGGAATTGACCCCCGACGCACGCGCCAACAAGAAGGCGGAAGAGCGCGCCACCCGCCTCGCCAACCTCTATCTCGAATGGGAAGCCGCCGCCGCCACGGCCGACAGCCTGGACGAGCGGAGCCAGCGCCAGGACCAGGCCGTCCAGTGCCTGCTCGACGAAACGGTCAATTTCGAACGCTGCCTGTCCCAACGGGAGATCGAACTGGCCGAGGCGCGGCAGGTTCCGGTTCCCATCAAGCGCATCGTTGCCACGCCGCCGCCGCCGGCCGCGCCGGAACCGGCGGTAGAGGCAGCCCCCCAGGTCCCGGTAATGGCGGTGGAAACGGTGGCGGCGGATCTCCTGGAAAAACCTTGGCTGGACATTTCCCTGGCCGGCCGACGCCTGGTCGAGCAGCGTTTCGTCCCGACGTGGCGGCCGGTGTGGTGGGGATTGTTGGCGGGCCTGGCGGCAGGGGCGCTGGCGATGCTTTGGCGGGAAATTTTCGCGCGGCGGTTCCGCAACGCCGCGGAGGCGCGGCATATGCTGCGCCTGCCCGTTCTCGCCGCCCTCCCCGCCTTCGACGTGAAAACGCACAAGAACGCCGCCGCCACCATGAAGGGCGATTTAAATAGAAACCGCATCGGCGGCTATCTTTTCACCCCCGCGCCGGTCGAGAGCGAAGAACCGGCCCCCGAAGCCAGACGGGGCAAGATCTATCCCGCCGCCGCCCGCTGGCGCTGGGGACGGTGGTTCCTGGGCGTTTTGTTTTTGCTGCTGGCCTTTTTGTTGTGCTATAAATGGTATACTGCGCGGGACGGGCTGATCCGGCCGCCGCCGCCGCGGGCCTTGGACTTGACCCTGCCGGCCACCGCCGGACAAATTTGGACCAGGGAACCCGACCTTAGCGAGGACCGGCCATGACCGCCGACGACGCCTTCGACAAACTGCTGGCCAGGAACGCCCTGAATATCCCCATCGCCAATCCCTCCGCCTCGCGGCCGGCTCCGACGGCCGAACAGGTCAGGGTGGCGCGGCCGCGCGAGGCGGACGAAGCGCTGCGGGTATTGGAGATGCTGGACGGGGATCTCGATCAAAGCCCGGACTACCGGCCCGTAAGGGAGGCGCTGGGGGCGGAAGGCTTCACGACCCCCACGGAAACGGATCTCCCTTCGGTGAACGATACCGAACGCCTCGACGCTTCGGATCTGTTCGGCCGGGACATCGATCTGGAAGATTTTTTCGCCGCCATCGCCCCTTCGACCACCGCCGACACGGTGATTGAAACCAAAGGTCCGGTTCGGCCGCCGCCGGTGCCGGCGACCATGTCCGGCGTGGCCACAACCCATATCACCCCCCCCACCGCGGCGGCGATGACCGCGACTTCCCTGGCCGCGGCGGAGGTGGGTCTGCGCTTGGCCCGGAAGGTGCGGCGTTTCGCCTACCTTCCCCTCGCCGGGATGGAAGCCTTCGAAAGCCGGGCCCGGGACGTGGTCGCGAGCCTGATTTCCCAGACCCCGGACCGGCCCTCCCTCGCCATCACCAATCCCCGGCGCGGCGACGGCCAGACCGAAGTGGCGATACGCCTCGCCTTGGCGGCGGCGAAGCGGGTGGACTACCGGGTGCTCCTGGCCGATTTCGACATGAAGAAACCGCAGATTGCCCGGCGGCTCGGGTTGTCGTCGAAATACTTCACCCTGGCGGACATTCTGCGGGGGGCCTGCCGCTTGGGGGAGGCCCTGATGTATTCGGAGGAGGACAATCTCTACGTCCTCCCCGCGCGGGCCAGCGACCGCGAGGGGGACGAGGTCCTTAACGATCGCCAGGTGGCGGCCTTGATGCAGCAGTTGCACACGGTGTTCAATTTTTCCATAATCGCCTGCGGGGCGATGGAAACGGGGGAACCCTTGATCGCCTGCCGGCACGCGGGAGCCACGGCTTTGGCGGGATATTGCGGGGTCAGCAGGGTGGCGGGTCTGCGTGAGGCGGCGGGGTCCCTGGCCGACGCGGGAGTGCGGGTGGCGGGGTTATTGTTGACGGGCGCTTGAGAAGATAGGGCGCGATGCTTTACACCAGCTTCTGGGGTCTCGATTTCCTGCCGTTTGGGAATGACAACCGTCCCGAGACGTTTGTCCCCACGCATTCCGCCACTTTGGCGATTGCGAAGCTGCGTTATGCCCTGGGCATGGGAATGGGGGCGTCGGGGCTCTATGGCGAGCCCGGTTCGGGTAAGACCCGAGTGGCGCGGATACTCCTGGCGGAGTTCATGGCGGCGCGCTGGTTGACGGCTTATCTGCCGGCCCCTGCCGGCGGGGCGCGGGAGATTCTTGCCGCGCTTGACCCTGGGGCGGCGGCGGCGGTGCCGGCGGGGTCGGAGGGACTGGTTGAGTTGCAGCGCTTCCTGCTGCAGCGGGCGGGGCAGGATCAGCCGGTCCTCCTGGTGGTGGACGACGTCCAGACCGCCCGGGACACGGGTTTTTTGGAAATCATGCGCACCCTCCTAAATCTGGAAATAGACGGGATGAAAGCCTTGTCCATATTATTGGTGGGGCAGGCGAATATGGAACGGCGGCTGGAGGGGGCGAGCCGGTTCGACAGCCAGTTGCTGGTGCGGGCGGTTTTGGAGCCGTTGTCGGAGGATGAGACGCGGCTGTACATATTGGCGAAATTGAAGGCGGCGGGGAGCAGGCAGGGGATATTCACCAAACACGCGGCGGAATTGGTGGTGAAGTTTTCCAAGGGCTATCCGCGGCAAATCAACCGCCTGTGCGAGTTGGCCCTGGTGATTGCCTATGGCCTGGAGGAGACGAAGGTAAGCCCGGAAATTGTGGAGATGGCGGCGTCGGATTTGGATTTGCTGCCGCCAGGGGAGGCGGCGTTCTTGCGCTGGCCGCATCCCGAGCCGGAGGCGCCGAAGAAAGGGGAGGAGGCGCCGGAAGAAGATATTTTGGCGAATTTGGTGGTGGGATAACGAAGTTTTTCCTGAATCTATGGCGCGCCGGGATTTATCCCGGCGCGTTTTTTTCGTAACCCGAAGCCGTGCCGGCAAAACCGAAGCTTCGCGAATTTGGCGTGTCAACCGCCGGGGGCCGCTTTGGCCAAGGCAAAAAGCCCTGAAAAACAGGCAAAAAATCGGGAAAAACCGGCGCCGGCGCAAAAAAAGCGGCGGTTGCGAAAGGGGGAAAAAGTCACGAAAGTGAAAGAATAATATTGTAGATTGAAATATACAAAATATCTCTTTAGAACATCTTTGTCACTGTAGTATACAAGTGTTATAAAGGAGAACCGCCATGGTTACCTACTTTAAAACCAATGTCCGCAAGAACCCCGTTCTTGCCGTTTTCATTTGCGCCATCGCCCTCTTTGGCCTGGTCTCAACCGCTGCGGCCGGTGAAGAGGGGGTCACCACCCTGGGCAGTCTCGAAAGCACTGAACTCGTCGACGCCGTCGGCAGCTT
>JAVBTZ010000243.1:0-14588 GCA_031555915.1 Planctomycetota bacterium
GGTTAAATAAAACTAACCAACTTATTTTTGCGCGGCGGCTTAGGGCTGCGGCCTTGCTTTATTGGTTTTGGACACCCTGGCAACCCAGGTGCTTAACTCTCGCACACCCCCAGGCAAATACTGGCGACGCCGGCGGCGCACTTCACCAGATAATCGATTTTGACCCGATCGCTCGACCGGTGGGTATAGATTTCCTCGCAGCAGGAATAGCCGATGGTGGGAATGTTCAGGACCGCATTGGTGTGGGCGCCGTCGGTGCCGAAATTCCACTTGCCAAACCCCGGGTTCTGCCCGATCCGCTTCAGCGCTGCCACCGTCTTGACTACCAAGGGATGATCCTGCGGCACCAGGTAGGCCGGCTTGTCCATCAAATCCGTGCCGGCTATGCCGGTGTAACTCTGGTGTTCGGTCTTGCGGACCGACACCGTCACGTCTATCTGCGAATCCTCCGCCTTGCATTTCGCCACCAATTGGCGGAAATCGCCAAGAATCGCCTCGACCGATTCGGTCGGCACATAGCGCCGGTCAATCCTGACCAGGCAAGTATCGGGGACGGTGCTGAGGGAGCCCGGCTTGCAACTGATGTGGGTCACCGCCTGCGAGGCTTTGCCGAGAAACGCGTCGTCCTGCAAACCCGCCTCGAGGCTGCCCACCTTGGACAGCACCTTCACCATCTTGTCCACCGCGTTGACGCCCAGCCACGGCGCGCTCGAATGCGACATCACCCCGCGGCTCAGGAGCTCAATTTCCGCCCGGCCGCGGTGGCCGAGGAAGACGTCGAGGCAGGTCGCCTCCCCCAATATGCACAGGTCGATTTTCCTGCCCTTCAGGTATTCGTTGCAGAACATCTTCATGCCCCACATGTCCCCCGGTTCCTCGTCGATGACAAAGGTCAGGTAGACGTCCCCCTTCAAGCGGATATGGTTGGCGATTAGGAGATACACCCCGTAAATCTGCGCCGCCATCGCGCCCTTGGTGTCGGCGGCGCCGCGGCCGTGAACGTGACCCTCAGCGACCACGCCGCCGTAAGGTGGGTACTGCCAATCCTCGACATTGCCGGTCGCGACCTGGTCCATGTGGCAGTTGAACATGAGGTTGTTGCCGCCGCCGGTTCCTTTGTAGAGACCGACGACGTTACCGTACTTGTCGCGGCTCACCTCGTCGAACCCAAGCCGTTTCAGCTTGCCTTCGAGAATAGCGGCGACCGCGCCCTCGTGCCCGGAGTCGCTCGGCGACTTGACCAGGTCCTGGACCAATTTGACCATGTCGTCACGGTGCGCTTCGGCCAGGCCGTTGATCTTTTCGATGAATGCCTGCATTGTCTGTTTCCTTGTTGTCAGGGGTGGACTCGCACTGAACGGCCTTCCGTTCAAACCATGCCGAGAAGTTTGGGAACGATCATGACGAACGACGGGAAGAAAATCATGATGGCCAAAACCGCAAATTGGATGACTACAATCGGCGCCGCCTCCCTGACCACCCCCTCGAAAGAGGCCCCCGACACCCGCTGCGCCACCATGGTGTTGACGCCGGTTGGGGGCGTGACCATGCCGATGCAAAGGTTGATGACCATGATAACGCCAATGTAAACCGGATGGTACCCGAGGGACACCAGAACCGGAGTGAACAGGGGCGCGAAAATAATGATGCAGGAAATGGTGTCCACCAGCATGCCGGCGAAGACCAGAATGACGTTGACGATAAGCATGATGACGACCGGCGAGCTGCTGATGGAGGTCATCATCGAGGTCAGGGTCTGGGGAATCTTGCCGATGGTCATGAGCCGGCCGAAGGTGATGGCGCCCCCAAGGATGAACATGGTGGTCCCCGAGGTGATGGCCGCATCCAGGGCCGCTTCCTTATACATCTTGAAATTCAGGTTTTTGTAAACAAAAAAGCCCAGGAACGAGGCGTACATGACACCGACCACCGCCGATTCGGTGGGGGTGAAAAGCCCGGTGTAAATGCCTCCCAGGACGATTACCGGCATAATCAGGGCGGGAGCGGCCTTCCAGATGACTTGCCATTTTTGTTTGCCGGTCAGGTTGAGGTCGACCCCCTTGTAGTTGCGTTTCTTCGAAATGTAATAATTGTAAAGCATGCAGGCCGCCCCAAGCATCAGCCCGGGGATGAACCCGGCCATGAACATGGTGGTGATCGACGCCCCCACCGAGACGCCGAACATGATCATGGGGATGCTGGGGGGGATGACGGGACCGATGACGCTGGAGCAGGCGATAAGGCCGCCGCAATATTCGCGGCTATAGCGCTGCGACAACAGGGCCGGCATCATGATGCCGCCGATGGCGGCGGCGGTGGCCGGGCCGGAACCGCAAATGGCCGAGAAGAAAATCGCCCCGACCACCGTGGTCATCCCTAGGCCCCCGGCCATGGCGCCGGTGAGGACTTCGGCCACGTCGACCAACTGCTTGGCGATTTTGGTCCGTTCCATCAGGGTGCCGACCAGCATGAAGAAGGGAATGGCCAGCATGGGGAAGCTGTCGGAACTGGTGACCATGGCCTGCGCCAGCATGGTGTCCATGGTCGTGTTGTGGAAGAATATGGCGAACACCGCCAGGGTGCAGATGGCGATGGAGACGGCGATCGGGACGGTCAACGCCAACATGGCGCCGAGGGACACTAGCAGGGTTGTCAGCATTAGCGGGCCTCCTCATGGGTCTGGACCGTCGCATCGATTTGGGACGGGGGCGTGTTTTGGGGAGTGCGATGGGCGCGGATATTACGCTGGATGGTGCGGACGGCCAAACCGATCATGCCAAGAACGCCGGCAAGGTACATTATCCAAACCGGCATCCAGGGCATGGCCGAGAATACCTGCTCCCGCCGGTAATTCGTCATCAGGATGCCGTAGATTTTGTAAGCCATGTAAAGACCGAAAACGACGGTGATGAAATCGCCAATCCACATCAGGTACCGGCCATTTTTGCCGAGGAACTTGCTGAGCAGATTGACGCGCATGTGGTGCCCGAGGAGCCCGGCCCAACTTATGCCGGCAAAGGTGAGCCAGACAAACATGACGCGGGTGATTTGTTCCGCCCACGAAAAGGTGAAGGACAGGAAGTAACGGCTGAACACGGTGAAGCCGGAAATTATCACCATGAAGGCGAAAAGCAGAATGATGAGGGTGACTTCTATTTTGTCGTAAAAGGGGGTTTTTTCGTTTTGCATACGGTCTCCTTGCCGGCGGGGGCGGTGTGGCAACCCACGCCGGCTTTCTTCCGTCCGCCCGGCCCCGACCCAAAACAACCGCCGCCCCACTCTGGGAAAAACGGCGGTTGTCTGGAAGAGCTTGGCAGAAACTAAGTTGTAGGGTTATTTCACGCTTTCTTGAATCTTCATGACCTTGTCCAGGAGATCGGCGCCAATCTGGCCGCGGTACTTATCGTACACCGGCTGGGCGGCCTTGCGGAAGGCGTCGCGTTCCTCCGGCGTGAGGGTGATGATGACGTTGGTGCCGAGGGCGGCGATTTTCTTCTCGGTGTCGATTTCGTCTTGATAGCATAGCGCCCGCTCGAAGGCGATCGCTTCCTTGGCCGCTTCGCTGATTATCTTCTGCTGTTCGGGGGTCAGTTTGTCCCACAGGACTTCCGAATACATGAAGGGGAGCGGATCGTAGATGTGGCCGGTCTTGATGATGTATTTCTGGACTTCGTAGAAGCGGCTCAGGTCGATGTTGCACCAGGGGTTTTCCTCGGCGTCGATGGCGCCCTGCTGCAGGGCGGTGAAAACTTCCGAGAAC
Organism: Planctomycetota bacterium; assembly: GCA_031555915.1. Classification (GTDB taxonomy): domain Bacteria; phylum Planctomycetota; class SZUA-567; order SZUA-567; family SZUA-567; genus JAJBSZ01. Next base: position 3,761 of record JAVBTZ010000243.1, read on the forward strand.
GCCATGGGAATCGCGGAGGCGCCAAGGGTGTTGAAGTGGGCGATATGGAGCGGGTTTTCCATGACCCGAATTTTGAGCCCCTTCATGTCGGCCGGCGTCTTGATTTCGCGGTTGGCGGTGACGTGGCGCCAGCCCTGGGCGGCGTAGCCGAGGCAAACGAAGCCTTGTTTACGCAGTTCCGACGCGATCCACTGCCCCACTTCGCCGTCCAGCACCGCTTCCGCCGCCTTGTTGTTCTTGAACAGGTACGGGAGATCCAGGACCATCGTCGACTTGGTGAAGCCGCCGACAAAGGCGATCGCCGGAACAGCCACTTCCAGGGAACCCAACTGCAGTTGTTCGCACAATTCGCGGTTGCCGCCGAGGGATGAATTGGGGTAGACCTCCGCCACAATCTTGCCGCCCGATTTTTCCTTCACCAATTCGGCGAATTTGTGCCCCATCTTGTCCAGCGGGGTGCCGGCGGCGATGACGTGGGCGATCTTAATCGTAAGCTCGGGGGCCGCCGCCTTGGCGCCGCCGCACGCGAGAAGCGCGATGGCAATAATTACCGCCGCTACCGCAAAGAGACGTTTCTTCATTTCCATTACTCCTGTAAAGAAAGATATCAACTCACCAGGCAATGTTCACATCGCAGGTTGGTTTTGCCGCTATAACACGAACCCCCGCGCCACCTCCCGCAGGACCTTTTCCACATCGATAACCGAGCGGCAGTCGACGTATTCGTCCGGCTCGTGCAAGCCCCTGCCATAGGGGCCGAAGGACATGCTGTTGGCGTTGTCGGTGCGGCTGCCGATGACCCCGGAGTCGGTGTAGCAGGGCGCGAAGAAGCTTTCGGCCTTACGCCCCAGGACTTTCTGGCAGGAAGCCTTGATGGCGTTCATGACCGAGGATTTCGGATCTTCGTTGACGAACGGCCGTTTGGACATGACCCGGTATTCGCCTTTGGAACCGGGCACCTTGGCGGTGCCGGCGGCGATGGCGTCGGCGACCAGCTGGAAGGAGCCTTCCACCGTCAGCGGCGGGGAAATCCGCATGTCGATGGTTACCGAGCACTTTTCCGCCACCATGTTGGTGTTGAGGCCGCCGGCGATGGTGCCGAAGCAGGCGGTGGAGGGACCCATGACCGGATGCGCCGGATACTTGGCGAGGCGGTTCTGGATTTCCAGAATGACTTCGGCCATGGCGACGATGGCGTTGACGCCTTTACCCGGGGTGCTGCCGTGGGCAGAAACGCCGTGGGTGGTGATGTCGAACCAGGCTTTCCCCTTGTGGGCCATGAGAATGTACAACGGGGAATCGTCCCGGTATTCGCCGGCGTTCTTGATGCCGCCGGTGGCTTCCATGTCGATGACCAGGCTTTGCTTGTCGGCGATACCCAGGTCGACGATGCGGTCGGCGCCGATCATGGCGTCCTCCTCATCGGCCGAGGCGACCAGGACGAAATCCATTTTCGGGGTAATCTTTTGGGCGAGGCACTCCTTTTCCACTTCGCGGAAGGCGATCATGGCGGCGGCGAGGCCGGCTTTCATGTCGTTGGAACCGCGGCCGTACATTTTGCCGTCTTTTATTTGCCCGCTCAAGGGGGGGACGGTCCAGCCCGAACCGAAGGGAACCGTGTCCATGTGACCGATGTAAATCAGGTTGGGGTGGGAGACGGCGCCCTTGAGGGTGGCGACGACATTGAAGCGTTTCGGCGCCAGTTCCTCGCGTTTGATTACGGCCCGGGTATGCTTCCTCAGCCAATCCTCGATGAACTTGCTGAGTTCCTCTTCGTAGGTGCCGACGTTGGTGCTTTCTATGCGGACCATTTGTTGCGTCAATTCAATTACTTCCACTGTTTCATAGTTCATGCGCACTCCTTCCTGCCTGAATGGGTAACAGGGTTCAGGTTTTAAGTTCGAATCACCGCCCGCTGCGCCTGCGGAAAAACGCACAGCCGTGGAATGGCGCCGTCCCGCCGCTTCAGGGCAACGGCCCGGTCCAAGGCCGCCTGCACCGACGGCTCCGGCAACATCAGCATCGTCCGCACCTCCTCGTCTTTGACCCCGGGGGAGCAAACGATAATCCGCACCTTCTTCAGGAAAATCTTGCAGAGAAGCAGGGCCTGATCCATTTGGATGCGGTAATTGCCGTGCAGGTAGGCAACCACTTCCGCAGGGGTGGAACCATGCTTGAACGGAGCCAGCATGTCCACGGAGTTGAGGCCCTCGCGGCACTCGGCGTAGAGGACGATGATGTCGTTTTCTTTCAGAATGGGATAAAGGCCGAACAGCGGTTTCACCGCTTGATAGAAGTCGATATTGAGGGGCACGCCGGGCGTGGTAAGGAAAATGTTCGCCTCTTTGGACACCTCGACCCCGTACCGTTCTTCCAGGAACGCCACCGCCGCCCGGTGCGATTGGACGATGTCCCCGGCAAAGGCGGCGACCGGCACCCCGCGCGCGTTTTGCGCCAGGTTGACGAAGAAATCCACTCCCAGCAGGCCGGCTGCCTCCAGCATGTCGAGGTGAATCGGGTTGCCGTCCAGAACGCATGGGGCCGACTTGGGGTCGGAGAGCATTTCCGGACGGTGGTTGTAGAGAATGGTTTGTTCCCCGGCCACTCCGGGGAGGACCGACTTGCGGCCGCCCGAGTAACCGGCGAATTCATGCGGCTCCACCTTGCCGATGCCGATACGCACTTCCGACTCGTATACGGTCCGGTTCACCTGAATGCGGTTGCCGCGGCTGGTCGTCCCCACGTCCACCAATTCCCGGCTGTCGCAGGGCAGATGGTTGACGATACGGAGCTTCCCCTTGTATTTGCCCAGCATGGCGGCCATTTCGGCATCGCTGGCGTCCCGGTGAACGCCAAGGGCGACGACCGCGACCACGTTGTCCAGATGCAAGCCGGCGAGCTCCAGTTCGTGCATAAGATAGGGGAGGACCCGCGCCGTATCGACGCCGCGGGTGGCGTCTGAGACGATGATGGCGGCGGTTTTCTTGCCGGCGGCGATTTCCCGCAGGCGGGGGGACCCGATCGGATTGAGGATGGAACGTTCGACCAACGCGTCCGCCTGCGGCTCGTCAATTTCCACGTCGGCCGCGGTCACCACCTGCACCAGTTCCACGTCACGTCCGATTCGGCAGCCGGTTTTCTCGACCCGGTCGCTGTAGACCTGGCCTTCCGGCGTTGCCGCCACCGAGTACAACTCGTTCATCCGTTGCTTCTCCTTATTGGAACCGCTCTAAACGTTGGTTTCCCGGTCATGCAGCTCCTCCGGCACGTCGATACCCGGGATGGGCGCGGCGTCGACCATGGCGGGGGCGCGGCCGGGGGCGACCAGGTCGGCCAGGAAATTACGGAGTTCATACAAGGTCATCAGGCCGAAGGCGACGTAAATGGAGGCGTACATATAGGCGTAGGGGATGCGGAGAGCCGGGCTTTTCCGTATTCCCACCCAGCCGGAAAGGCGAATCCCCACATACAACATCAACGCCGCCGCCAGGAACATGAGGAAGGACACGGCGATATCCGCGACCTTCCTCAACGGTCCCGGGAACTGCTGCTTGAAGATGACGATGCTGACGTGTTCTCTCCGAACCGAGATGAAGGTGGCGCTCAAGAGGCAGAACCAAACCAGGAGAATCTTCAGGAGTTCCTCCGACCAGCTCAGGGAGTCGTTCAGGATATAGCGGCAGAATATATGCGCCCACGACACCCCAAGCATGACAAACCCGATGACGATGATGACGTAGAGAACGCCTTTGGAAATCAGGCGGATGATTCTGTCTGCCAAGTCAAGCATGAAGAGCGCCTTTCTGATTCACGATTCGGATTTGCTGCCCGGTGGGCTTTTCGAGGAAATCGAGCGGCGGTTGCCTCGATTTCCCCAAAAAAAGTCCCGCTATTCCACGCTTTTCACCACGTCGGCCTTGACCTTCTTGATGCCGGCCAGGAACTTGTCGACATATTCGGCTCCGACGATCTTCTTCACTTCCTCCGCCACCACCGGCTGCGAGACCGCCTTGATGGCGTCCTTGTCGGCCTGGTCGATTTCGTTAATCTGCATCCCCTGCTTGGTGAGGGTCCGGACGATCAGGTCTTCCCGGCCGGCATTGACGTAACGGGAGTAGTTTTGCCCGAGGATGGCGCCGGCGCGGATGATGGCCTGGTAGTCGGCGGGCAGGCTCTTGAACCACTTGAGGTTGGTGACGAGGGGCATGGCGTCGTAGATGTGGCCGGTGAGGGAGACGTATTTCTGGACTTCGATGAGCTTCATGTCCCAGATGTTGGCGAGGGGGTTTTCCTGGCCGTCGGCGATGCGCTGCGACAGGGCCATGTACACTTCGGGGAAGGGAATCGGGGTGGGGTTGGCGCCGAGGGCCTGGAAGTTCTTGATGTGCAGGGGGGCCAGCATGGTGCGGATTTTCAAGCCGCCAAAATCGCCCTTGGACTTGATGGGGCGGACGTTGTTGGTGACGTGGCGGTAGCCGTTTTCCATGTAGCCCAGGCCGTAAAGTCCGACCTCTTCCAGGGTGTCGAGGAGATCGGTGCCGATCTTGCTGTCCAGGACCGCCCAGGCTTCCATGTAGTTGTCGAAAAGGAAAGGAATGTCCAGAACGGAAAACTTGTCCTGGAAGACGACGATGGGGCCAATGGAGGCGGTGGCCATTTCCAGGGAGCCCATCTGGACTTGTTCGACCGACACCTGTTCGTCCCCGAGCTGGCTGTTGGGGAAGACATGGACCTGGACGTTGCCGCCGGTGTGCTGTTCGACATATTCCTTCATGAGCATGAGGCCGAGGGTTTGCGGGTGATCCATGGAATTGCAGGCCGAGATGCGGATTTCCACTTTCTGCCCGGCCAGGGCGGGGACGGCGGCGACGGCGAAACAGGCGAGGGCAGCCGCAAGAACCAGGAAAATCTTTCTCATAAACATTCCTTTTCTAATCAAAGGTAGCCGAAAGTTCGGGGAAGAAACAGACAAAACTCGGGAACGAAAGTAAGGAGCAGCAACACACCGATCGTGACAATCAGGAAGGGAACCGCCTCCCGCACCGTGTCCTCGATTTTAACTTTGGCAATGGGACTGGTGACAAAGAGGGTGATGCCAAAGGGCGGGGTCGCCAGACCCACCACCAGGTTGATGCAGATGACGGCGGCGATGTGAAGGGGCTGAATCCCCAGGGACCAGGCGATGGGGGCGATAATCGGGGCGAGGATGACAACGGAGGCGTAGTCGTCCATGAACCAGCCGACGATCAGCAGGATGACGTTCACGAGAAGCAGGAAGAGCCAGGGGGGAATCTGGGACAGGGGTTCGATGATGCTCGACAGGACCCGTTCGTTCGCGATGGCCCAGGCCATGACGCTGCCGCCGCCGGCAAGCATGAGGACGAGACCCGAGGTGAGGGCGGACTCCAGGAAGATTTGCGGGATATCCTTCCACTTGATGGCCCGGTTCACGAAAATGGCCAGAAAACCGCTATACAGGACCGCTACGGACGACGCTTCCGTGATGGTGAAAATGCCGCTGAAGATGCCCCCGAGAATAATGACCGGCAACAGTAGGGCGGGAATGGCCCGCTTGATGGCCCGCACTTTCGCCGGCCACGGCACCGGGGGAAAGGAAGGGTAGTTCCGCTTGGAGGAGATGCGGCTGGCGACCAGCATTTGCCCGACCGCGATAAGTATGGCCGGAGTAACCGCCGTAAGGAAAAGCCCGGCAATGGAGGTTTTCCCGACCGCGATGCAATACATAATCATCAGTACGCTCGGGGGCATGATGGGACCGAGGAGCGAAGCCGACGACATCACCGCGGCGGCGAAGGCGGGGCTGTAGCCCTGCCTTTTCATCATGGGGATGAGGAAAACCCCCAAGGCGGCGGCCGAAGCCACCGCCAGACCGACAATCGCCCCCATCAGCAGGCTTGACGCGATGGTGACAATCGCCACCGCGCCCTTGTAACGGCCAAACATCACATTGACGAATTCAATCAACGTCTCCAGGAGCTTGCCTTTGAGCATCAACTGCCCGGTGGCGACGAAAAACGGCACCGCCAGAAAGGAAAAACTGCTCATACCCTCGTACATTTTGTTGCCGATGAGCATGAGGTCGTAGCCTCTGACCAACACATAGACCATCGAACTGACGATGAGATTGAACGAGATCGGCAGGCCGATTATCATCAGTGCGAGAAAGGCAAGCACCAAAATGGCTAGTGACATTAGGCGTCTCCGTTTTCATCTGCGGGGAGGTGACGTGAAGGACTATTTCAAGTGCGGTTCATCCCACAGCAGCAGTTTGGTGCCGATGCCTTTCTTCAAGGCGTTTTGGTAGACGTCGTAACCCAGGGACACGTCGAACACCGCCATGCCGCAGGCGACGAAGATGATGTTCTCCTCGTCGTTCTGACGCCGGGGCGCCTTGCCGCGGACGATGTCCCCAAGGCCGGTGGAACCCTTGAGGGGCGGAATTTTCCCCGCGTCGATAAGGGTGTAAATCGGGCCGCCGATGACGCCGGCGTAATATCCGGCCTTGTCGCCGGAGGTGATGGCCTCCTCCACGTAGGCTTCATGCAGGCCGATGTGGTCGTAGACGATGCGGCTTTTGGTCCAGAAATCGTCGTCCCCCTTGCCGGGACCGGAGAAAAGGACGGTGACGCCCTGCTTCAGCCACTTGCTTTCCAGATACAGGGGCTTCAGGCGGGAGGCGGCGATGGTAATGACGTCGGCGTCGGCGAAGGCCTCTTCCAGGGTCTTGGCCGCCTTCCCTTCAATTTTCAGTTCGGTGGTGCAGAAATCCGCGAATTCCTTGGCCTTATCCTCGAACACGTCGAAGCAGTACACCTTCTTCAACCCCGGGAGCTGCGAGGCGATGGCGGTGAAGCAGGACTTGTTGATGGGGCCGCAGCCCACCACCGCCGCCACCGCGGCGTTTTTACGCACAAGATAACGCGAAGCGACGCCCGGCACGGCCCCGGTGCGCATGGCCGAAAGCAGGTTCGCGGACATCAGGCACAGCGGTTCCCCGGTGTCCTTGTCGTTCAATTGAACGGTGAGGACCGAACGCGGCAGACCCTTGGCGGGATTCGCCTGATTGGAACCGTACCACTTCACCCCGCACACGTCGTAGCGGCCGCCCAGGTAGGCGGGCATGGCGAAGAAGCGGCGGTCGGGGCCGGCGACCGGCATATTGGGAAATTTCGTTTCCTTGGGGAAAATGATGCCCATGCCGTGGCTGTTGTGATTACTGCCGCCCATGAGGTAATCTCCTTCGCTCAACAAGGCGAAGGTTTCTTCCGCCACTTCCACCGAACGTTTGACGTCCAGGATGCCGGCGGCAATCATGTCCGGTTCGGAGAGGTAGAGAAAATCGGTGCGTTTTCCTGACATGTCGTGGTTCCTTTCCTGCAAATAATTGATTAGTCGTCGCGGCAACCCGCTTCGTTTTCCTAAAATTTTACCAACCCCGCGATGTCCTGCATGCGGCAACCCGGGTTGGTGTCGTCTGCCCGCATGAGGAAATTCAGCTTGTCGATGCGTTCGCCGGACCGGGGGGCGCCGTTTTTCTGGATGGGAACCTGGAGGCCGACCGAAAAATCCATGACGATGTCGTCGATAACCCCGCCGGCCCGGCCGGAAGGTATGGAAATGAGCCCATTCTGGGCGGCGTAACGGTGCGCCTCCAGGGCTTCCGTGATGGTGCCGACCTGGTTCGGCTTCAGGACAAAGCCGTGAATGGCCCGGGACTCGTGGGCGCGCTTGATGCGGGACAGATTGGTGACGGTGAGGTCGTCCCCGATAATCAGGGTTTTCCTGATACGCTGGACCGCCTTGGGGTAATGCTCCCAGTCGTTTTCGTCGAGGAGGTCTTCGACAAACACCAGGGGATACTTTTCGGTCAACCCCGCCATATAGCCGATCAACTGCTCGGCGCTGACTTTTTCCCCTTTCAGGAGGTAACGCTTCGACGCGGCGTCGTACATTTCGCTCATGGCGCAGTCGAGGGCGAAGGCGACTTTTCCGGACAGTCCTGTATCATCGAGCATTTCCTGCATGAGACCGAGAACGACGTCCGGGTCGTCGGACGGCGCGGCCCAGCCGTAGGAACGGCCGACGGCTGGTTCGGCCTTGAGGAAGCGGCGGAGAACCTTGCCAAGGGCCGGCAGGCATTTGGCGCCGATTTCGACCGCCTCGTAAATGCTCGCCGCCTTGTAGGGGACGACCAGGAATTCGTTGAAGGCCAAAGTAACCTTGCCATAGGTGCCGCCGTTGACGATGTTAAAGGAGGGAATTGGGACGCGGGCGATTTTTCCGCCGGCCAGCAGCTGGTAAACCGGGATGCGCCGGCCGGCGGCGGCGGCGCGGAGGACGGCGATGGACGCGCTGTAGATGGCGTTGCCGCCGAGTTTACCCTTGTTCGGGGTGCCGTCCAGTTCGATCATGCGGCGGTCGATGCCGGCTTGATCCTCGACCTCCATCCCGATGATGGCGGGGCCGATTATATTTTTGACGTTGTCGACCGCCTGGTGGACGCTCTGGCCGTCGTATTCGTTCGGGTTGCCGTCGCGGATGACGGCCGCCTCGTGCTGGCCGACGGAGCTGCCGGTCGGCGAACTGCCGCGCCCGAGATAACCGTCTTCGGTCACAATGTCCACTTCGACCATGGGGCGGCATTTGCAATCGACCAATTGCCGGGCGGCGACCTGCTTGATTTTAGGCATGGGAGGGGTCCTTCCTTCAGACCTTCGGTACGTACATGATGTTGAAGTCGCAAAGATTGGTGCCGGTGTTGCCGGTCAGGACCGTGTCGCGGAGGGCGTTCAGGGCTTCGTAACTGGCGTGTCCGCGTAACGCGCCGTACAGGTCGATCTTCTTGTCGCGCGCCAGGCGGTAACTCTTGGAATCGGTGATGCCGCCGGCGACCGGGGTGGTGCCGTCGGTGCCTTCGGAGTCCATGGACAGGAGGCAGGCCCCCTTGGTTTTTTCCGCCGCGATGGCGAAGGCGACCGTTTCCTCCTGCGAGGGTCCGCCGTGGCCCTGGATGGAAGCGTTGTCGAGGATGGTGGTGTAGGCTTCGCCCGACGCCAGCACCACGCAGGGGGCCTGGACGGGATTGCCGTAGGCCTGGATTTCCCGGGCGATGGAGGCGAAGATTTTCCCGACGTCGCGGCTTTCCCCTTCGAGGTAGGAGGAGAGGATGACGGCGTTCAGGCCCATTTCCTCGGCGATTTGCTTGGCGTAAATGCAGGAGTCGGGGAGGGAGTTGATTAGGTAATAGGTGTTGTCGGGGAAGGCCTTGGGGGTTTCGCCTTCGGGCCCGACGTTCATGAGGTAGTCGACGACATTCTTCGGGAGGCGGTCCGCCACGCCGAAATCGCGAATCACCCGGCGGGCGTCGTCGAGGGTGGTGGTGTCGGGTCCCATGGGGGTGCTTTTGTAGTTGGCGTAGGGGACGCGGATGTCCCCGGTGGCGGGGGTGCCGATGCCGTCGGAGATGCCGAAGCCGATGAGTTCGGCTCCGCGGGACTGGATGCGTTTCGCCAGCATGCCGCCGTTGAAGCGGGAGATGTGGCGGCGGATGGCGTTGATTTCATAGATGTCGGCGCCGGACTTCAGCATGACGTCCGTCACGACGATTTCGTCTTCGAGGGAGATGCCTTCGATGGGACAGCTCATCAGGGCGGAACTGCCGCCCGAGATGACGACGATGAAGAGGTCATCGGGTCCGGCGTTGTCGACGAGTTCGAGCATTTTCAGGCAGGCGCGGTAGCCTTCGGCGTTGGGGAGGGGGTGGCCGCCGACATAGACGTCGGTGCGGCGGAACTTGTCGGTCGTTTCGGGAATCTTGACGATGGCGATGCCTTTGGTGAGTTTGTCCCCCAGGACTTCGTCGACGGCCATGGCCATGTGGTTGCAGGCCTTGCCGGCGCCGAGGAGGTAGACGTGCTTTTTCTTGGCCAGGTCCCACTGCCGCACGCCGATGTGGAGGATGTTACCTTCGAGGCGCATGATGCTTTTGATGCGTCGGTACGAGTCGAGTCGCTCCAGCGTTTTGTCGGTTATGTCAAGAACAATCCGCCGCGCTTCGACGTCGCCGTGCGAAAGGATCTCTTCCCGATTTTTGATTTTCATCGTTTCCTTCCCTTTCTGGGCTGCCGTTGGATGAATGGTCTCCCCACAAAAAACCTGGCGCATCGCTAAAAACGAGCTGCGGCTCTTGAGCGGTTCACGCGGAATTCCTGCCGCCGTGTTTCGGGGATATAAAGAGGTTGGGCGGTGCAGCTTGGAGGCTGGACAAACGCCCGGGAGAATGAGTTGGATGAGTGCCGGCGGATATTAAGTGCAATTGTGGTGCCAAAAAATCCAAACTATTGGCATCTGTATGCCGGCTAGACGGTTATGGCGAGATTAATTTGCAAAAAAGTTTTTTGGGATTGTCTTTTTCGCAATTTGAGATAATAATTTGCGAATCGCAGTGGGTTTTTCTCGTTTTGCGAAGGAGCGCGCATGGCCTCTTCACTCCGCGGCATTGCCACCTACATCACCCATTTCACCGAAGCCATCGCCACCATCACCGGGGTCGACATCGAAGTCATCGACGTCAATCACATTCGGGTGGCGGGAACGGGAATCTACTCCTTCAGCGTCGGCGAGAACATCGAATCGTCGGGACAGATCTACAATTACGCCCTGAGTCACCACGAAACCATCTTCATAGAAAACCCCAAAAAACACCGCATCTGCCAGAAATGCAAAACCAAGGACTCCTGCCAGGAAAAACTCACCTTCTGCACCCCCATCATCACCTCCGGCCAGGTCATCGGCCTGATCGGCCTGG
>JAVBTZ010000210.1:0-23431 GCA_031555915.1 Planctomycetota bacterium
CCGTCAACTTATACCTCTTACCCCTCCCCCCCTCCAACACCTCAAACCAACCATAATGATTGTCCCGCAAAATCTGCGAAGTCTGCACCACCGTTCCCAACTTCCGCAACTCCACCGACCCCGCCAAACCCAACCGCGACAACCCCACCGCCACCCCCAAAGCCCGCTCCCGATAAGCCGTCAACACCGGCCTCCCCCCCGTTCCACCCGCCTTCCCCTCCAAAGACCGCCCCCCCATCTCCTTGAGAATCTTCGCCGTACTCGCCTTCGCCACCCGCCGCGGCGCCCCCGCCCCACCCGGCGGAAACACCAACTCCGCCACCGGCGGCTCCTCCTGCATTCGCACCAGCAACAAACCAATATCCAGGCGTTTCAAAAGGGAAGTCACCGCCCGCCGCCGACCCGCCGCCATGCGCTTCGCCGGCACCGCTATATAAACATCGGCGTCCGCAGCCTGCCGCGACACCGCCTGTAATATCAAATCCAAATTCAAACCGAGCTTCATCTCGACGATAAGCAAATTCTCGCCGTCATGCGCGGCGATGTCGCAATGGTTCACTTCGGAATGCACGGTGAATCCGCGTTCCTTTAGCCATTGCCTGACGGGAGGAAATAAGTCGGCTTCGCGCATGGGAGGTTTTCGAGAAGAGCTGTTTTATAATTAAAGCGGTAAAAAAGTTGTAGAGCTACCCCTCATCCACCCAAGTCGTCTGCTGACCCAACAGGAAAAACTCCGCCACATCCAGACAAAATACAATCCCCCCACCCGGCTTGGCCAAAACCGGAATCTCGCCAATCGCCGCCACAATCCCCCTGGCCTGCTCCCGCTTAGCCACAATCATCAACATCTCTTTCTCAGGAACCAGAGTTATGCCAAAGAACTTCACATCCTCCGGCGTTCCCGTGCCACGGGCATTGAAAATGGTCCCCCCCGTGGCCCCGGCCTTACGCGCCGCCGCCATCGCGTCGTCGGCACAACCCGCATTGACAATCACCGTGATCAATTTATATTCCACATCCATAGCCTTGTTCCTCGCAGCCAATGCCTCATCCACCGCCGCCGACAAACCCTTCACCGCCCCGCCCCCCAACGACACATCCAGCCCCCCCCCGCCCTTAGCCGAAGATTTTTCTGCCTCCGCCGCGTCCGGCGTCCCCGCCGCCAAAAAACGCTGGGTGATGGAATTGGCATTTAAAAACAACTCCGGCACCCGCACCAACAAAGCGGTGCCGGCCAATTTCCGCGGCTCCTTCTCCGCCGCCTCGCGGATAGCCCGTATCACCCTCTCCTTCTCCCCCCCCATCACCATAAAAAGCACATCCTGCTGGATGTCGGCCAAAGATAACGCCTGCAAAAGCCGGCTGTTCGCCAAACTCTGCCCCAAAGCCAACGTTCCCCCCCGCGCCCCCGCCGCCTTGGCCGCCTCCACCAACAACTGGCCCCGGTGGCGCGTGAGAAAGCAAATCAAAATGTCAGCCTGTTTCACGAGGAAGTTCGGCATTTATTCTTCTCCATGTGCTTGAACGCCAGCCCCAAAACCTGAATGGTGATAAGTGGAGCCATGGCAATCATCGCCACCATCCCGAAAGCGTCGGTGGCCGGATTCCCTCCCCGCGCCACCGCCGCCCCCAAGGTCAAAGCCAAAATGAAAGTCGTCGACATCGGCCCCGACGCCACCCCGCCGGAATCAAAAGCGATGGCCGTAAACAACGGGGGACAATACCGGGTCATAATTAAAGCCAACAAATAGCCCGGAATTAGCATGTACCAAATACTCGCCCCCGTCACCACCCTAAACATCCCCAAGGCAACCGCCAAGGCAATGCTGACCGACAACGCCGCCAACATGATCATACGGGGAATGGTCCCGCCCGATACCTCCTCGACCTGCTCCGTGAGAACCCAAACCGCCGGCTCCGCACACACCACCACCGCCCCCAATAGTAAACCCACCAATAAAAGCGTCCAGCCCCCGGACAGAGCGCCCAGTTCCATCCCCAAAGACCGCCCCACCGGGGTAAAACCGCCGTTCACCCCGGTCATGAAAATCACCAGCCCCACCCAGGTGTAAAACAAGCCGCTAAGCATGCGCCGGACCTGACCGGAAGGGAGTTTAAGCATGGTCAATTGAAAGACGATGAAGATCGCCAGCAGGGGAAGGAGCGCCATGGTGATTTCCCCCATGATATGCGGCAGCGGCCGAAGAAATGCATCTAACAATGACGGCGCGCCGCCATTTTCGGCCTCACCGCTATCCTGGGTCATAGCCATTGGATTCGTCAACCCCATCAACGCCACGGCGGCAATGGGACCGATGGAAGCGAGTCCGACAAAACCGAAGCTGTTGTCGGAGCCGTCGGTTTTTTTCACCGACGCCGCCACGCCAATCCCCATGGCCATGATGAATGGCACGGTGATAGGCCCGGTGGTGGCGCCGCCGGAATCAAAGGCGACGCAAACATAAGCGGTATCGGTAAAGGCGCAGGCGAAGAAAACCAGGGCATAAAAGAAGATCAGGAGCTTGGGGAGGGCGATTTGCAGCACCACTCTAAGCATGGCGATAACCAGGAAAAATCCCACCCCAAAGGCGATCATCACCAATAACCGCACCTTGTCCAGCCCCGCGACAATCCCCGCCACTTGGCTGGCCAAAACCTGCACGTCCGGTTCGGCGATCGTAATGGCGAAGCCGATAATCATGGAGGCAATCAGAATGAGGGGAAGATTCCGCTTGTGGGTAAGGGCCGACCCCACCCGCTGCCCGAAAGGCACCATCCCCAGATCGGCCCCAATCAGGAAAACGCCCAGCCCCAGGATAAGGAGGCACCCCCCCAATATAAACTGCCCCAGCTGCCCCGCAGGGAGAGGCGCCAGGGTGAAATGCAGAAGAATGACGATAACCATTACCGGGATAACGGATATCGCGCTTTCCTTTATTTTGGCGAACACGTCCTACTCCTTCTCCCCATTCACCGCCCGGCCAAATTCAAATTTCCACCAATTCGTATTTGGTCGAACCCAACCCGATTTTCTCGGCGTGATCGAGAGTGGTGCGCCAGTTGGTGCTGGGGTGAATCCGGCAGAAATAATCCGCGACCTTGGCGTCGCATTTCGCTTCCGGCCGGTCCAGAATGCTTCCCCGCTGGATCGGCTGCCTGTTCACCGCCTCCGCGCACGCCTGGTCCAACGCCACCGGATCGAACGAGGCAAACATCCCCACGTCAGGCACAATCGCCACGTCGTTGGAGGAATGGCAATCGCAAAACGGCGCCACGTCCACCACCAGGGAAATATGGAAATGCGGCCGGCCCGCCAAGGCCGCCGCCGCGTATTCGGCCATGCGCCGGCACATCATCTCTTCCGTGATGTCCCACGGGGGAGAGATGGCGTCCGTCGGGCAAACCCCGATGCAACGGCCGCAGCCGACACATTTGTCATGATCGATTGAGCACTTGTGATTGCTGATGTGGGGGGCGTCCCAAGCGCAAACCTTGAGGCATTTGCCGCACCCGATGCAGGCATCGGTGTCCACGACCGGCTTCCCCGAATTATGCTGCTCCATTTTTCCCGCCCGCGAGCCGCAGCCCATGCCGATATTTTTTATCGCCCCGCCGATGCCGCTCACTTCGTGGCATTTGAAGTGGGTCAGGGAAATGATGATATCCGCGTCCATCACCGCCCGGCCGATCTTCGCCTCCTTCAATTCGACCCCGTTCGGGACCGGCACGGCGACGTCGTCCGTCCCCTTGAGACCGTCGCCGATGAGGATGTGGCAGCCGGTGGAAAAGGGGGTGAAGCCGTTGGTGTAGGCGGTGTCGAGGTGACTCAGGGCGTCCTTGCGGTAGCCGACGTAAAGGGTGTTGCAGTCGGTGAGGAAGGGTTTGCCGCCGAGTTCCTTGACCAGGTCCACGACGGTGCGGGCGTAATTGGGCCGGAGGTAGGCGAGGTTGCCCAATTCACCAAAATGAATCTTGATGGCGGCGAATTTTTTCTCGAAGCCGAGGTCGGCCATGCCGGCCGCCCGCATGAGGCGGGTCATTTTGGCCTGGGTGTTCTCCTCATCCGTGACCCACATGTTGGTGAAATAAACTTTACTGTTAGCCATAATAGCCTTTCTATCGGATACCGGCAAACGGCCGAAGACGACAAAATGAACCGCACAAAGCGTGCGGTTCATTCAGTAGAACTACAATCCGGCGGAAAAGTCAACCTCAATAATCTTCATCGTCCTGATTGTCCGGCGAAGCCCCGTAGGGGGTCGGCATGTAGCCGGCGGCGTCATCATCGGCGGCGGTAGAGGAACCGCCGAAGATATTGGTCTTGGTCGCCGCTGGAGCGGTGGTGCTGGAGGTCTGCCCGGCGGCGGTGCTGGCATAACCGGATTGTTTCCCCCGCTTGTGGCCGGTGTTCAATTTTTGTTTTTTCTCGCGCTGTTCACCGGATTTTTTCTTGCCGAGGTGCTCGGCCTTGCCGACCTTTTTGGGGTGCTGGAGATTGTTGCCGCCGAATTGGTGGGAGCCGTCACGCTTTTGGACCTTGGCGAAATTCGCGATGTTCAAGGCCAGTTCCCCATTCCCCACCGACAAGGCGCCCTTGGCCCGAACCTGCACGCCGACGCCAAGTTCCTTCAGCTTGGCGGCAACGTCGGCATTGGCAATTTTGACAAATCCGTCGTGGGTGTCCAGGAGGACATTCCCTTGATCGTCCAGGTGGACGCGGCCCTTGACGTCGATATTGGCGCGCTGGGGGGCGATTTTGTCGCGGCGGGGATTGGCCCGCTTTACCAGCATGACCGGATTGCCGTTGAAGACCAGGAAGTCGCCGGTGGCGGCGACGGGCTTGCCGTTCAGGTTGGCCCAATCGGCCGGTTTGTCGGTGGCGACGCGGATGGGGGCGGCGCCGTTAATCTGTTCGATGTAAACCGCCGCGTTAGTGCCGGCGCCGTCCACCCGCACGGTGCCGCGCACCATGCCGGAAAATGCTTCAACGCCCTTCCTGATGCCCACCGGGGCGGTCGCCGCCTCAGCCGCCGAAGCGGGTGCGGAAAGGACGGTAACCACCGTGAAAACAGCCAGCGCAAGGTGTAAACGCATAATCTTCTCCGTAATAACTGAAGTTTTGCCAGAATTTCAAGGGTTTTTAAGTTTACATTTTACAAAAGCGCCATTCGGCGGTTTGAATGGAGATTTTGCAAAACCCAGGGTTCAATGCCAAAAGATCCCGTCGCCGCAAAGGCGCGCCTTAGCGGGCGCCCCCAACCGCGCTGCCGGAGTTCAGGGAGCTGTCCTGCATCGGCCCCAGCGCCTGAACCAATTGTCCGATCGTCGCCTTGGCGATTTCCTCGAGGGCGTCGTGGTTTTCATCCAGCTTGTCGGGGTCGAGGCCGTAGGAAGCCTTGATGTCTTCCGCGGCCGGCAGGAAGTCGTTGAAGTTTTCATCCGGGCCGATGATCAGCATGGTGATGGTGTAGCCGTTCAGGTCGACGGTGTCCAGCATGCCGTCGATGTTGCCTTGGGGCCGGCGGATATTGAAGATGGTGCGGATGAGCGTTTCCGGGCCTTGTTTCTCCACTTCCTCGGCCAGCACCTTGCTGTCGCCGCCAATCTGTTCGAAGATCGCCTTGACCACCAATTCGGCAAAGCCGGCCTGGTCCTCAATCCCGGGGAGAGGCGAGCTGATTACGAGACGGAAAGGGGAGTTTTGGGTGGGGGACATGGTCACGCCCTGGTTGCCGTCGTCTTCCTTCACCCACCAGTTGGCCGGCACTTCCACCGAATAGATTCCGTTGAGGAGCTCGACTTCCCTGGTGTTGCCGGCCGCCGTGGTCGCAGCGGTGTTGTCGGCGGCTACGGCCGCACTGGTCATGCCAATGATGAACGCCAAAGCCAGCACAATTTTACGCATAACAATCCTTTCTTCAAAACCTCTCCCTCGCCCCAGCGGCGAAACGGGAGTTCCTGGCCAAAAGTGAACGGAAGAAATTATAAGTAAAATGGATAAAGAGTAAATATACTAAAAATAGCTTTTATCGGAGAAACAAAAAAATGTCCCTTTGGCCATAATGGCGAAAGAATAAAAAAAACCGTCTTTCCGGCCAAAGTTCAGGCACCCAGACCGGAAAGACGGAGTTTGACGCAGATTCGCTTTGGGGCAGCTCTAAAAATAGCATTTTTAGAGCTGCCCTTTGCATATTCCGCATTAACTCGTTCAGTAATCCTGAACTTCGTAACGCGGTTCGCAGTACAAGCCCCCGCGGTAAACCTCGGCGTCGTTGACCCGGTTGATGCTTCTGGTATCGCGGATCTGGGCCCGACGAATGAGGCTGTTGTTATGACTCACCGACTGGGGAGTAATGCCGAGATGATTTAGGGAATTTTCCTGATGCCGGTATTCGGCTGCCCGGGCCTGTAGGCAAACCCCGCCCGCAAAAGCCACCGTAAACAAGGCCGCCGCCAAGCAAAAACGCCAAGAAGTATGCATCGTCACTCTCCTGCCAACTGGCTCCCCTCCTGCAAAACTGTCCTGGCCGGCAGACAAACATGCCTAAAGTGTAATTGTTTCCGCCCGCACCCGGTTCCGGCCGGCCTGTTTGGCGGCATACAGGAGTTCATCCACCCGCGCGACAAAATCCTGCATCTTGTTGTCCGCCTCCGGTACGCACACCCCCACCCCGATACTCACCGTCACCCTGGTGACGACCCCGGAATGAAGGCAGGGAATCGCCAAATCCTCGACCGCCGCGCGAATGGTCTCGGCCACCCGCCGCGCCCCCTCCAGGTTGGTGCCCGGGACCACCACCGCAAACTCCTCCCCCCCAATCCGCGCCGCCAAATCCAAAGGGCGCCGCAAACATTGGATGATGGTTTTGGCCAAATTTTGCAGCAAAACATCCCCTTGGGGATGGCCGTAGGTGTCGTTGTAGACTTTGAACTTGTCCGCATCCAGAATCATCAAGCCCAACTCTTCCTTGTTTCGTTGGGAATTACGCCAGAGAACGGGAAGTTGATTGTCAAAGCTGCGGCGGTTGGGGATGTCCGTCAAGGCGTCAATCATCCCCAAGCGTTCGATGGTCCGCAAATGCTTGACAATCTGCAAATGCGTCTTGACCCGCGCCTTGACAATCGAATGCGTGAAGGGTTTGACTATGTAATCGACCGCCCCTTCCCTGAACCCCCGTTCCTCATCCTCGACCCGCGCCAGACCGGTCACAAAAATCACCGGAATATGCCGGGTAATATCCGATTCCTTCAGTTCGGCCAAAACCTGGAAGCCGTCCATGTCCGGCATCAAAACATCCAATAGAATCAAATCCGGCGGATGCGCATTCGCCACCTTCAAAGCCGCCGCGCCCGATTTCGCCACCTTGATCCCATATTCAGGCTTGAGAATATGCATCAAAACATCAAGATTGGAACGGTCGTCGTCGACAATCAGAATATCAAAACGATTTTCCTCTTCCATCAACATCAATATTTCTCCAGGTGGATTTTTCGGAAAAATCGAACCAACCCCCGCTCGATTCATGGGGAAAATAATCTCCTTTGTGTCTGGTAAGGCCCTTCTCTCAAGCTTCCCTCCCGTCATCCCGCTGCAGATAGCGCGACAAACACGCCTCCAAATCCGTGGTCTTGAAAGGCTTGACCAAACAATCGTTCATTCCCACCCGGCTATAGTCCTTTAGATCGGCATCGCTGGCATTGGAAGTCACCGCCACCACCGGGGTGCTGTTGCCCATTTCCTTGAGGCGCTGCGCCACTTCGGTGCCGGTCATGAGCGGCATGTGAATGTCAAGCAGGATCAGGTCGAAGGGACGTTCCTCCTTGCGGCGTTGTTCGATTTCACGCAAGGCATCCTCGCCACTATATACTACCCGCGGTTGCAGCCCCAGGGCGGCAAAATGTTCCAGCGCCACTTCGATACTTATTTCGTCGTCGTCGCAAAACAGCACTTCGCCCTGGAAATGCGGTTTGTCCGCGTCGTCGGCGCCGGAAGGGGCGGAGTGGACCACCCTGGCCCGCAGGCTTGCGTCCCAGTTCAGGTTTTCCTGCGGGACCAAAACGAAAGGCAAGGTAAACGAAAATTTGCTGCCTATGCCGAGAGAGGAAACGACCACGATGTTCCCGCCCATTTTTTCCACAAAGGTTTTGGCTATCGACAAACCGATGGCGGAACCCGGGCGTTCCGGGTTTTTTACGGCGGGGCTGCTGCCGGGGTAGGGGTCGAAAATATTTTTGATGCGCTCGGGGGGGATGCCGGGCCCGCTGTCGGAAACTTCGAAACGGAACGTGAGACCAGAATCGTCGTTGCTCACCAGGGAACAGGAGACCTTGATGATGCCCTTCAAGGTGAATTTTACCGCATTCTCCAGCAGGATGACCAGGACTTGGCGGAGCTTGTCCTGATCGCCTTTGACGATCTGTTCGCAGAATGGTTCGATCGAAAAGAACAACTGCAGGCCCTTGTCGCGGGCGCGGGAGGAGTAGACGCGTTCGCACTGTTTGAAAACTTCCGGCACGGAGAAGGAAACCGATTCGAAAGCGACTTGGCCGGACTCGATTTTGGCGATGTCGAAGATGTCGTTGAGGAGGAGGAGAAGGTCCTGCCCGCAGCCCTGGATTTTCTGGATATAATTCCGGGATTTAGGGGTAAGCTCGGGATCGGCGGCGGCGAGTTCGGAAAAACCGATGATGCCGTTCATGGGGGTGCGGAGTCCGTGCGACATGTTGGCGAGGAAGGTCGATTTCATGTTGTTGGCGGAATTGGCGGCGCGGACCGCGTCTTCGAGCAGGCGTTCCTGTTCCTGCCGTTTTTCCTCGCTCGCCTTGAGGCTGTCGATATTCCGGGCGGAACAGGCCAGGACCAGGCTGCCGTCCAGCCAACGGATCAGGCTGGCCCGGTAGGCAAGCCAGGAACGGGAGTGGCGGTCGAAATTTTCCCAATCGCGGGAGGGCGAGTTGCCGCTCGCCCGCTGATTGAAAAGGTGCGCCAGGGGACAATAGGTGCAGGGACCGTTTTGCCGATCGCCAATCATCTGGAAACAGCAGACGCTTTCGAGGTGCTGGGGGGTGAAGGCATAGACCTGTTCCATTTTCCGGTTGAAGTAAAGGAACTGATAATTCTTCGGGTTGATGATATAGACCATCGCGTCAAAATGATCCATTATCGCCATGGCGATACGCACCCCTTCGGCGACTTTGAAATAGCTGCCGGAAAGGGGGGAGGCGGCGAGTCCGGCGGGATCGCGGCCAAAGGCGCGCAGGGAAAACTTGCCCATGCCGTGGGAAAGGCTGTCGAGGGATTGCGAGACTTGCTGGAGGTGCTGGGAGATGAGGCCGAATTCGTTGTTTTGGTTGGGCAGGGCGGGAAGGTCGCCTTGCCCGGCGGCGAGTCTGCGGCTGGCGTTGGTGAGAATGGACAGGGGGGCGCCGAGATCTTTTCTATTGTAAATCAGGACGCCGGTCAGTAGGAGGGCCAGCAAAAAGAGCGCCCCGCCGGCCAGACGCAAGCCCAGACCGTATGCTTCGGACAGGGCCTTGTCCGCGGCGACGTCGACGCCGGCCACCGCGACGACCTTGCCGGAAGAGTCCAGAATGGGGGCGTAGGCGGAAATGGACGGGTCGCCGTCACCAAGGGGATTATTGACCTTGTTATTGTAGAGTTTGGTCAGTTGCGGCATGCCGGTGGCGAAGACCTTTTGCACTTCCGGCGGCAACTGGGAACGCTTTTGCCTTAAACCGAAGGAATGCTCCTGATGGCTGGCGACATAATAGCGCATGACCTCGTCATCCTGCGGTTCCAAAATGGAAATTGAGGTCAGGGCGGTGTTTTCCTGGGCTTTTTCGAGCATGCTTTTGGTTTCATGCCAGAATGGGCCTTTCTCCCCCCCATCCAGCTCCCGGTCCAGGGTGTCGCCGTTGGTTACCGCGGCGACGGCTTTGGCGGTATTGTAGGCGGAGTTGGCGAAGTTATCCAGGCAATGCCGCCTAAAGATCAGGTAGCCGAAGGCTGTCAACCCCGTCAAACCAATAAACAGAAGGAGGAGCATCCAGAGGGTGGTTTTATGGACAATACTAAAAAAGGGGGCAGGCACGATTTCCGCTGCGGCTGGCGCGCTCGCCGGGGCGGGTTCGACAGCGGGGGCGGTTATATGGAAACGGGTTGACTTCCTGCCGACGCCGGGAGTCGAGGTGGGTTCGGGATGGATTTTTAGCACCTCGTTGGACATGCCGAATTCCTTGAAAAAACGTTTTCCGTCCTATCGTCACTAATGCTTTCGCCGATTTGCGATTGTCTCATGATAACCCCGATGTGTCAAATATTTACATCTGAGTAACCACTAAAATTACGCGGCGCCCCTCCCCGGTAGCACCTGGGCGGAGTTGCTCCTTTAACGTTGGTGCGATTTTTAGATTTTTTTTTGTTGTCACCTGCTATAGTAAGAGCCTGTCGCAGAGATGATTGCAACCTGTTTTGCCCGGGAACGGCGAAGGCGGTATAAACCGGCTGCTATTATTTCCCGGCGAGTATAAAAAACGGCAGGGCGGTCGCCCCGATCCATTTTACCGTATTATTCAAGGACTGAAACCGTCGCCATGAACCCCCACTCCCTGAAAACTTACCAGAAGTACCTCTTTCTCCTCCTTTCCCTCGCCTATATGTTGCCTTTCGCCCAAAATGTGGTCATGACCGTGGTCGCCAAAGACCTCATGCGCGAACTCTCCCTCACACCGGAAGGCATCAGCCTGGTGGGGTCGGTTTATCTGTGGGGATATGCCGCCAGCATCCTGTTTTCCGGCATGCTCGCCGCCTATTTCGGCCCGCGACGGTTCCTTGCCGCCATGTACCTCCTTTCCGGACTGGGCTCGCTGGTCCTCTCCCAAGCCACCTCACTCCCCATGGCCTGCCTGGGCCGGGTGATGATCGGAACCGGGACCGCAGTCGTCCTCGCCTCCTGCCTGACCCTGTTCGGCCGGTGGTTTCGGGCGGAGAAATACTCGGGGCTGTGCTCGGCGTTTTTCGCCATCGGCGGCTTGGGCGGACTCTTGGGAGCGGCGCCGATTGCGGTCCTGAACGCGGCCTGGGGCTGGCGGGCCTGCTATCGGCTGGTGGCGGCGGAGACCCTCTTTTTCAGCCTCATGATTTTCCTGACCGCCCGCGATTGGCCGCCGGCCGGCGCCGAAAAGACCATGGGCTTGACCGAAACGCCCCGCACGCCCCTGACCCCGTGGGCGATGTGGAACGGCATCAAAACCCTGTCGCGAAGCTGGGATTTTTGGCGGCTGGGGGCGTGGTTTTGGGGAATGTCGGGCGTGGTTTTAACTTTTGTCGGCCTGTGGGCGGCGCCATTTTTCAAGGACGTATACGGCCTTTCGCCGGCGCGGGCCGGCATCCTGATATCGATGTTTTCCTTCGGGTTTATCGTGGGGAATCCCTTCTTGTCCTGGGTGTGCGACAAGATCGTCCGCTCCAACCGCTGGGGGTTGGGGATGTCGGGAGTGGTGGGGCTGGCGGCATTCACCCCGTTTTACCTGTTCGGGAAACAACTGGATTATCCCGTGCTCATCGGGATATGCCTGATTCTGGGAATGGCCTTGAACTCGGGAAACGCCCCGATATTTTCCTCGGCCAGGAATATCTTCGGCTCCCGCCTGGCCGGCCTCGGCAACGGCGCCCTGGCCTGTTTTTCCTTCATCAGCGGCGCCATCATGCAGGTCATCACCGGCAGCATCCTATCCTACGCCCTCAAGCGGGGCTACTCCACCGAAAGCGCCTACCTGCTGGCCCTGGCGCCGGTTTTCCCCTATTTTTTGCTGGCCATATGGGCGGGGGCGACGCTGTCGCGGGACAGCGACCCCGGACACGTCTCGGCGTCTTCGTGGCGTTCCCTGGCCAAACCGGAGAACGCCCCATGACCAAGAGCCTGAGCGCCGAACACCGGGAAAAACCGCTTATAGCGGTTCTCGCCACCGGCGGGACCATCGCCGGAAAAACCGCCGCCGATCCGGAAAGGGACGGCTATACCCCCGGGGTCCTCTCCGCCGAAACGCTGCTCGCGGCAGTGCCGGAACTGGAACGCGTCGGCAAACTCCGCTGCGAGCAAATCGCCAACATCGGCAGCGAGGACATGACCGAGACGGTCTGGCTGGCCTTGGCCAAAAGGGCCAGGGAACTCGCCTCCGACCCCGAAGTGAACGGAGTCGTCGTCCTGCACGGGACCGATACGATGGAAGAGACGGCGTATTTTCTCGACCTCGCCGTTGACGCCGACAAACCCATCGTCTGCACCGGCGCCATGCGCCCGGCCGACGCGCTGGCGGCCGACGGCCCGGCCAATCTGCTGGCCGCAGTTAAAACGGCGGCGGCTTATTCCGCCTGGAACAAAGGCGTTTTGCTGGTCTTCAACGACCGCATTTTCGCCGCGCGGGAGGCGGTTAAAATGGCACGCCTGAACCTGGACGCCTTCGCTTCGCCCAACTTTGGTCCATTGGGGGAGATGGTCGCCGGGACGCCCGTATTCCGGCGTGCGCCAGGGACAGGCGGGGCAAGGGGCGCGCCGGTTCTTTCCATTCCTCCCGGGCTGTTGGAGAAAGGGTTGCCTAGAGTTGAAATCATATACGGCCATGCGGGCCAGCGCGCCGATACGGCGGAGGCGATTCTGGCGCTCCCGGGCTTACGCGGAGTGGTGCACGCGGGGGTGGGCATGGGGAATGTGCACGCCGAAGTGAAGCCGCTCCTCCGCCGGGCCGCTTTGGAAAGCCGACAGGCGGTGGTGTGGTCGTCGCGGGTTCCCTATGGCTGCACACCCTACCAGGCCGGCGAGGCCAAGCGCGAAGGGGCGATTTTTTCCCGCTGGTTGAATCCCCAGAAAGCGCGCGTTTTTTTACAAGTGGCGTTATTGCGAACAGGAGTGAGGGAGGAGTTGCAGGAATTGTTCGATGCGGAATAGTGGTAGACAAGGAAAGGACATCCCATGCGAATTTGCGCCAGCGTCAACCTTAAAGGCAAAAGTCTGGAAGCGATGCGTTTCTACGGCCATATCTTCAATGCCGCCCCCGAGTATGTAACTTGGGCCGACATGCCGCCCTGCCCCGAATTCACGGTCACGGAAGAATTAAAACCCATGGTGATGCACGGCGAGATCCAACTCGGCCGGGATCAATCCCTGATGTTCGCGGACGACATCCGTCCCGGCGAAGGGGTGCTGGGGAACGCGTTTTCCCTTACCCTGCTCTTTGACGCGGAAGCGGAACTCCGCCGGATTTATACCGCCTTGCTTGACGGCGGCGAGGCGATAATGCCGCCGGACGTGACTTTCTGGAGCGCCTGTTTCGCCATGCTCAAAGACCGCTTCGGAATCGTGTGGAGCCTGAACCTGTGCCGGCTGCCGGTCGGCGAAGAATTCATGGCGGCCAAGGTCGAATATCCGCAAAAACATTTAATCGGCCTGAAAATCCGTTCCAGCATGCAGCATGCCAGTCAGGACTGCCCCGCCCTTTGGCGGAAGTTCGGACCACGCATGGGAGAATTGCCGCAAGGGGAAGGGTCTTATGGAGTGTCGGTGATGTTCGGGCCGGAGGAATTCGAATACCTGGCGGCGGTCGAGGCCGGGCCGGCGTTGCCGGTACCGGCAGGCATGGAACGGTTTACCCTGCCGGCGGGACCTTACGCGAAATGCCAGGTGCCGAGCCTGGGAAAAGTCCACGCCGCATACTCTTACCTTTACGACGAGTTGCCGAAGAAACAGAGCGGGTTTGTCCCCAACCTGCAAGCGCCCTGCTTTGAATGGTATCCGGCGAATTGGAGCGAAAACGTGGGGTTTGAATTGTACGTGCCGCTCAAGAAAGCGTGACTCCAAGCGGTTTTTTTGAAGAAATCGGGCGGCGGCGGTCTCTACTCGATTTCTTCAAAATTCCACTCCAAGCCGATGCGTTTGCCCGCTGTCGCCTTCATTCCAGCCGCATCGCCGTCTTGACAATCGCCAGGGTAAAGGGGTCGACCCCCGCCCGCCCCGCCGCCAAGCGGACAATTTCATCCGGCCGGGCTGAACCGGCGGGCGTATGCCTGAGTTCAAGCCGGAGGCATCCCGCCCCTCCGTCCCACTGGAGGTCGGCGAGGTATGGCCGAATGTCGAGGGCGCGCACCTTCCCCGGCGTCCCCCTTTCCACCGGTATTTCCGGCAAGGCAAGAATGGCGGCGACGCTTTCAGCGAGTGGCGAATAGGCGGCCGCGGGCCAATTGAGAATCGCATAAGTTGAAGAAACGAGCTGCCGCCCTTTTTTACTGGCGGGCAAGTTGAAGGCGTCCTCCGCCTGAAGCGTGTCGCCGACCGCCTGGCGAACGCGCGCCAGGATTTCCTGAACCGGCAGGGCGGAGTGAAGTTCCAGTTCAATTTCCTCATGAAGCGAGGCGATTCCTAGGCCAAGCGCATGCGGAAACACGATGCGGGGATGGGGATTGAAGCCTTGGGTGAGGCGGAGGGGCATTCCGGCGCGTTTCAAGGCGCGTTCCCAGAACCGCATCATGTCATGGTGTGAATGATATATCGCCGGCCCGGTTTTTCGGAAGCGGATGGCGGTTTTTTGGCAGAGCTGGGTATGGTCGTGCATATGGCGTTCCCGTGGTTGTCGAGCCGTAAAAGGACTACGTCAGGTGTTTGACAGTTCATTACGGAGCACCTCTAAAAAGAGCATTTTTAGAGGTGTCCTACAGTTCCTAATGTTATAAAAAAATCGCGTCCCGGCAACAGATTTTGAAAAAGTATATTGACAAAAAGCAGGATATTCCTATACTTCTTTGCTTCGCCACCCGGGTGAAATAGCGGCAATTTTCCCCCGGCTTAAATCGGGGGTATAGCTCAGTTGGTAGAGCACCGCCTTTTTAAGGCGATGGCCGTGGGTTCGAGTCCCTCTGCCCCTACCATAAAATTATGCGAGCGCGGGTTAACTAAATTGACCTGCACTTGTCAGCCGTCCCCATCGTCTAGCGGTTAGGACACCAGCTTTTCAAGCTGACGGCCGGGGTTCGATTCCCCGTGGGGATGCCAATATTCTAACGCCGCAACCTGTAGCAGGTTGCGGCGTTATTCATTTGGTAGTATTAAACTTATGGCCGCAATTGGGGCAGGTTACTGCGGATTTCTGTATTGCGGCTTTGGATACGTTTTCGGGCGCTTCGGACGGCTCTTTCGTGTCAGTTTTTGCTAAAATTTTGCCAACGGCGGAAAGGGCGGTTTCCCGCATTTTGTCGGTCTGGTCAATGTAGATGGTGGAAACCTCCTTGTCCGGATCTGGCGAGGGGCGGAGATGGGAAACCGCTCCGCCTACTCAACCTAAATTGGAAACGGAGAACAGCGAATGGCAAAACCGAAAGTCTATCTCGAAACCTCCGGCATCAGCTACTTGACCGCCAGGCCAAACCGGGACATCGTCAAAATGGCGAAACAGGAGTTGACCCGCGAATGGTGGGCAACGAGCCGACACCATTTCGACCTGTATGTTTCTCAACCGGTCGTTGATGAAATAGTAAATTGAGGCGTATCATAAACCAGTAATGGAATACCAAAGGCTGCACCCCGAAGAGTTTGTTGACCTTAGGGCACCTCTAAAAATGCTATTTTGCCCGGATACTTCGTCAGGGCGTCGCTCTCGCGTTTTGTAACACAAACCACCACCGCGTGTTACAAAACGCTGCCGCTACGCCCTTCCTCGTCTGCGGGCAAAATAGCTATTTTTAGAGGTGCCCCTTAGTCAGAAACCTAAAGTCACTAAGCCCGGGTTGATTCAGAAACCAGCCAAGCCCAGTACCAAGGCAAAGCCGACCACCCGCAAACCGGGACAGCGACAGAAGGCCGTGGCGACAAGGCGGTTTGGGGTAAGTCCCCGCGGCGCCGTACGCACTGCCGGTACGGCGGCAACTCTCAGGCGGCGGTTCGGCCTCGGGCAGAATAAAACGCTCCGCCAAATCCACCGCCGCCGCATATTGCGAAGACGGCCCGACCAGCCGCCAACCCGCGTCAAGCTTGAGCAAATCCTCCTTCCTTCCCTCGTTCCGACCGCGCTGTTTCCCGCCTCGATTTCACCCAGGATATAACCGTTCACGCACCGTCATTAGGAAAAGGTTTTTTTTCTGAATATATTTGCCGCAACAGCAATCATTACGTTAAATTAGTCCGGAAATAGCGTATTTTTGTGAATTAGGCGCTATTGTTTTGGGAAAAATGGGTTATAATCGTGAACGTGGGTGCCAGACTCTTTGCGGAAACCGAGCGGCGGTAGACTCGCTTTCCGCAACCAGTCCGCTAAGGCATCACCCCACCCACCGTACCCGACTAATTTTCCGCAAACCGGCCGCGAAAACGCGGCTCCGCATGCTGTCACGCCGACCCCTCCCCTGCGCGTGGGGGACGTGGCTCCGTACCCTGTTCGGAAATTCGGGGACACTCACGAATGGCGCTGAAATTAAGGTAAACCTTTGCGAGGCGGTGATTAAAGAAAAATTTTACCACAGAGAACACAGAGAACCACTCTTAACGGCGGAATGACGCATAGCCCCGAGATTTATTTTGCGGTTCGACCGCGATAACCAATGCTTGGGAGCAAAAAAATGTGCAAGATTTTTTCAGGTTCAGGCTCCATGAAGTTACGGATGAAGTTGGGCTTGGTTTTGTGGCTGTTCTGCCTGACCCTGGGGACGGCTTGGGGCGGGACGACGTATTACGTTGATGGAACTGTCACCCCCCCCCACTATCACTACCTGGATGCATTGAGGCAGGCAGCAGAAGATGGCAACATCACCTTTGACACCGGCGACAAGATAGAATTCTCCTTGGCGTACGACAGCTCCCTCACCGCACCCTTCGAATTCACCGACAAGAACATCACCTTCACCTTCACCGGCACCGGCGCCGACACCGGCACGATATCCCCGCGCGCGTCAGGAAACCGCTTCGCCACCCTAACCTCCGGCGTCCTGACCCTCGACACCGGTGCCGCCAATAAGGAACTCACTTTCATCGGGTTTAGTATAATTGGCTCCACCCAGGGCGGCGTGGTCAATGCGACCAATCCCACTGGCAACGCCCAAATCACGGTTGGTTCAACCGGCATAGTAAATTTCCTGAATAACCACGCCGGCGATTACGGCGGCGCGCTTTATGCATATTCGGACAACGGCACCGCCAGCGTCACCCTGGGCGACAGCGGCACCTATGGCGGTACCGGCACCGACCAAGGCAATACCGCCGACCGCAGCGGCGGTCTGATTTATGCTACTGGCAATACCAGCGCCAGCGTCACCATCGGCAGTGGCAGCAACTTTTACTGCAACACCGCCGGCAGCAGCACCGACGTCGACGGCGGCGGCGCGATTTATGCCATTTCCTTCGGCACCAACGAGATCACCACGGTCAAGGTAGGAGCCGAAGCCAGCGGCACGGTCGGTACGGTGCAAGGCAATAAGGCGACTGTTGCTAATAGCAAAGGCGGGTTTATCTACGCCTATAGCACAAACGGCAGCACCAACGTCACCCTGGGCGACAGCGGCACCTACGGCCATGATAATAACGCTACTTTGGGCAATACCGCCGGCGGCAGCGGCGGCCTGATTTATGCCTGGGGCAGTACCAACGCCACCGTCACCATCGGCAGCGGCAGCAGCTTTTACCACAACAGCGCCAGCAGCGACAACGGCGGCGCGATTTATGCCACTTCCTCCGGCGTCAACGGCACCACCGAGGTCAAGGTTGGAGCCGAAGCTGGCGGCGCGGTCGGCACGGTGCAAGGCAATAAGGCGGGTTATGGATCCGGCGGGTTTATCTTCGCCAATAGCGCAGGCGGCACCACCAACGTCACCCTGGGCGCCGGCGGCACCTACGGCGACGCGAACGGCGGTACTTTGGGCAATACCGCCAACCTCAATGGCGGCCTGATTTATGCCAATAGCACCACCGGCACCGGCGTCACCATCGGCAGCGGCAGCAGCTTTTACCGCAATAGTGCCGGCAACAGCGGCGGCGTAATTTATACCAACGGCTCCGTCAACCTGTCAGGCAACACCCTTTTCCAAGATAACCAAGCCGGCAGCCGCCTCAACAGCGGCGGTGGCGCCATTTATCTGACCGGCTCCATCACCAACCCCTCCACCCTCGACCTCGACACCGACGCCGGCGACATCGCCTTCTCCGGTAACCTTGCCGGCATCACCGGCAACCAAGTCGCCAACTCGGTCTTTCTCCAGCAAAACACCGGTATAAACCTCCACGGCAGCCACAACGTCTTCTTCGACGACCCCATCAGCCACGACGCCACCGTCACCGGCAACAACAAGCTGGACGTCAACCTCACCGGCACCGGCAGCTTCGTTCAGTTCCTGGGCGACAGCGCCACCAACTTCAACCGGCTTAACCCCGCCGGAAAGTCCGGCGGCGCCGTAACCGTCACCCGCGGCAGCTTCCGTCTGGCCGGCGCCAACGCCAAGTTCCAAACCCAAGGCGCCGCCGCCACCTTCACCGTGGCCGCCACCGCCAGCCTGGCCGGAAGCGGCACGCTTGAGGCCGAGCAGGGCTTCTCCCTCCAAAGCGCCACCCTTACCCCCGACTCCGCCACCTTCACCCCCGGCGCCTACGTCAACCACGTCTTCGCCGCACCAGACACCAGCATCCACGACAGCGAGAAAATCGGCACCCTGTCCCTCACCGGCAACGCCAACTTTGACGGCGCCAAGTTCTTGGTCGACCTCGGCAGCAGCACCGCCGACCTCATCGCAGTCTCCGGCAACGTCACCTACAGCGTAACCCCCAACACCGTCGACATCGGCACCTGGTTCAACAACCCCACCGGCGTCATCATCCTCTCCGGCACCGGCGCGAACCTTGCCACCGGCTTCAACCCCATCGTCACCGTAGGGGGTCAACCCCTCAGCGGCCGGCAAAGCGCCAGCCTGGATTTCTCCACCGCCAACGCAGTCAAGCTCATCACCTTCAACGCCAACACCACCCTCACCTGGACCGGCGACGTCAACAACAACTGGACCAACTCCAACCTCGTCGACGCCAATTGGACCGACAACCCCGGCGGCATTCCAAACACCACCTATTTCCAAAATGGCGACAACGTCACCTTCGACGCCACCGCCCCCGCCGACAAGCGTAACGTGCAGGTCGACCCCGCCGGCGTCATCTCGGGCGACATCACCATCGCCGCCGGCGCCTACAATTTCACCGGCGGACAAATCCAAGCCCAAGCCAACAGCCAGACCGGAGCCACCGGCAAGGTCGACGTCCAGGCCGGCGCCAGCCTGGGCCTGGTGGTCGGCAACGTCCCCGCCCTCACCGCCGCCGACACGGTCGACTTCCCCTCGACCGGCAGCCTCAACCTCACCGGCTACACCGGCGGGGATACTTTCACCACTCCGCCCCAGACCGTCATCACCACCGCTAACGGCGTCCTGAACTTCAACCCGAACGTCGCCGTCGCCGGCCAGTCCACGGTCGATTACCTCACCGCCACCGCCCAACTCGCCAACGGCAATAAAGACGTGCAAGTGACGACCGAACTCCGCTGGTATTCGACCAACCCCCTCCGCCCCGCCCACGGCGACTTCACGCTTGCCGGCGCCGCCAACTCCTTCACCCTCGCCACCCCCCTCGCCGACAACAGCGCCAGCACCAACCTAGACCCCAATTGGGACGGAAAATCCCTCACCAAGAAAGGGGACGGCACCCTGGTCCTCACCGGGCAAAACACCACGCCCGGCGCCTTCCGGCAGCAGGCCGGCAACGTGGCCTTGACGCAGCAGTGGGCCGGCGACTACCAACAGTCCGCCGCCGCCGGCAGCCTGACGACCGGCGCCGCCACGGCCATCCTCGGTAACGCCACTCTGACCGACGTCTACCCGGGGGGCGACGGCACCCAGGGCACGCTTACGGTCGGCTCCCTGAACCTCGCCAACGCCACCCTCCACCTCGACCTCTTCGCGGGGAACCTTTCCGACCGCATTCACTCGAACGGCCCCGTCACCGTCGCGGGTTCCAACATCCTCGACCTCTCCCGCACCGGCTTCGTCGACGGTTCCTACACCCTCCTGACCGGCGCCACCGCCTGGACCCAGTCCATGCTGGACAGCTTCAGTATCCAGCCCGGCCTTGCCGGCACCCGCATCACCCCTACCCTCGCCGCCGGCGGCCCGGGGAACACCTCCCTCCTCCTCACCGTCCAAACCGACGGCAACCGCGTCCTCCACTGGACCGGCTCCAACGCCGGCGCGACCGACCCGGTCTGGTACGCCCAGGACCCCTTCCAGACCAATTGGTCCCACGCCGCCAACGGCACTGCCCCCGACTACTTCGCCGTCGGCGACTTCGTCAACTTCACCGCCGACCCCTTCGTCAAAACCCGCGCCGTGCAGGTCGCCGCCGACGTCGCGGTGGCGGGGCTGGCGGTCACGGGCGGGCAGTACACCTTTCAGGGACCCGGGCAAATTGCTTCGACTTCAGTCAGCACTTTGCCCGCGTCCGACATTACCGAGCGGCTGGACCTCGCCGGTTCCGGCACCCATGCCACTTTCCAAAACGCCGGCGGCCTCGCCTTCACGCAAGGCATCGCCGTCGGTTCCGGCGCCACGGTCGAGTTCGGAAACGGCTTCGCTGCGGCAACCGGCAACCGCCTGGAGAGCGCCGTCTCCGGTTCCGGCGACCTGCTGAAGTCCGGCGCCTCCGACCTCATCCTCACCGCCGCCAACCCTTACACCGGCCGCACCGTGGTGGAAGGGGGAACGCTGAAGCTTAGTGGCGACGGCGCCCTCGCCGGCACCTCCGCCCTCATTCTCCAGAACGGCTCGCAGTTCGATTTCTCCGCCGCCAACGCCAACTCACAGACCTTCCCCCGACTCGAAGTCACCGACCCCGGCGCCCGCCTCAACGCCGGCGCCAAGACCCTCGACCTCAGCGGTAAAGTGTTGGCCTTCGATATCGAGAACGTCCGCGCCGGCGCGGTGATGCTCAGCGTCAGCGGCAATCCGCTAATCCTCGGCAACACCACCCTGTCCCTCGCCGGCCTCCCCGCCCCGCTGGACGTCGGCGACTCCATCACCCTGGTGGCCGGCGCGACCGGTTCGTTCGCGGAGCAGCTCTACCGCCTGTCCGACCGTTCCGCCTATATCGCCCGCCTTACAGAACCGGGCCTCCACCTCACTTACGACGGCCTGTACACTTACGAAAAGTATCTGGAAGAAGCCTTCGCCGCCGCCGGCGTCGACAACGAAAACATCCACCAGGGCCTCGGCTTCCTTGACGACCTCTTCGCGGACGGCCTGGCCCAAACCGACCCCGCCTTCGCCCGGCAGCTGGACAGCCTCTTCGACTACGTGCGGGGCCTGGCCCAAACCGACCCCGCTTCCGCCGCCCTCTTAACCGAGCAGCTCGTCGGCGGCGCCGCCCGTTATGCCTCGACCGCCCTCGGGGAAACTTCCCGCCAATTCACCGCCACCTGGAAAAACCAGCTCCAGACTTTCCTGATGGAGAACCTGATTTTCCGCGACCTTCTTCAGCCGATGACCGTCGCTTCGGCAAGTTCGTCTACGGCCAACGCCTCCCTTCTTTACGGCGCGCGGGACTGCGTCCCGTCCGGTAAATCCCGTATCTGGGCCGGCGGCCTCGCCACTTGGGCCAAGCAGGACCCGGCGGCGAATCTCGCCGGCTACAAGTACGATTCGCAAGGGGTCGCCCTCGGCTTCGAGCACCAGTTCAACAACACTTTCGCCATCGGCCTCGCCGCCGCCTATTCGCGGGGCGATTTGGAGGTCCAACCCCTTCGTTACGAAAACAAGCCTGACATCCTGAATGTCGCCCTCTACGCCGCCTACGCCCATCCCTGCGGGTTCTTCCTGCAGGGCGGCCTCGGCTACGGCCACGCCTGGAACCGTTACGACATCGCTATGGTTGGCTTTAGAGGCGTGCAGAAGGAGGGGAAATACGGCTCCGACGATTTCGCGGCGAATCTGGAACTCGGCTATGTCGCGCGGCTCCCGCAGGACTTCAACCTGATTCCTTCGGTCATGGTCGAGTACCATCACCTGCGTAACAGCGGTTGGACGGAGAAAGTCACCGGAAGCGCTTTGGTCCCCGCGAACCGCTTCGCTTCGGCCCGCGACGACAATTTGTCCTTCCCCGTCGGCGTGCGGTTTAACAAGCTGTTCCGCATCGGCTGCGGCGGTTACGTCATGCCGGAAGTCCGCGCCGCCTTCGTGCCGGTCGCGAAGCAATCCCGCCCCTTTGTCCAGGCCGGTTACGCCGGGCTTAACGGCGCCGCGACCATGCAGGGCGTGAACCCTGGTAACAGCTACTGGCGTATCGGCGCCGGTCTAAGCGGCCGCATCAACGAAAAGGTGGATTTCCGCGTCGACTACAACTTCGACACCCGTTCCGGCTACCGCGAGCACAACCTGGCGGCGTCGGTGGGGCTGTCGTTCTAAGGCGCCGTTTAGGCCAAAACCCCATTTTGCGGAAGGAACCCCCATGCCTAGTGCCCCATCCGTTCTCCGGCAAAAACATTATCGATTCGGCCACGGCTGGCCATCCAGCAAAAGCGCCTGAATCCTTGGCGTCAGGTTTTTTGCCACTCGAAGTTTCACCTCTACAGTTTGCGTTTCCTCCGGTTCCGGCGTCCCTTCCGGTACGAAAAAGCGGTTTAAGCCGAAGTCGAAAGTTTTCGAGCCGCTGCCTGCCTTTACGGTTCCTTGCATAATGACCACCCGTGGTTCCGCTCCTTCACCGTGGTCGTCATCACGCTTATGCGAGGGGAGGCTTTGCCGCAGACGGGTCAGGGAGTTGTCATAACGAAGGGGAGAATACCGGCCGGTCCCGTCGGCGGCGAGGGCGGCGTAGACCGTCTCGCCCGGCAGCAGTTTCGCCTCACTGATGCCTTTGCTTCTGAAGCGGTCGGGGCGGTCGAATTCATAGCTTAATTGGAAGTATTGCCCTCGCAGTAGATCCCGGGGGTCGACCGGAATCGTCCTGACCACGATAGTCACGCCGATAACCGACTCTTCGCGCCAAATCCAGGCGGCGAAAAACGCGGCTTCAAGAACAATCAGCACCGCCGCCACTACCAGGGCTAAACGCTTTCGGTCACTCGGGAATTTTTCAATTTGCGCCGCCATTTTTCCGCGCCCCATCCGCATAGAATCAGCACCACGCCGCCGGCGATAAAAGCCGCCCCGGTCTGGGCCAAAGTGCCAATGATGTCGAAATACCGAGTCACAAGCCCGGCCGCCACGCTGTAAATGCCCATCGTCACCAGGTTGTCGCGCCCGGCTTTCGTTCCCTCCCACACCAGCCATAAACCCCAAAGAAACCATAGCGCCCAAGCGAAAACGGTCAGGAATAACGGAACGCTCCGGAACTCGCCGTATCGTGCCTGCCCGAAGCTGAAAATA
>JAVBTZ010000059.1:0-13034 GCA_031555915.1 Planctomycetota bacterium
CCCGGCCCCCCCAACCAGCGTGACGCTGGACCCAATTGGCGCAAGCGGAATTGAAACGCTCGCCCCTGCCACCCCGAAAGGATCAACCCATGCGCATCGTCCGCAAAAAAACCCTCCTCGGCGCCATCATCGGCGTCCGCAGCTTCTTCAACCCCAAACTGGCGGTCGGAGACCGATCCGCTTTGGAAAAACTGCTTAAAGACCTGGACATCGACTGCCTGACCCTCCCGCCCGAAGACACTCCCTCCGGCGCCATCGAAACACTGGCCGACGCCAAAAAACTGGCCGACCTCTTCAAAAAACACCGGGACGACCTCGACGGCGTCCTGGTCATCCTCCCCAATTTCGGCGACGAACAGGCGGTGGCGGAAACACTCCGCGAAGCCCGGCTGGACGTCCCCTTACTCGTACAAGCCTCCGACGACGAAATCGACAAAGTCGACCTCGCCGGCCGCCGGGACGCCTTCTGCGGCAAATTTTCCGTCTGCAACAACCTCCGCCAATATCGCATCCCCTTCACCGACACCACCCGCCACACCTGCCGCATCGACTCCAACCTGTTTCGCCAGGACGTAAAACGCTTCGCCGCCATCTGCCGGGTGGTGAAAGGACTCCGTAACGCCAAAATCGGCCAGCTGGGCGTCCGGCCCGCCGCCTTCCAAACCGTCCGCTTCAGCGAAAAACTTCTCCAGGCCAGCGGCATCAAAACCATCCCCGTGGACATGGCCGAAATCATCGCCGCCGCCCGGGACGTCGACCCCGCCGGTCCCGCCTATCGAAACCTGCTGGAAGAAGTCCGCCAATACGGGGACATCCCCAACACGGTAAAAGCGGAACAACTCGAACGCCAGGTGAAGTTCTCCGTGGCGGTCCGCGCCTTCATGGACGCGAACGACCTCGACGCCGCCTGCGTCCAATGCTGGGACGCCCTCGAAAAAAACTTCGGCTGCGCCGCCTGCCTCACCATGAGCATGCTCGGCAACCAACTCATCCCCTGTTCCTGCGAAGGCGACGGCGCCGGAGCCGTCGCCATGCTGGCCCTGGCCCTCGCCACCCGCGAAGCCGCCGCCCTCCTGGACTGGAACAACAATTACGGGGAAGAGGCGAATATCTGCGTCAACACCCATTGCGGCAATTATCCCGCCGCCTTCCTGCAAAACCGCCCGCAAATCGGCGTTCTGGACGTGCTGGGGGGAAGCATCGGCCCCGACCTCTGCTTCGGCGCCGTAAAGGGGAAGGTCGCACCCGGGCCCATGACCTACTTCCGCATCTCCACCGAGGACGCCGGCGGCTACATCAAGGGCTATGTCGGCGAAGGCGAATTCATCGACCGCCGTTTCGACATGGCCGGCGGCATCGCAGTCTGTGAAATTGCCGAATTGAGAAAGCTCCTCGCCGTCCTCTGCGCCAACGGCTTCGAACACCATGTGGCGATGGTACGGGGGAACGCGGCGGCGGCGGTGTACGAGGCGGCGACAAAATACCTGGGCTGGCGGATCTACTTCCATAATATGCCTGAAGCCCTGGATGTGCCGATCCTGTGACATTGACTATGGGGAGTGCGGCAGATAAAATTACTCTTTTGGCCGCTGGGAGGGCGGACAAAAGAGTTTTCTTTTTTGGGAGTCGCGACCATGCTAGGTAAAAAAGGCCTTGCCCTGATTCTTATTCTTGCCGTCGGCGCGGTTTACCTCGCCGGCCACGCCCGTTCCCGCCTCGACCGCATCGTCCTGCCCCTGCGGGAATCCTTTCAGGACTTCGTCTACCTGCCCCGCGGCAATACCCTGAAAATACTCGCCTGCGGCTTCGACTCCCCGCTGGCCGACGCCCTTTACATCAAGGGCCTGGTCTACTTCTCCCAAGAAGTGCTGCGCCAGTCCACCGACTCACAACGGCGGGTGCAGGGTCGCAAATACGTCTACGAACTCTTCGACGTCATCACCGACCTCAGCCCCCGCTTCACCCGCGCCTACCAAATGGGCTCGATTCTCACCTCCTCCTCCCCCACCCTGGAATCCGCCGAACAGTCCGTCCGCCTGCTGCAAAAAGGCGTCGACGTCTACGACGACCTGGAAGCCAAGGGCGAGAAGGTCTACGTCGACCCGCGCTGGCTCCTCCACCTCCTGCAGGCCACCACCTACGAAACCAAAATCGCCGCCCGTTATAGCGCCGCCGGCGACATCGACAAAAAGGAAGAAGCCATCCAAATGGCGGGACAACAGTTCCGGCTGGCCGGGACCTCGCCCTACGCGCCCGATTATGTCATCAATGCGGCGGTGGGGTATCAGGCCACCCTCTACGGCGGCGACCTGCTGGCGGGCTCACGGGCGATGTTGGGGGTGTGGTACGAACTGCACAAGGAGGCGATCCGGCGGGGCGACAAAAGTTTGGCGGCCGAACTGGAGAAACGCGCGGAGGAAACGGAAAAGGACTTGCAGAACATCCTCGACACCCAACGCCTCGAAACGGAAATCTCCCAAGCCGGCCAACGTTTTCTGGCCGAAAAAGGCCGCCTGCCCGAGGACCCGGACGAACTGGTCCGGACCGGTTACCTGGCTTCCGTTCCGGCGGAATTGCCGCTGGCGGTGGAGACTATCCCGGACAAACTCCTGCGCCTGCCGGACGGATCTTTCCGCAGCCAATCCCTGGCGGAAATTCTGAAGCGGAATCAGGAGCGTTACCTGCAAAACGCGCTCCTCCTCTACCGCCGCGCCAACAAGGGGAAGCCGGCGCCGGATCTGGCGACCCTGGTGCGCGAGAAATACATCGGGGCGATTCCCACTCCGCCCCTGGCGGCTTTAGGGCAGACCTTCGAATACAACGCCAAAATCGGCGCGGTTCGGGCCAAGCTGCCGGAAGGGGAAACGGAAAAACCGCGGGAAGAAGGCGCCGCAAAAAAATAACCGTGGCAAACCCTTATTCCCTTCCCTCCGACCCCACCAACTCGCCGCAGTATTTCACCAGGATCTCCCGAAGCTGCTGCATGGACACGGGCTTCGGGATGTAATCGTCCATCCCCGACTTCAAGCATTTCTCCCGGTCGCCCGCCACATTGTTCGCCGTCAACGCGACAATGATGTTCCGCTTCGCCCCAGGCGTTCCGTTCTCGTACAAACGAATCATCGCCGTCGCGTGATAGCCGTCCACCACCGGCATCATGCAGTCCATGAGAATCAAATCGAAGGTCTCGCCCCGCAGGATGGAGTCGACCGCCTCCTGGCCGTTTTTCGCCAACACCGTCGTCGCGCCAATCCGCTTGAGGATTCCCATCGCCACCATCTGGTTCACCGTGTTGTCCTCGGCGAGCAGCACCCGCGCCGGAATGGGCGGCGGCCGCGAGGCCACCGAAGTGCCATTGCGGGAAGAGGGGGATTTGGCGGTATGATTGGGGGCGTGCGCCAGGTCCGCGGCCACCGACGCAGGGGCGGCGGGGCGGGGGCCCTTGACGGTTCGCGTCGAATCGGATCGCCGGGCTGAACCCGGCGCGCCCGAAGATACCGAAACGCCGCCGCCGGTGAAGGCCTCGGAGGACAGGACCACGGTGTCCTCATCCATGCCGGCGCGGCCAACGGAAAGGGAGCGGGGCCGCAGCGCCAGGGTGGCGGGACGGGACAGGGCAAAGGTTTTGTCCCATAGTTCCCTGGGTAGCAAGGGCGGGAGAATGAGATACTTGATGCGTCCCCCCGATTCGGGCAGGTTCTGGGCCTGGCGGGAGGAGACGATGAGAATGATATGCCGGGGCGGCCGGGCCGGCAGGAGGTCCTGTTTTTCATCCAACTCCCGGAGAAATTCTTCCAATTCCTCCATGGGGGTAAGGCGCTGATCCAGGATTAGCAGGTGGAACGGTTCATCCGCCCGGTCCGGGCTGGTCAAGAGCCGCCGGACTTCGTCGATGGACATCGCCAGGGTGA
This sequence comes from Planctomycetota bacterium, assembly GCA_031555915.1. Lineage (GTDB taxonomy): Bacteria > Planctomycetota > SZUA-567 > SZUA-567 > SZUA-567 > JAJBSZ01. The sequence continues at coordinate 3,912 of JAVBTZ010000059.1, forward strand.
CGTTGGCGCGGGCGTAGGAAAGGCTGGCCCGAATGGTGCCGGCGCGGTAGGGTGAATCGGTGGCGGCGAGAACCCGCTGGCTGGAAAGGTTCGGCGTCGACACCCAGGCCGGATGATCCACCCGTTCCAAGGGAAGAACCACCCGGCAGTGAATTTGCCCGTCCCGCATGTACGCGTCGAGTCTGCCCCCCATCAAATCCACCAGCTTCCAGATTAGCGGCAGGCCGATGCGATGGCTGATGTTGCCGAAAACGAAATTGGCGGCTTCGTTGGTCGGGGCGGATGGGTTGCGGAAGCGCTCTTCCAGTTCGTGGGGCGTTATGGAGGAGGAGGGAACGAAAATGGCCTGGAATTCCACTTGGTGCCTGACCTTGCCCGCGGTCGCCATGGATCGGTTCGCACTGAACAGGACCGGGTCGATTTCGGCGGGGAGGACGGGATTTTTTTCCGCTTCCCCGGGCGGATTTTCCGGTTCCCGCAAGCCCGCGACTTCCAGCCGCAGGCGGCGGTCGAGGCTGATGCGGGAGCAATAGGTGAGGATTTGCACCAGGATTTGCCGTAAGCGCCTGGCGTCGCCGATATACTTTTCATCCAGGGAAAAATCGTAGCCGAGGGAGAGTTCAATGCCCCAGGCTTCGGCGATGCTGCTGACCACGTCGGCGGAATCCTCGACCAGGGGCAGGAGGGGGAAGGCTTCTTTCTTCAAGTCCAGACGCTGGCTGGCGTCCTCGATGGTGGCGACGTCCATGACTTCGTCAATCGCCATTTGCAGGGTTTTGGCGCTCCTGACAATGGTTTCGGCGTAAAGACGCGGCAGGGGGCGGGTCGAATCGTTGTCGATAATCAGGTCCGCCATGCCGACTATGCCGTTCATGGGGGTGCGGAGTTCATGGGACATTCCGGTCAGGAAGGCGGCTTTGGCCCGTTCGGCCTGGCGGGCGGCCCGGGTGGCGGAGACGAGATCGGTGGTGTCCCAGAAAACCTTCAGGAGACCGATGATTTCGCCTTCGGGGGAACGGACGACGTTGCGGATCAGGACAAAATTCCGCAGAACGCCGTTTTTGAGAAACTCGAAGGAAATTTCCGACCGGCTCACTCCGGTCGACAGGGCCTTTTCCTCGAAGTCCACGTCCACCGCCCCCAAAGGCTTGACCTCGTCATAAGGTTTCCCCAGCAGATCGTTTAAGTCGGTCACCCCCGCCTCGTCGCAGAAGGCCTGGTTGCAGAGACGGATGACGCGCTGGCGGTCGAGGAAGCAGACGGGGTTGGGGAGGGTGTCGATAAGTTGGCGAACCTGGTTCTCGATCTTTTTTTGTTCGGTGATGTCCACCGAGTCCCAGATGATGGTGTTGTTGTCGGGGAGGTCGGACAGGGTTCGGCATTGGGCGATGAGGTTGACTACGCGGCCGTCCGGGCGCTGGAAGGTCACGTCGAAAATTTTGTCCTCTTCGGGGTGGGCGGAAATGCTTTGCGAAGAGGCGACCATGCTGGTGGAGTTTTTGTTGAAAATCTCCTCGGCGCGTTTGCCGACGAACTGGTTTCGCGTCATGCCGTTGATGTCCAGGGCGCGCTGGTTGCAGTCGATGATGATGCCGTTTTGAATGATGATGCTGCCGGCCAGGCCGTTACCCAGGGCGCCGATGCGCAGGGCTTCGGCGCGGCGGCTGGAGTGTTCGGCCAGCCAGGCGTGCTGCTGGCCGGAGAGGAGGAACATCAGCCCGAGAAAACCCAGGGGCAGGAAATAGAGGAATATGCTCTTGAAATTGAAGGAATTCCGGGCCAGGTCGATGGAGGAGACGGCGAAGACCGCCACTCCGTGGCGAGTCCGGGCGGCCGGATCGGTTGAGTCGGTTGGGTCGGTGAGTTGGCCGTCGGGCCCGTGCGGTTCCACGGGGTCGAGAATGGCGACGGTGAGGAAGGTGGGGTTGAGGCGTCTGGTGAGGTCGGGGATGACGGCGCTGGCGTTATGGTCGACGGAGTGCCAGAGTTTTTCCTGCAGGCCGGGGTCGCGGGTCCAGCCGTTACCAAGGCTGCGGGCGGGGAGAATGGCGTCAAGGGAATCGGCGAGGAGGATGGGCGGCTGATTGGGGTCGGGTCGGATCAACAGATTGGTAACCGCCGCGATATCGGAGTGTCCGACGTAGAAATTATTTTTACGAATGCGGTTGAAGAGGCGTTCGGTATGTTCCTGGTCGTGAATCAGGGCGGGGTTGGCGATGACTTCCTTCAGACGTTTCATATCGATGCGTTCGGTGGTTTCGACGGCTGAGGCGATGAGGTTGCGCTGGACATATTCTTCGTCGCGATTATGGGCGCGATGGATGAAGGCGAAGCAGGACAGGAAGATGGCGAGCATGAGGACGATGGGCCACCAGCGGATGTTGGAGGTGACGCCGCGGGTTTGGGCGTAACCGTTCCAGATATAAGTGGAGAGGATGAGGGCGACGGTGGTGCGGAGGAGAAAGAGAACGGAGAAGAAGGTGTTTTGCCCAGGGGTGAATGCGTCTGGGGCGGTGGGAATTCCCGGGGGGATGCAGATGAGAATGAGAAATCCCAGAATGCAGAAGACGCGGAAGATGCGCATGACCAAGGCCGATGGGCGTTGGTGGCTTTGCCAACAGCGGAGATAGAGGTAACAGCAGAGCAGAAAGAACAGCACCTTGCCAATCAGATAGGATTGATTGAAGGGGGCGCTGGCCGTGGCCAGATCGCCTTCGGTGACGATAAAGGTCAGGGCGGTGCAGACCGGAATGGTGATGATGGCGAGGAGGAAAAGGAGATCGACGATGTTTCCAAAATTGAGGGGGTCTGGCTCGGCGTCGACGTCGATGCCGCTCACTCTCTTGCGATGGGCGGCGGCGAGTAGGCATAAGCTGGCGCCATTCTGGAACAGCATGGAGATGGGGAGCCAAGCCGGCCAGTGCGGATTGGACAGGCTGTAAATGCCTAGCCATTCCCTGAACGACATCAGGATAAACGCGGGCGCGAGGAGGTACCACTCGGAAAAGGTGCGGATTAACGCTTTGTCCCGGGCGACGCTCAGGCAGATGTAACCGCACATCAGAAGGGTAATGGCGTCGGCGCAGAGCAAATAGTCGGCGTGTTCCGAATAGAAGAAGGTCATTATGATTTTCTCAATGGTTATAAGATCTTCCTTGTGGTATATCGGCTCTTGCCAGCGCTTATTGTACATTATATTGTTGCTAGACGCCAAGTAAACTACATTTTTTATCGGTTAAATATAATCGAGTATACCTAACGAGCCAGGGTCAATCGGCTTGACCGTCCGTTTCCATTGTCTCTCTAGCCGGGTGTTTGTCATATTGACACGTCAACCTTTCCGCTACAGATCACGTAGGGGTGAGGAAAAGTAAATGGCGGGCAGGGCTTGAATTATTGCTATTTCAGGTCATATAAGTAGTTACAACTATTGCTAAATATATTGTTTGGTCCTGGTTATTTTTAGGCAAGACAATTGCAAATTCGTAACCCGAGCCGGTTGGAAAGACTGCGGCAAGCAACACGGCAGAGTGCGTTTACTTCCCCAACCCCTGAATTTCATAAAATAACACATATTAATAAAACGAATAATTGTTTTTTACGCAGAAGCGCAACCCGGCAAAAAGCCACGTACGCTTCAAATCACAAAAGGAGCTTTGAAGATGGGGAAAATCATCGGCATCGACCTCGGCACCACCAATTCCTGCGTGGCGGTGATGGAAGGCGGCGAACCGAAAATCATCACCAATAAAGAAGGCAGCCGCACCACCCCCTCCGTCGTCGCTTTCACCGCCGACGGTCGGCTAGTCGGACAACTCGCCAAACGCCAAGCCGTCACCAATCCCACCAATACCATCTATTCCATCAAGCGGTTCATGGGACGGCGCCATTCCGAAGTCGGCGCCGAAGAAAAAATCGTACCCTATAAAGTGGTCGGCGGGCCTGATGAACTCGTTAAGGTCGAGGCTTTCGGCAAGGATTATACCCCGCCGGAAATTTCCGCCATGATCCTCCAGCACCTCAAGCAGTGCGCGGAAGATTATCGGGGCGAACCGGTCAAGGAGGCGGTCATCACCGTCCCCGCCTACTTCAACGACTCCCAGCGCCAGGCCACCAAGGACGCCGGCCGCATCGCCGGCCTCGAAGTCAAGCGTATCGTCAACGAACCCACCGCCGCAGCCTTGGCCTACGGCCTGGAAAAGAAAAAGAACGAGAAAATCGCCGTCTTCGACCTGGGCGGCGGCACCTTCGACATTTCCATCCTCGACGTCGGCGACGGCGTCTTCGAGGTTCTCGCCACCAACGGCGACACCCACCTCGGCGGCGACGACTTCGACGAAGCCATCATCAACTGGATCTGCGAAGAATTCCGTAAAGACCAGGGAATCGATCTCCGCAAGGACAAAATGGCCCTCCAGCGCCTGAAGGAAGCGGCGGAAAAAGCCAAGTGCGAACTCTCGCAGGCCATGTCCACGGACATCAACATACCGTACATCACCGCCGACGCCTCCGGCCCCAAGCACCTGCAGCTCAACCTCAAACGCGCCAAACTGGAGGAATTGGTCGACAACCTGATCGAACGTTGCCGCCAGCCCTGCACCCAGTGTCTGAAGGACGCCGGCCTCTCGGCCAAGGACATCGAGGAAGTCGTCCTCGTCGGCGGTTCGACCCGCATGCCCGCCGTCCAGGCCATCTGCAAGGAAATCTTCGGCCGCGAGCCCCACAAGGGCGTCAACCCCGACGAAGTCGTCGCCATCGGCGCGGCCATCCAGGGCGGGGTCATCGCCGGCGAAGTCCGGGATGTCCTGCTTTTGGACGTCACCCCCCTCACCCTCGGCATCGAAACGCTGGGCGGAGTAATGACTCCCCTGATCCCCAGGAACACCACGATTCCCGTGTCGAAATCGGAAACGTTCTCGACCGCCGCCGACAATCAGCCGGCTGTCGACATTCACGTGCTGCAGGGGGAACGTAAACTCGCCTCCGGCAACCGCACTCTGGGTAAATTCCAGCTGGACGGCATTCCCCCGGCCCCCCGCGGCGTGCCGCAGGTCGAGGTGACTTTCTCCATCGACAATAACGGCATTCTCTCCGTCTCCGCCCGCGACAAGGCGACCAAGAAGGAGCAGTCCATCACCATCAAGTCCGCTTCCGGTTTGTCGGAAGACGAAATCAAGCAAATGGTGAAGGACGCCGCCGAACACGCGAAAGACGACGAGGAAAAGGAAAAGTTGGTCCAGACCCAGAACAAGGCGGATCAAACCGTCTACCAGCTGCGGAAAACCCTCAAGGACAACGACGACAAGCTCGACCCCGACGACAAGGCGAAGATCGAGGGCGCCCTGAAACGCCTCGAGGAGGTCAAGGGGTCGGCGAATGTCGGGGAAATTGAAGCGGCCATCAAGGAGGTGGAGCAGGCCTCCCACACCATGGCGCAGAAGATGTATGAACGCGCCCAGCAGCAGCAGGCCGGGGCCGGTTCGGACACCGAACCGCCGCGCGATCATGCCCACGCCGGCGGCGCCGCCGGCGCTGGCGCCGGTGAAGGCCCCAAGCGGGGCGACGACGTGGTCGACGCGGATTACACGGTGGTTGACGACGAGAAAAACGCCTGAACGGGGCGGGTTAACCTGAAACAAGCTATTTTGCCGCAACTTCCGCGCCGCGATCTTCGGATCGCGGCGCGGCGCTTTTTAACCGCATTTAACCACAGAGAACACAGAGAATCACACTTAACCGTTGTATACTGACCACAGGACAAAATTGTGAAAACCGCATTAACACAGAGGGCACAGAGATCACAGAGGACACAGAGGACACAGAGGACCACTAAACTGCTTTGTAACCGTTCAGTACTTGTTCAAGCGACCGCGCAATTTTCTGTTTTATTTATCAAAGAAGGAAATTCTGCCCCATGAATTTTATACTTTCCGTGGGCGGGTGAGTAGCGCCATAAAATCACCTAAGAGCCATGCAGATACCGCTTCGTTGGTTGGGGGTATTCGGTCTTTTTGGGCATGATTTCCTCGCATTCGTGTTCACTATTCGTGTTTTTTAATGGTATGCGAGGAGGTGAATCAGTCAATAAAAAACCGCAACCCCTTGAGGTTGCGGTTGTTATATTGGCTCCCCCGGCTGGATTCGAACCAGCGACCTGCGGATTAACAGTCCGACGCTCTACCAGCTGAGCTACAGGGGAGTGGGAATTTAGCGGCTATTCAGATTCACAAAATCTTTATATTCATAAACCTACTACCAATTTGGAGTGAATGAGTATACAAATTCATGATGGATTGTCCAGGAAAAAAAACTTTTTTTAGCCGCATCACTTCCCAAAATCGGGACCATTTGCTTCCGGCCTCTTGAATTCCACCCTGGAGTCGAGTACTGTTGCGGTTGAACGTTGGGAGGTGCCGTGACTCCATCCAGTGCCCAAACCAGGTGGATTTATGCCAAAACTCTTCGCCCTTGCCGATCCGCATCTTGCATTCGCCTCGCAAAAACCCATGGACGTATTCGGCCCAAGGTGGGAGGAACACGCCGCCAAATTGGAAACAAATTGGCGGCAAGCGGTTGGTGAGAAAGACCTGGTGCTTATGCCGGGCGATATCTCTTGGGCCATGCGCCTGAACGAGGCGCGGACCGATCTCGAATGGCTCGACGCCCTGCCGGGACGAAAAGTGCTCCTACGCGGGAACCATGACTACTGGTGGGACAGTTTGGGAAAAATGCGCGCCATGAACCTCGCCAGCCTGTTTTTTTTGCAGAACAATCAGGTCAACTTTCCCGGGATTTCCATCGGCGGGACCCGCTTGTGGGATTTCCCCGGCATCCGTTGGGAGCACATCGCCAACGCCGATAATCCCGATGTCGCCGAAAGCAAGCGCGCGGCCAGCCCCAAAGAGGGACGAGGAGAGGACGACGACAAAATCCGCAAGCGCGAGCTCGAGCGCTTGCGGCTTAGTCTTGCCGGTTTGGAAAAACAGGGCGCCTTGCGGGTTTGCCTGTTGCATTTTCCGCCGCTGTCCGGCGACGGCGCTCCGTCCGATTTAACCGCTATTTTAAGCGGGTTCAAATTGGATTTGTGCGTATTTGGCCATGTCCACGCTTTGGCGGACAAGGAGCACCCGGGGGCGGACACGGTGATCGATGGGACCAGATACGTGTTGGCGGCAAGCGATTATTTACGGCACTGCCCGAAATTGCTGCTGGAATGGAAATGAACTTTTTGAACGAACTTATTGAGTGGACTTTTCGAGTAAATCGGGAACGCTGCACGATTCCCCCAAAAAGTCCACTTGAACCGCCCTATTCCACCAAATCCACGCTGTAAATCCGTTCGACGCGCAGGAAATCGTCCCCGCGGATTTTTTCCACCACTTCGGGCGGGACCGGGTCTTCGGTGCCGATGACCATCGACGCCTTGCCAAGTTTTTTCAGAATCCCCACCTGCATGTTTTCGATGTTGACCCTCACGTCGCCGAGAATGGTGCCGACCCGACCGATGACCCCGGGTTGGTCGGGGTAACGCAGGAAGAGCATGTGATCGTCCAGGCGCACCTCGATGTCGGCGTCGTCGATTTGGATGAGGCGCTTTCTGCCGTCCTGATAGACCGTACCCGCCAGGTGCGTTTCCTTGTTGACTCCGTCCAGGTGGCCGCGCACGTAAATGTCCACGTGATCCACGCGGAGCGTTCCGCCGTTGCCGTTCGAGGACAGGATTAAATCCGCCTTGATGCCGCGCTGTTCCGCCAGGTACATGGCGTTGATGTCGTTCACCCCTTCCAAGCCATAACGTTCCAGGATGCCCTTCACCGTGGCGGAGCGGAGGATTCCGCAGTCCTTGTCTGCGAACACTTTGCCGCCGACCCTGACCTCGACCTCGCGTACCGGGGCGTTGACGAGGTAGGCCGAGATGCGGCCCATGGACGCGGCCAGCTCGGCGTAGGCGCGGAGGCTTTCGTCGGGGGAGAAGGTGACGTTGACCGCGTTCTGGATTTTTCCTTCATGGAAGTAGGCGATGACTTGTTCTGCCATCTGCAAACCGCAGCGTTCCTCCGCTTCTTCCGTCGACGCCCCCAGGTGGGGGGTGAGGGTGACGTCCTTGACGCCAAGGAGCGGATTGCCCGCTTCCAGGGGTTCCTGCGAGAAAACGTCCAGGCCGGCGGCGGCGATTTGCCCCGACTTCACCGCCTCCGCCAGGGCGGCTTCGTCGATGATTCCCCCCCGGGCGCAATTGACGATGCGGGCGCCTTTTTTCATTTTGGCGATGCGTTCGGCGTTCAGGAGGTTTTTGGTCTGTTCGGAAAGCGGCACGTGGAAGGTGACGAAATCGGCTTGTTTCAGGACGTCGTCGACGTTGGGGTAGAGTTCGACCTTCAGCTCGCGGGCGCGTTCCTCGGGGAAGAACGGGTCGTAGGCGACTACCCGCATGCCGGCGGCCTGCATCACTTTGACCACGTGCTGGCCGATTTTCCCCATGCCGACGACGGCGAGGGTCTTTTCGAAAACTTCGGTGCCGACCAGGGATTTCTTTTCCCATTGTCCTTTTTGCATCAGATGATCCGCCCGGGCGATATTTCGGGCGGCGGCAAAGAGGAGGGCGATGGTTTGTTCCGCCGCCGAGACGGTGTTGCCGAAGGGGGTGTTCATGACGACGATGCCCCGTTCGGTGGCGGCGACTTTGTCTATGTTGTCGGTGCCGACGCCGGCGCGGCCGATGAGTTTAAGTTTGCTGCCGGCGGCTTCGATGGCGCGCCGGGTAACGGTGGTGCCGGAGCGGATGAGGAGGGCGTCCATGTCGGCGATTTTGCCAACGAGTTCGGCTTCGTCGAATTTGCCGCGAACGACTACGTTCTCCCTGCCGAAATGTTTTTGCAGAAGTTCCAGGCCGCTTCCCTTGATGTTGTCGGCGGCGACGATTTGGTACTTGCCCATGTGGTAGTTCTTTCGAAAAGACGGTTGTATACAGATGACGGAACGTAATCCTACAACGCTACTTTTACGGGAACCACTTCCGTAAAAGTAGCATGAGTATAGGGTTAGACACTAATTCCGGCGCTGGCGGTAAAGAACGAAGGTCACCGCAACTGGTTATTCATGCTAGATTTGCGGGGCGGTTCC
>JAVBTZ010000017.1:0-20723 GCA_031555915.1 Planctomycetota bacterium
CACCCGGGTTAAACTTGTAAAAGTTATTTTTGGGCAAAGCCTAACCGTTCACGGCACAATTACAGTATGATGGCAAAAACCTTGCTTTTCCCCAAAGGGAGCGCTGTTATCAGCGTACTGAAAACGAAGCCGTGAACGGTTACCCCATTGGAGCGCCCGGTCAAGCGCCAAACAAAGGCGCGTCCGCGCTCATGTCAATCGACGACGACGGCCCCAATTCCAAATAGTCCTGCGGAATAATCTCCGGCAGCCAGCGGACGTCGATGTAACCGCGGTGCACCTTGTTGAAGGCGTCGTCGATCATCGGCTCCAGACCGCGTCCCATAAGCTGGATGTAAATCAGGTTCTGCTCCGACTCCCGCCGGAAAGTGGCCCGGGTGTTGCCGGTGAAGTTCAAAAATTCGGAGACCATGGCCCGGCCCGCGTGGCCGAGGCCCTTGCAGGAGTCGCAGCCTTTCGACTGGAAGAAACGCATGCCGTCGGGGATCCCCTGATAGAGGACGTTACGCATATCGTCTTCGGTGGGGGTGTAGGGTTCGCGGCACTTGGGGCAGAGCCGGCGGAGGAGGCGCTGGGAACAAATCGCCAGCATCTGCTCGATTAGAAGCGACTTGTCCAGGCCAAACCCGTACATACGTTCCACCGTAGCCACCGCGGACGAAGTGTGGAGAGTCGAAAAAGTCAGGTGGCCGGAATAGGACAATTTCAAGGCTTCGTTGGCGGTCTCTTCGTCGCGGATTTCCCCGATGAGAATCACGTCCGGGTCCATACGCATGAAGCCGCGGGCCGCGGCGGCGAAGTCCACCCCCTTGGAGGGGATGACCTCGATTTGCGTGACGTTGGGGAGCTGGTATTCCACCGGGTCCTCGACCGTCAGCACCTTGCAGGTCGGGTCCTTCGCCACGTGCGCCAGGGCGGAGGACAGGGTGGTGGTCTTGCCTGAGCCGGTCGGGCCGGTGACGAGAATCAGTCCCGAAGGGTTGTTCACCGCCCGCTCGAAGCCGTCGAGGACTCGGCCGGGGAAGCCGATTTGCGCCAGGGTGGGAATGGATTTCTTGCCGGGGAGAAGACGGATTACCGCGGTCTCGCCGTTGACGGACGGCATAATCTGCACGCGGAAATCGTAGGGGGTGCCGTCCGGCGCGATTTTCCGAAACGATCCCCCCTGCGGCATGCGGGTCTCCGCGATGTTCATGTCGCCTTCGATTTTCAGGACGTTCAGGACGCCCCGCAGGGTGTCCTTGTCGATGCCGGAATCGGGGACGTTGTGGAGGACGCCGTCGACCCGCAGGCGGGTCTGGATGAAGCCGTCGAAATTCTCGACGTGGATGTCGGAGCAGCCCAGTTGAATCGCCTTCAGGATAATCCGGTTGAGGAGGTGCTCGTAACGTTCGCGGCCGTCGTCGCCGCCGTCGACCAGCATTCCCTCCTGATTTTCCTCGCCGCCTTTCGTGACGCTGGCCAGCTTTTCGTCGCCGAGGCCCATGGCCTCGCCGTAAATTTTATCGTAAATCGCCGCGAAGCAGGATTCCGTCACTACGGCCAGATCCATTTTCACGCAGCCGTAGGAGTGCGGGAGTTCGTTCGCCTTGACGAAAGGATTGGCGGTCAAGGCGTAGAGGATGCGGTTTTTTATGGCGTAGGGAACGATCAGGTTGAACTTAACGTATTCCTTTTTCAGCCGCTGCTTGAGGGTCGAGGTGCGAATCCGGCTCATGCCCTCCTCGACGTCCAGAAACGGCAGTTCGGCCATGCTCGCGAGGGTGCGGAACAGCACCTTCTCGTCGACCATGTCCGCCTTAACCATGTAGCGCCCCAGGGGCATGCCGGCCGCCTGGGCGGCATTGATGGTGGTCTGCAAATTTTCCTTGGGAAGGAGACCCTCGCGGACCAGGATTTCCCCCAGCCGCACCCCCTGCACCGAACGCTGCTTCAGGGCTTCGAAAACTTTCTCGATGAGAATGGGGATTTCCTCGCGGCGCACCGGCAGGTACTGGAGTTCCCGCACGTCGATGACTTCGCAAAGATGCCGGTTGGCCTCGGGGGTCAGCGGGGCCGAAGCCGCCACCAGGGCGAGGTTCTTGCCGTCCTTGAACAGCGGGAGCGCCAGATGCCGGTCGATAAAGTCGCGGGGCACCGACACCGGCAGATGCGGATCGACGGGAAAACCTTCGACAATTACATAGGAAACGACATGTATGGCCTTCGCCACCGCCACCGCCACGTCGCCAGGATGGGCAAAACCAAGCAGAATGGCGATTTTGAAAACCGGATCGCCGGGATCGATGCCGCGCCGGAAGTCCCCGACCTGCCGCGCCAGAGCCACCGCCTTCAGCTGTTCCTCGGTGATGAGCCCCTTGCCCAGAAGATCCTGGGTTATGTCCGGTATGCCGGTCTGTCCGCGTTTTTCCGCAAGCGTAGAATCCACGTAATTACCCTTCCAAATATGACCGTGCCGCGCGAAATTGTGTTATTGCCGCGTTCCCGCCTCACCCGTTTCCCCCCTCGCGCAACATCTCTTCCGCCTGCCGCAAAGTCACCTCCCCCGCCCCACGGCCGTGAATCATGCTCGCCACCTCCTTCGCCCTCTCCCCCCCCTCCAAACTCTCCACCCGCGCCGTCGTCCTCCCCCCCCTTACATCCTTGGCCACCTTGAGGTGACGCCCCGCATACGCGGCAATCTGCGGCAAATGCGTGATTACAATCACCTGTCTCGATTCCGCCAAACCCCGCAACTTCATCCCCAGCTCCCGCCCCAAACGCGCCCCCACCCCCGCGTCCACCTCGTCCAAAAACATCACGTCAGGCCGGTACACCGTCGACAGCGCGCTCTTCAGGGCCAACACCGCCCTTGACGCCTCCCCCCCCGACACCCCACCCGACACCGCCGACGGCGCTTCCCCCGGGTTCGGCGTCAGGAAAAACCCCACCTCGTCCAAACCGGCCGAACCCGCCTCGAGGATGCGCGGCAACTCGTCCCCGCTGCACCAAATCGGCTCGAAATCCACCAAAAACCCCGCCTGCTCCATCCCCAATTCCGCCAACTCGCGGTTCACCGCCTTCTCCAGCCGCCCCGCCGCCTCCCGCCGCGCCGCCCCCAACTTCAACCCCGTCTCCACCACCGCCGGTAAAGCCATCGCCAAACGCTTCTGGATTTCACCCTCGTCCGCGTCCCAGCCGGACAATTCCTCAATCTCCCGTACAATCCGCTCCCGCGCCGCCGGCAGATTCTTCACCTCGCATTCCAGACGTTTCGCCAGACTCTTCAATTTCTCCGACCTGCCAATCATCCGGTCCAACCGCTCCGGACTCGCCTCCACATCCTGGGTCAACGCGGTCAGCTTGCCCAATCCCTCCTCCGCCCTCTCCAAAGCCGCCTCCAAATCGGCCTCCGCCTCGGCCAAACGGGGGGACAACGCGGCCATCTTCTCAAGCCCCCGCCACGCCCCGGCCAAAGACCCAATCGCCCCGTTCTCGCCATCCCCCTCCAGCCGCGCCGCCGCCTCCGCCGCCGCCTGGACAATCCCCGCCGCATTCGACATCTCGCGAATCCGCTCCTCCAAATCCGCGTCCGCCTTCGGGTCGTACCCCGCCTGTTCCAGGTCCTTCAGATCTTTCCTCGCCCGCTCCAAACGGAGGCGCACCAACTCCCGCTCCTGCCGCCCCGCCTTCAGGCGCCGCGCCAAACCGTCGGCCGTCTGGTGGGCGGAGCGGTATTTCTCCGCCAAGGGCCCAAGCCTTCCGAACGCGTCCAGGAGCTCCAACTGATAGCCGGTCTCGCCGATGCGGGTGTGTTCATTCTGCGCCGCGAAGTCCACCAGTCCCGCCAGGGCATTCCTGACGCTCTGCGATGTGGCTGCTTTCCCGTTGACGCTCAAACCGCCGCCGTCGCGGCTTTTCTTGATCAGCCGCCGCAGGAGGATTTCGCCGTTCGGGTCGGCGAGGGAGCGGGCAGCCTCGGGGGCGTTTCCCCCCAGTTTGAATTGGGCGACAATCCCCGCCTCCTCGCAGCCGGAGCGGATGACGTCGTGGCCGCCCCGACCCCCCAGGGCGAGGCCCAGCGCCCGCGCCAACAAACTCTTGCCGGCGCCGGTCTCGCCCGAAACGGCATTAAGCCCGGGCGCGAAGGAGAAAACGGTTTTTTCGAAAAGGAGAAAATTCTCCAGGGTCAAACTGACAAGCACGGGTAAAATCCATTCTCCGAAGGGCCTCCGTCAACCCAAAGCGCGGTTCGGGAGAGCCCGGGTCGATTAAGGCCTGCGTTCAACTTCACTTTACAAACGGCACGCCAGCGGATACAGTGGCATCTAGCGCGGGAACCGATAAATTCTTTATTATACCCACTCTCCCGCGGGTGTGGAAGAGGTAGCCAATGGGCATTTACCAAAAACTCAGGGCCCGCCTGGACCAGGCCGGCATCCGGCCTTCGACCCGACGCGGCCAGAATTTTTTGCTTGACGGGAATCTTCTCCAACATATAGCGTCTCTCGGCGATTTGTCGCCCCGTGACGTCGTGCTGGAGGTCGGACCGGGGACGGGCTTCCTGACCCGCCGGCTGGCCCTGTCCGGTGCGCTAATCCTGGCGGTGGAACTCGACCGCGGCCTCCTGCCGGTGGCCAAAGAGGAAACGGAGGGACTGCCGAACGTCTTCTACCTGGAAGGGGACATTCTGGCCGGCAAAAACCGGCTGAACCCCGAGGCCATGCGGCGGCTGGAGGAATTGTTGGAAGTGCGCCGGGATTGGCTGGCCGGGAACGGGCCGGGCGGCGTCCCCGGCTTGAAGGCGGTTTCGAACCTGCCCTATTCGGCCGGGACGCCCTTCGTGATGAACGCCCTGGCGTCCTCCATGGCTTGGGAGCTTGGGGTATTCCTCATGCAGTTGGAAGTGGCGGAGCGGATCGTGGCCCGGCCGGGGAGCGAACATTACGGCTCCCTGTCGATAGCCGCCGGACTGGCGGCGACGACGGTAATCGACCGGGTGGTGGGACCAAAAGCGTTTTGGCCGCGGCCGAAGGTGGATTCGGCCTTGATCCGCATGGATTTTCGGCCGCTGGCGGAACGGGCGGCCGTCCCGTGGCCGGAAATACGGGCGGTGACGAACGCGGTATTCGGCTCCCGCCGGAAGATTCTCAAAAACGCCCTGAAAGGCTTGTTCCCGAACGGCGAGGCAGGCACGGTTCTGGCCGAACTGGGGCTTGACCCCGAGGAGCGGGGCGAAAACCTGCCGCCGGAGGAATTTCTCCGGCTGGCCCATAAGGTAAAGGCGGCCGGCGACGGCGCTACTTTTTAGCCGCCTTGGCCAGCGAATCGCCGTTTAAGAGCGTCCCCGGCACCAAAATCCGTTCGGGCGTCCGCTGGGGATTGGCCAGGCGTCCCAGCAGCAGTCGGCCCACCACCTTGCCGATTTCCTCGGGATTCTGACTCAAGACCGTCGGTTGAAAGTACAGGAGGTCCCGGTTGTGGATGTCGCCGAAGGCCAGGAACGACAGGTCGTTGGGCACGGCAATCCCGGCCGAACGCAGGTACGACATCACCCCCATGGCCATGGCGTTGTTCATCACCGCCAGAAGGGTGGGCCGGCGGGCCTTGCCGGCGAGGAGCTTTTCCGCCCCGCGCACCCCCGATTCGCTGTAAAAATCCCCTTCGAAAATCAGGGACGGCGCCAGCTTCACGCCGGCTTCGTTCAAGGCGGCCAGAAAACCCTCGCGGCGTTCCGAACCGGTGTTGAGAAAGGACGGCCCGGAAATCAGCCCGATGCGGCGGTGGCCGTTGGCCAAAGCCAGCTTGGCCAGCCGATAGGCGCCGTCGAAATCGTCCGTCCCCACATAATCCCCGTCGAAGTCGCTGCAATGCAACTGGCGGTAGATGAGTATCACCGGCAGGGTTTTGGCAATCCGGGCGATGAATTCGTCGTTGGCGCCGGTGGCGTTGATGACCAGGGCGGAGATTTTCCGCGACAACAGCATGCGCAGATAATTCTCCTCCTTCTTGGGATCGCCGTTCGTCGAACAGACCAGCATGCCGTAGTCGTGCCGGCCGGCGATGTTCTCGATTTCCCCGCCGATGGTGGTGAAGTGGCTGTTGGCGATGTCGGAGACGACATAGCCGATGACGAAGCTGTTGTTGCCGCGCATGGTGCGGGCGGCGGCGTCGGGATAGTAGCCGATGTCCCGAATGGCCCGGTTGACTTTCTCCCGGGTGGTTTCGTCGACCGGGTAATTATTGTTGATGACCCGCGAAACGGTGGCGATGGAAACGCCGGCCGCTTTCGCTACGTCATGAATGTTGTTCCGCCGCACGCTGTCCCGCCTTATGGCAAAGGGGCCAAAAAAAATATTCCTCCGCGCCGGCCTGAAGCGGCCGGCGCGGAGGAACGTGGATTGGGTACGCTCCCGTATTACGGGTCCCTGTCAGTTACCCAGATTAGCAAACGAATCCCATTTCGTAAAGTCGGCTTCCGGCGCGACCCCCACCATTATCACGGCGAAGGTCAACACCCTGCATCCCGGTTCCAAATGCCCCCCCAGGGCGTGCCTGGTATTTGACAGGGTGATGTGCGCATGCACCCGGCCTTCCAGCACCATGCCGTTGACGTTCACGATGTCCAGGGCTTCGTCACCCTTGACGAAAAGATTTTCCGGCGGCAACTCGCGGCTGCCGACCACATGGTAATGATACGACTTCACCGAACCGACGCCGGTCAGGATTACCGCGTTCTTCAGATTCTCCCTCCGGGCCATTTCCTGCAGGCGTTCGAGAATGTCGTCTTCGGGATTCAATCTGACCGCCAGCAGACGGTCGAATTTCACGGGCTGAATGAGCATGTTTCATTCCTGTCAAAAAAAACAATCATTGAAAAGTGCGGTTTATCAAACGTTCATAGGCGCGGTACATGGCCTGGTTGCCGTTGTCGAGTTCGCCGTGCGCGCCGGCTTCGAGATACATGTTGGTGGCGAGGCTGGCGGCGGGCATGGGGACGTTGTCCTGCATGGCCGTTTCCAGGGCGAGGCGAAGGTCCTTCAGTTGCAGGCTGATGCGGAAACCGGCCGAGGCGTCCCCCTTGAGCATCTGCGGCGCCAGGTTCTCCAGCATCCAGGAATTGGCCGCCCCGCCCATCAGGACCTTCCTGACCATGGCCAGATCCATCCCCTCGGCCTTGGCCAGGCTGAAGGCTTCGCAAACCGCCTGGATGTTGATCGCCACCATCACCTGGTTGCAGAGCTTCACCGTCTGGCCGCTGCCGGCGGGACCGGTGAGGAGGATGGTCTTCCCCATGGCCTGGAAAATGGGGAGGAAGGCGTCGAAATCGGCCTGACTGCCGCCGGCCATGATGGAAAGGGTGCCTTCGGCCGCGCCTTTCCTGCCGCCGCTGACCGGCGCGTCCAGGGTGCCCACGCCCAGCTTGGCCGCCGCGGCGTGGAGGCTGCGGCTGACTTTGGGGGAAATGGTACTCATGTCGGCGACGATGGCGCCCCTGGGAAGATTGGCGATGAGCCCCGCTTCCCCAAGCATCACCTCCATGACCTGGGGGGAATCGGGGAGCATGGTGACGACCCGGTCGCACCGTTTCGCCACCTCGGCGACGGAGCCGGCCGCTTCCACCCCGGGTACGCGTTTCACGTTGTCGGCCTTCACGTCGTGGCCAATTACCGTGAATCCGGCCTTGAGCAAATTTTCCACCATAGGCACGCCCATGACCCCGAAGCCGACAAATCCCACCGTTGGCATTGCGAATCCTTTCTGTTATCGCGCCGGTTTCTTCAGCGCTTAAAAAACTATGGTTCTTCCGCCGTTGTTTTATCCCCCCGCCCCGCGGCCAGAAACAGCAGCCCCGACAAGGCGCACAAGGGCACGATGGCGTAGATGTAACAGAGGCGGAAATTTAGGAGGGGGCTGTACTGATAACCGCCGTCCAGCATGAATTCGTAACCGTAATACAATAGAAAAAGCAGGAATGCCGCCGTGACGCCCCCCGAGAAAACCCGCACCGCCCGGCGAATTCCGGCCGGCATGAAGTCGGAGAAAATGGTAATCGCTATGTGACCGCCTTCGCCAAAAAGGAGCGCCGCCCCGGCGAAGGTGCTGAGGGAAAACGAATAAGGGATGATGTCGTCCAGAGCCAAAAAGGTGCGGCTGAACACCGCGCGCAGAATTATTTGGGTTAAAATCGACAAACCCAGGGCGGCCAGGGAAAGAATCAGGATTCCTTCCATGCTTTTCCGCAGGAGCCAAGTGACGGATCGTAATGCGTTCATGCTCTCGTTCCTCGGTTCGACTCCGCCGTTCAAGAAAAATACCTGGGAATGAAGGTGACCAAACCCGGCACATACCATAGAAGTACCGCCAACAGAAGCATCATGATTACGAACGGGATGCACTCCCAGGCGACTTTCTCCAGTTTGACCTTGGCCAAAGTGGACACCACAAAGAGGCACAACCCCAACGGCGGCGTAATCAAGCCGCTCGCCAAAACCACCATCAATAGAAGCGCCGCCTGAATGGGATCAATGCCCATCACCGGAATGATCGGGGCGATAATCGGGCCGACAAGCAAAATTATCGTAGAAGTGTCGAGGATCATGCCCAAGAAGAAAAACAGGGCGCAGCACAGGAGCATGAAAGTCCCCGGCCCCGAAGACACGCCCAAAATGGCCGTTCCCAGGGTCTGCGGCACCCGATAGATGGTCAGGACCCAGGACAGGGCGGTGGCGGCGCCGATGATGAACATGATGGAAGCGCTGGTCTTGCCGGTGCGGATGAGAATGCCGGGGAGGTCGGAAAGCTTCAGTTCGCGATAATAGAAAAAAGTGACCAGGAAGGAATAGGCGACGGCGACCATCGCCGATTCGGTGGCGGTGAAGACGCCCGAGATGATGCCGCCGACGATGACGGCGGGAGCCATGAGGGAGACGGCGCCGTCCAGGGCGGTTTTCCGGAGGGATTCGAGGCTGAATTTGCCGCCTTGGGCCTGGTAACCCCGCTTCAGGCAAATATAGGTGGAGGCCAGCATGAGAAAAAGGCCGAAAAGAAGCCCGGGGATTATCCCCCCAAGAAACAGGTCCCCCAAGGAAACGCCGGAAATGAAGCTCCAGACAATCATCGGGATCGAGGGGGGGATGATCATTCCGATGGGGGAGGAGGCGGCGGTGATGGCGGCGGAATATTCGAGGGAATAGCCCCTCTTATGCATTTCCGGTATGAGGATTGAACCGAGGGCCGAGGAGTCGGCGACGGCCGAACCGGAAATTCCGCCAAATAGAATGCTGGCGGCGATGTTGACGTTCGCCAGACCGCCGGGGAGGAAGCCGAGAATGGCGTCCGAAAAATTCACCATCCGCTCGCTCAACCCCCCCCGGTCCATGATCATTCCAGCCAGAATAAACATGGGAATGGCGGTCAGCACCCAGCTTTCCGTGCCGGAATAGAGCCGCTGCACCACGCCCATCAGGGACATGTCCTGCATGACGAGACCGACTCCGGCCGGAATCGCCAAAGCCAACGCCACCGGCACCCGCAACAGTAGAAGCGCCAGCAGGAGCAGGATGATAATCGCGACTTCCATGGCTTCCCCGTGGGCTAAGGCGCCGCGCAGAAATAAGTTGACCTGGTTTATTTAACCAACCTAATTTTCCGCGGCGCTAAAATGATTTTACCCGGTTCCCGCGCCCTTACTTCGCGGCGATGACTTTCTTGACGATTTCGATGGCTTCCGGCGCGTATTCCTTTTCCAATTGCGGCAGGCCGATTTCGGTCAGGGCTTTCCGGAAAGCGGGGAGGTCGATTTCCTCGGGGCGGATAATCTTGATTTTGTCGGCCATGAAGTTGAGCTGTTCCTGCTCCTCTTTCTTGGCGACGGCCGGGTATTCGCGGGCCGTTTCCAGGCCGGCTTCGCGGAGGGCCTTTTGCTGATCCCCCGAGAGCCGTTCCCAGACGCGGGAACTGACGCAAACCACGTGCGGCGAAATTCCCCAGGGAACCATGCTCAGGTAGTCCTGCACTTCATAGAGTTTGCTGCCGATGATGTTGCCGGTGGGGTTGTGCTGGCCCTGGACGACGCCGCGGTCGAGGGCGAGATAGAGCTCGGAAAAGTCCAGGGGCACGGGGATGGCGCCGACGGCCTTGGCCATGATGTTGAAGGCGGGGACGTTGGGGTTGCGGATTTTCAAGCCTTTGAGATCGTCAGGTTTCTTCACCGGGACGGCTTTGGTCGTGATGTAACGGAAGCCGCCGTGGGGGACGATGAAAATCGGTTTCACCCGAATGGACTTCTCAAACAGCGCCGCCACCTCATCCCCGACCGGTCCGGCGAAAACGCCGATGAAATGGTCGAGATCGCGGTACAGCATGGGCGTTTCCAGAATCCCCGCCCAGGGCAGGAGGTGGGAGAAGGTGCCGGCGATAGTCATGTCGACGGTGCCGGAGCGGACGCCTTCCTGCAAATTCTTTTCGTTCCCCAAGGTGCCGGAGTCGAAGATGGAAATGGTGACGGCGCCGCCGGTTTTGGCTTCGACC
Source organism: Planctomycetota bacterium (assembly GCA_031555915.1). Lineage (GTDB taxonomy): Bacteria > Planctomycetota > SZUA-567 > SZUA-567 > SZUA-567 > JAJBSZ01. Next base: position 10,513 of record JAVBTZ010000017.1, read on the forward strand.
TTGTCCTTGAAAAGCTTGGCGATACTGTGCTGCGGGCTTTGGGGAGCGCCGACGTGACCGAGTTTGATGTCGAGGGCCGAGGCGGCAAAAGTGAAGGATAGGACGGCCAGGGCCAGGATTAGCGCGTGACGCATGATGTTTCCTCCTATAATAGATGTAAACCCCTCGTCATGATACGCCAACGGCGCGTTAGCCTAAGCATAGACGTTCGCAGGGGCAAAAGAAACGAACTATTCCTCCGTACCGGGCAAAATCGAGGTTTGGCTGAAGGCGGGCGCAGGCGGCGGAAAAAATTCATAGAAAACGTTTACTGATGCAGTTAGGAATTTTAGCTAGAGTTTGCTGCTTGGTGCTGGCTGACGAGGGCGGAGTGATAAAGGATTTGCCGCAAAGGCTTAGAAAACGTTTACTGTTAGTCCTACACCATTATTTTAACCATAATATCCCAAAGCTTTTTCCTGTCAATAGCCTTTTTATAAAAACGGGGCCGGACGCGTTCCTTGCGCCCGGCCCGAAGCCGTAATCTGTAACCCGTAGCGGTAAATGCCTCAGGACCTGACCGGCCCGGCTTTTCCCAGCCGTTTATCCAGGGTCTTCCGCACCGCCCGGATAATGTTTTCGTAACCCGTGCAGCGGCAGAGGTGGCCGCTCAGGGCCTTACGGAGTTCCGACTCCGTGTAATCCCTGCCGCCCTCCAGAATTTCCATGGCCGTCAGGATGAACCCCGGCGTGCAGAAGCCGCACTGAATCGCCGCTTCTTCGATGAACGCTTCCTGCAAATCGCAGAGTTCACCGTTGGGGCCGGTGAGATACTCCAACGTCCTGACCTGTTTTCCCTTGGCCCACACCGCCAGGTAAATGCAGGAGTTGAAGCACTCCCCGTCGACAATCACGTTGCAGGCCCCGCATTCACCCACTTCGCAGCCCTTCTTCACCGAAGTCAGCCGGTATTCGTTGCGAAGCATGTCGGTGAGGGAGGCCCGGGCGTCGACCATTCTGGATACGTCCTTGCCGTTCAGATTGAATTCGATAAGCCGGAATTGATCTTTCATGCGATTTCTCCTCCAGAACGTTGCACCGACTCGATGAGGCAGCGCCTTGCCATTTCCACCGCGAGATGCTGCCGGAAGGCCTTGGCCGCCCGCCAGGAATCCCGCGGATTGATGTCGGCCAATACCGCCTGGCTGAAGGCTTCGGCCGTCGCGGCCGTGACCGGCCGGCCGTTCGCCGCCGCTTCCGCCGTCGGGGTTCGCATGGGAACCGGTCCGGCGACCCCGTAGGCGATTCGCACCCGCTCGAAAGTCTTCTTGTCCGGGGACAGCCGCACATTCACCGAGCACCCCAGGGTGGCGATGTCCATGGCGTTACGCATGGAATATTTATAGTAATAACCCCGGGTGTTTTCGTAACTCGTTTTGGGAATAAGGAGGGCGGTCTGGATTTCCCCGGGCTTGAGGTCGGTGACCCCGGGCTTGAGGTAAAAATCCTTGATGGGGAGGAGCCGCACGCCGGAGGGACCGGTCAGTTCGACGAGCGCTTCCCAGGCGTGGAGGGTGGAGGCGGAGTCGGCGGAGGTGACGCCGTTACAGGTATTGCCGCCGATGGTGGCGATATTGCGGATTTGCGGCCCGCCGACCTGATCGACGGCTTCGCCGAGGACGTTGAAGTATTTTTGGATGATCGGGTCTTGGGTAAGATGTGAAAAACTCGTAAGGGAGCCGATGCGGATGGCGCCGTCTCCGTCCAGCTTGACGCCGCGAATTTCGTCGAGGCCGTAGATGGAGATGAGTTCCTTGCCGGCGAGTTTCCCCTCCCGCATCTGCACCAGCACGTCGGAGCCGCCGGCGATGAAGTGGGCGTCGGGGTGTTCGGTTTTCAGGCGAATGGCGTCCTGGACGCTGACGGCTTCGTAAAGTTCCTGGATGTCGTACATATGCTATTTCTCCTTGGTCCAGCTGTCGTTGATGAGACCTTCCTCACTGAACCGCTGGAAGAGGAGGTGAGGGTTCATGGGCAGCTTGTCGAGCGGGACGCCGGTGGCGTTCAGGATGGCGTTCCTAATGGCCGGAGCGACCGGGCAGGTCGGGGGTTCGCCCAGCGCCTTGGTGCCGAAGGGACTGGTCGGTTCGGGGTTTTCGACAAATTGGGCCTCGAGGTGGGGGTGATCGAGGCAGGTGGACAGTTTATAGTCGAGGAAGTTGTCGTTCAGGGCCTTGCCGGTCTTGGGGTCGAACAGGAGTTGCTCCGACAGGCCGAAGCCGATCCCCATGGACATGCCGCCGTGCACCTGGGCTTCCGCCAGGGCGGGGTTGATCAGGTTGCCGCAGTCGTGGACGTTGACGATTTTAATCAGCTGCGCCTTGCACATGGGGATGTCCACTTCCACTTCGGCTATGCAGCAGCCGAAGGAGTAGGCGTTAGTCTTGATTTGATAAGTCGACTCGGCGGTGAAATGTTCGCTCCGTTCCAGGCTGTAGTAGGCTTCGGTGGCCAGTTGGCCCAAGGGCATCAGCACCCGGCCGTCGGATTTTCTGACGATGTCACCGTCCTTGAGGTCCAGGTTGGCGACCGGCATGCGGGTGAGGAAATTGGCGTAAGCGAGGATTTTGTCCTTCAGGATTTGCCCGGTATGGCGGATGGAGAAGCCGCACATGTAGGTCTGCCGCGAAGCATAGGCGCCGAGGCCGGCCGGTGTGACGTCGGTGTCCTGGTTCGAAATCACGTGGACTTCGCGGTAATCCTTCAGGCCGACGACGTCGGCGGCCATTTGCGCGAAGGCGGTGTCGGCCCCCTGGCCGATTTCCGTTTCGCCGACTTGCAGCTGGATGGAACCGTCCTCGTTCATGAGCATGCGGCAGGACGAGTGTTCGAGGGAAATCGGCCAGACGCCGGTGTTGTACCAGAAATAGGCGAGGCCGATCCCTTTCCGAATGGGACCGGTCTGCTGTTTGTACGCCTCGTATTTGCGGCGGTAGTCCATGTATTGGACGGCTTTGTCGGCGCATTGGTTGAAGGTGTCGTAATAGTTTTCGTTTTTCGAGAAGGCGTCCTTGTAGCCGACCGGCATGATGTTTTTCCGGCGGAACGTTTCGGGGTCGAGGTTCATGATTTTGCAGATGTCGTCGGTGTGGGCTTCCACCGCGAACATGGCCTGGGGAATGCCGTAGCCGCGCATGGCGCCGGCGGCGGGCTTGTTAGTGTAGACGGTGTAGGCGTCCCCCTGGACGTTGGGGCAGGGATAGAGTTGCGGAAACGCCCCCATCCCCTTGGCGACAATCGAATGCCCGTGCGAGGCGTAGGCGCCCTGGTTGGAAAAAGCCTCCAATTTCCGCGCCACGAAAGTGCCGTCCGGCCGGAGCCACGATACGATGTGGGAGCGGATGGAATGGCGGACCCGGTTCGAGACGAACGTTTCCTCCCGCGACACATCCAGCTTGACCAGCCTCCCCCCCAATTTCTGCGCGACAAACCCGGCCAGCGGTTCGTAGAGAGTGTCCTGCTTGTTGCCGAAGCCGCCGCCGATATACGGTTTGACCAGGCGGATTTTGCCCCACGGCATTCCCAGCGCCTGGCCGACGGTGCGGCGGACGATGTGCGGGATTTGGGTGGAGGAGACGATGACCAAACGGCTGTTTTCCTCGTAGGCGAAGACCACATGGTTTTCGATGTGGCAGTGCTGGACAATCGGGGTCTCGTACCACTTGTCGACGCAAATCAGGCCCGGCTCCTTGATGGCTTCTTCGTAATTCCCCCGGTTAAGCGAGGTGTGGGCGAGTATGTTGTTGGGGAATTTTTCATGCAACTGCGGCGCGCCGTTTTGCATCGCCTCCTGCGTATCCAGCACGAACGGCAGTTCCTCGTACTCCACCTTCACCTTCCTGGCGCCCTGCGCTGCCGCCACTTCGTCCTCCGCCACCACCACCGCCACGTCGTCCCCGTGGTAACGCACGTGCCGGTTCAGGATGTGCCGGTCGGCGACGTCCTGGTGGTGCGGGTCAGTCGACCAGGGGTGGCCGGCGGTGGGGAAGGAAATGTCGGGGACATCGAAGCAGGTCAGGACCTTCACGACCCCCGGTACCGCCTCGGCCGCGCGGACGTCGACCGACTTCACCCAGCCGTGGGCAATCGTGGAGTGGACTATTTTCAGCACCAGGGCGCTTTTGTCGCATAGGTCATCGGTGTACTTGGCCCGTCCGGTAGCCTTGTCGTAGGCGTCCAAGCGGGCTACGCTTTTGCCAACGTTTCCCATTTTACCCTCCTTCGCAAGCCAATAAAAGATGCTTGATGATTGGTATTGTATCTTAAAGTAATTATTATTTTAGGGATAATTGTTGCATGCATGGGATAGAAGCAAAGGAAAGGGTAAAAAAAATCGCCTTAAGTCACAAGAAAACGGCGCCGGACCTCGCAAAGGGTCCTTCCGCTTTCCTGTAGCCTAAGACGATTAAGGTCGTCCGGTAGATACGTTCATACCAATTTATGAACTTATACGAGGAATGAAATAGAATGTCACCTTTATTTTACCACCCCGATAGCAGCGGCGTCAATGTTTTTTAGCAAAACTCCGGGCGGAAAAATGGGCGCCGGCCGGGCCAAATGCTTTCCCATGGTGTTGGTGGGCGCTTCAGATTAATGGTATTTGGCGATTTTCCTAATTTCTGTTGCTCTTTTTAGATACATGGGCTAATAATGCCACAGACGCCTCACTATCAATTGCCATATTAGACGCCTCGTGATTTAACGATGCGGTTCACCGAGCGCCGAGGGATGCCCATGCTGGCAGCCAGATTGAAAAATATATTCTTCATTTTATTGGTAACCCAGGTTGCAGGCGTACTAGGTGCGTTTATCCTGTGGAGCTACCTGGTCCTCACCAACGGCGCCGCCATGGAGGGGAAGGGGCAGTTCTGCGTCTTTTACCTGGTGGGAGCGTTTTTCGTGGCCGTGGTCAGCTTCCTCGTCCTCTTTTACCGCAGAATGGCCCGTTTCAGCAATGCCAGCTATTCGGTGACCTTCGGCATTATCGCCGACTCCGAAATGGTCCTGTTGCTGTCGGGCGGCCTCTCCTTACTGGTGTCGCTTTGGTACAGCACCGAACGCATCACTTTGGCCATCGCCGGCTTTACCATGACCGCCATGGCCTTAGTGCTCCTGTTGCATCTCCTGGCCAGCAATCTGCTCCGCAAACTGTACAATCTGCCCCGCAACAAGCTTAAAGTCCTGGTTCTGGGCATGAACCACCGCACCGAACTATTCTGCCAAATCATCAGGGACACCGCCCATTTGGGCGCCGATGTCTACGGCTATCTGGACGCCAAGGAAGTGAAGGGCGCGCCGGTGAAATACCTGGGCACGATTGACGATTTGGGAGTCATTCTCCGCAGCGAAGTCATCGACATGGCGGCGATTTTCCTGCCTATCCGTTCCTATTACGACACCATCGACCTCATCATTGAAACCTGCTGTTTTTACGGCGTCACCTCCTACATCATCGGCAACGTCTTCGACGCCGACATCGCCAAGCGGGTTCCCACCAGCATCAACGATTTCGGCAACATGGCCTACTCCAGCGTCACCATCGACTATGTCGGCCTGGCCTGCAAACGCTGTTTCGATTTTATCGCCGCCTTGCTGGCAATCGCGCTTTTTTCACCCCTCCTTGGGGCGATAGCCTTGTTTATCAGACTGACCTCCAAGGGGCCGATCTTTTTCAGGCAGGAGCGTATCGGCCTTCACAAACGCACCTTCAAAATGGTGAAATTCCGCACCATGATCCCCGATGCCGAAAAAATGCAGGATGAACTGTCCGCCCTGAACGAAATGGACGGCGCCGTCTTCAAGATAACCAACGACCCCCGCCTGATCCGCGGCGGCGCGTTCCTCCGTCGCCATAGCCTGGACGAGTTGCCGCAATTGTGGAACGTATTAAAGGGCGACATGAGCGTGGTGGGACCACGGCCCCTGTCCCGCCGGGATTACGATTTGCTGCAGGAGGACTGGCAGAGGAAACGTTTCTCCATGCGGCCGGGTCTTACCTGCATCTGGCAGGTGAGCAAGAGTAGAAATGACATTCCGTTTATGGAATGGATGCAGATGGATATGGATTATATTGACCGTTGGAACTTGAAGCTCGATTTCCAGTTGGTTTTGAAGACGGTGAAAACGGTTCTGGTGGGAAGCGGCAAATGATGGGGTCTGCCGGGTATGGGGTGACAACACTCCCAGAACTGCTCCCCGACCGCCGGTGCGACAAAAACAAGGAATGACCCGCAAACGACAAACAAACCCAAACCACCAACCCGCCGCCAGAGAACCTGGCGGCTTTTTTGCCCACGGTGTCAAGGTGGGGAACACCAGGCGCTTACCAAAATCCGGACAGTTGCAGGGACAGGACAACGCCGGTTTTCGGCGAGGTTGAGTGAGTCTTGGCGATTTTTTTTAGGGCAGGATGGGACGGGTGGCATGGCATTGCGGTAACCTCTAGCGGTTCAAGAGGCAAGGCAATAGCATCAATGCGTTATTCAGGAAAAAATTGGAGGCGGCGCCCGGAATCGAACCGGGGAATGATGGTTTTGCAAACCATTGCCTTACCGCTTGGCTACGCCGCCTTTTAGATGGGAGGGTACTAAAACTTCCACCCGGGATTAGGCTTGACTTTAACCCGCGAAACGTGGAATAAGTATATTACCGATTTGGAACCTCAGGTCAAGGAAAAAGCGTGCACGACTCCCTTACCCCTTTCGAACGACGCCACGGCGGTTATGGCTTTGACGAAAATGGTTTCCAAAAACGCGACCTCGTCCGTTTTTTTCTCGTCGATCTCATTCTCATCGCCGCCATACGGCTCATTCTGGCTTTGGGGATTTTCCCGGGACCGAACGCCTATGTCGCGGCCATTCTCGCCAGCAAAGTCGTTCTCGCCGCCTATCTCTTTTGGCTGATTAAAACCCACCGCCAGGCCCTCCCCGAAACCGGCGCCGCCAATTGGGGGAAATGGTGGGCCTGGCCCGCCGCCCTGGCCTTCTACGCCCTCTCCTATCCGCTGCTCCTGTATGTCGACCGAATCAACCGCTTCCTCATGATCCTCGTTCATGCCCAACTGGGATGGGCCTATCAGCCCAAAACCCAGGAAATCCTCCTGCTTATTTTCGAAGACATCCTGTCCCAACCCATACGCCTCCTCCTGGTCCTCTTCACCGTCCTTATCGGTCCCATTATGGAGGAATTCGCCTTTCGCGGCATCGGGCTCGACGCCTATCGCCGGCAGGGAAGCGCCTTCGCGGCGGTGGTCAGCACCAGCCTGTTGTTCGGCCTGTTCCACTTCAGCCTGCAACTGTTGCTGCCTCTGGCAGTCCTGGGCGCCCTGTTCGCCTGCGTGCGGCTGTTCTCCCGCAGTCTATGGTGCGCCATACTGGTGCATTGCCTCCATAACGCCATCGCCCTGACGCTGGTGGCGCGGGATTTGGGGGTTTGGACACCCGGTTTGTGAAAAAGCTGGGTGAAAATACTCACCATGTGCCGGTATAACTGCCGATGCCAAAACATTTTTGCCCAGAGGATTTGCCCACGGAAAGGTTTTGATATAGACAATTACCCGTTCCTTGGGTACCATATGCGGTTTTATCCGCCGCCATCCCATTGATCATGGGAAGGCGGATGTGTTTTAGGCTCCGTTTTTGCCGATTTGGGCAAATAAATCCCGGCCGCAACCGCGCACGGTGAAGGGAAAACCATGAACCTGAATACGCTGCGTCATGTAAATATCACCGGCACCGGAAGGTATGTCCCGGAAAAAGTAATCACCAACGCCTATCTCGAAAAAATCGTCGACACCAACGACGAATGGATTCAGCAACGCACCGGAATTGTCGAACGCCGCATGGCCGCGCCGGACCAGGCCACCTCGGACTTGTGTTACGAAGCGTCCAAAATCGCCATCGAGGACGCCGGCCTTAAACCCACCGACATCGATCAAATCATCGTCGCCACCGTCACCCCCGACACCGTCTTCCCCGCCACCGCCTGCCGGGTGCAGGACAAGCTCGGCTGCCGCCAGGTCCCGGCCTTCGACCTCGCCGCCGCTTGCTCGGGCTACATTTACGGCCTCGCCGTCGCCCGCACCACCATCGCCGCCGGCGTCGCCGATCACATACTGGTCATCGGCGCGGAAACGCTCACCCGCATCACCGACTACACCGACCGCGGCACCTGCATCCTCTTCGGGGACGGCGCCGGCGCCACCGTCCTCTCGGCCGTGCCCAACTCGGAACCGGGGATTATCGACACCCACCTCGCCTCCGACGGCTCGGGCGGCGACTTGATGATCCTGCCGGCCGGCGGCTCCCTTCATCCCGCCAGCCACGAAACGGTCGACCAGAAGATGCATTTCACCCGGCTGCAGGGAAGGGCGGTATACAAGAACGCGATATCAAAAATAGTCATGCTGGTGAACGAATCCTTGGCCCGCTGTCACCTGACCCTCGACGACATCAAACTGATTATCCCGCATCAGATGAACGCCAGGATTATCGAAAGCGCGGCGAAACATTTGTCGATTCCGATTGAAAAGATTTTCGTCAACCTGGACCAGTACGGCAACACCTCGGCCGCGACCGTCCCGATGGCCATCGATCAAGCCCGCCGCGAGGGGAAAATCCAGAAGGGCGACTTGGTGTGCCTGGTGGCGTTCGGAGGCGGGATGACTTGGGCGTCGGCCCTGATAAGGTGGTGATTTATGGCCAAGGACAATCAGTTCGAAACCGGCGCCGATGCGCAGGCGGTAAGGGCCTTGATGCGCTTGATGGGCGAGAAGGTCGACCCGGCCCTGCTGGAATATGTCCTCCGCGAGGGAACCGGCTTTCTCAGTAGCGTCGGCACCTCCAAACCCGAGGCCAAACCGGCCGAGGGCATCGGCGGCAATTGGTCCGACACCGCCCAGGGGCGCCGGGATAAAACCCGCTGGCAGGACGTGGTCATCGATGGGGAAATCCCCGAAGGGGCGTCGATTCTCGACTTGGGCTGCGGCGAGGGGCATCTCCTTACCCGCATGTCCAGGGAGAAGAAGGCCCGGGTGCAGGGGGTGGAAATCGACCCCGACAAGGTGGAACTGTGCGTGGGGAAGGGGGTGCCGGTAATCCAGACCGATTTGGACAATGGGCTCAGGGTGTTTCCTGACGCCTGTTTCGATTACGTAATTTTAGAGGAAACGCTCCAGACTTTGCGGCATCCGGTGGATGTCATCGCCGAAATGCGGCGGGTGGGTAAGCGGGGGATTGTCAGTTTTCCCAATTTCGGTTATTGGAAGGTGCGGATGGATCTGGCGGTGCGGGGGAGAATGCCCGTCACCCCCTGGCTGCCGTACCGCTGGTACCAGACGCCGAACATCCACCTGTTCACCCTGTTGGACTTCATCGACTACGCCAACGAAATCAAGATGAAGCTCCTGAGCATCCATGTGCTGAAGGACGGGGTGTGTTCCCCCTTCCAGCATGGGGATAATTTGTACGCCGAAGAGGCTGTGGTGGTGTTCGAGTCGAAAATGCAGGCGGGGTGATTATGCATATTTATTTGGCGGCGGCGTTGTTTACCCAGATCGAGCGGAAATGGAACCGGATGCTGGGGCAGGCGCTGACGGCATGCATGCCGGGTTTGGAAGTCACGCTGCCGCAGGATTTCAAGCCGTCGGGGAAATACAACGACGAAAAGCAGTACGGAGCGCTGTTTCGCATGTGCGTGGCGGGAATTGACGCGGCGGACGCGGTGGTGGCGATTCTCGACGGAGCGGAGATTGACTCGGGGACCGCCTTCGAGGTGGGTTACGCCTACGCCAGGGGAAAACCGGTCATCGGCGTCCGGACGGACTTTCGGCCCGGGGCCGAACATGGGCTTAACATCATGTTGTCCAGGTCGTGCACTTATCTGGTGCGGGAGTTCTCCTTTCAGGAGGACGTCAACTTGCTGGCGAAGGATATTGCCAGAAGGCTGAAGAGGCTTAACAAGAGGTAGGAACCGAAGCTTTGCCAAGTGGCGATTAAACCGCCAATCGCCACTTGGTAAAAGGGCACCTCTAAAAATAGCTATTTTGCCCGCAGACGAGGAAGGGCGTAGTGGCAGCGTTTTGTAACACGCGGTGGTGGTTTGTGTTACAAAACGCGAGAACGAAGCCCTGACGAAGTATCCGGGCAAAAGAGCATTTTTAGAGCTGCCCAAAA
>JAVBTZ010000141.1:0-18580 GCA_031555915.1 Planctomycetota bacterium
AACCCGCAGGCCTAGGATGGTTAGCGGCTTAGCGGGCGGGCCGGACCGGATCTGACCAATCGTGTAACCCCGCCGGAGACGCTTAAAGTGAGCCGGGTCGCCCCCCTTAACACGCCCCCCCCCAAGCTGTTGACCCATAAATGAAGCGCCGGACCGGCGGCGTTATTCGTCTTGACAAAAATCCATTCCCTGGACAAACTTAAGTTTTGCCCTCACTTGGATCGAGACCGACCGGAGTCTCGCTATTTGCCTACCATCCAGATTAGGAGAACCGCATGGCCGACGACAAATGGGAAATTTACGAAGACAACGCCAAACAGTGGCGCTGGCGTCATACTGCCGCCAATGGCAATATTGTCGGAGCCTCCACCCAAGGCTATACTGAAAAGAAGCACTGTCAGGAAAACGCCGAACACTACGGCCTGAACGGCAAATTCAACCCGACCGGAAAATGGGAATTCTACCAGGATAACGTCAAGGACTGGCGCTGGCGGCACACCGCCGACAACGGCAACATCATTGGCGCCGCTTCGGAAGGTTATAAAGCCCGTCCCGACTGCGAAGCCAATGCCAAACGCCACGGTTGGAAGGGGTAGATTCAGCCGGACTTTTCGGGGAAATCGGCTGGCCCGCCGCTCGATTTCCCCGAAAACCCAATAGTGCTTACTTGCCTAAATAAGCGCTAGCCGGAATTCTCCCCTCCCCGAGGAATCCACGTCAATGCGGAAAAGTCAATTCCATTCCTTCCTCTCCTTCCTCGCCCTGTTGCTGTTCGGCATCCCGCCCTTTGCCGCGACCCCGACGCCGCAGTTGCCCGCCTCCGCCATCAGAGCCAATATTACCGCTTTTACCGCGGCCGCCGCCAACGCCGCCGAAGCGCCCGCCCCCGCCCCCAAAGGCCAGTCCATCGCCCGGCTGGCCGACCAGGCCAACCGCATGATCCCGCGCCAGGAATACGGCGAAGCCCTGGAAGTCATTCACAGGGGCCTGCGAATCGACCCCACCTACATCCCCCTGTGGCGGCTTAAGGCCCTCGCCCACATCGCCCTGGGGCAAAACGCCGAGGCCGAGGAAGCTCTGCGGGTCTGTCTCCTTCGCGATCCCGGCGATATCGAGGCCAACGTCCTCCTCCTGAAAAACGCCATGGAATGGACCGGCGCCAATCTGCCGGAACGCATCCGCCGGGTCTCCGGCCAGCTGCGGGAAATGCCGCCCGGTCTCTTTGCCGACGCCCTTTTCGCCTTTATGCGCCGGAAAGATTTCCCCGAATACCTGACCTTTTTTCTCAAGGCCTGGAACAGCTCCGGCGGTCACCTGGGGCAAATCCGCCAGGTTCTCGACGCCTATGCGGGCAACCACCTCGAACAGGCCGACTCCTTCCTGGGCGAAATCAATCCGAAAGACGTTCCCGGTCTCAAACCCGCCCATCTCGGCGGACTCCACCGTCTCCTGGCCGAAGCCCTCGACCCCAACGCCACCAACGGCTGGAGCGTGGACAAGGGGGAACTCACCCGCGACCACGACCGCTACGTCGTCGCGGCCAAACCCGGGTCGGACGCCTTCGCCTGGCTCCGCCTGTCCGAAGGCTGGAAAGACGTCGCCGTCAGTATCGACTTCCCCGGGGAAACGACAGGCAGCCGCAGCCTCTACCTCCGCCACCGTCCCCCGCAATCCTTCATTCGGGTGACCCATAACGGGGAGGCGGTGCTGGTCCAGGAACGCGTCCAGGGTTTGGGGCTCTTCACCCTCTCGGAACTCAGCCTGGAAGAAATCGCCGGGCGGCCGCTCCGCCTGATTCTGAAGGGGGAACGCCTGGGGGTATATGCCGATGACGCGCCCCTGATTGCCCTGCCGCTGCCCGTTTCCAGTTCCATAACCGACGGCAGAGTCGCCCTGGCTTACGAAAATCCCGGCGCCGAACCGGAAAACGCCGTTTTCAGCAGCTTCAGCGCCGTCCGTATCGACCCCTCCTGGCTCTCCCTCACCGGCGCCGAAGCCAATCCCGCCGCCGAAATCCGCGCCAACCGCGATGCCACGGGGGTCCTGGTCATACTCGGCAGCCCCCCCGATGCCGGCCAAAAACTCCCCACCGCCCTCCTGAACGCCGCCAACGCCGGCCTGTCCGTCTACGGCCTGCTGCCGGAGGGTTCGCTTGACCTGAACGCGCTCCAAAAGCCCCTGACCCAGCTCCCGGCCCTTTTGGCCGACCGCATGTGGAACGGCGTCGTGGTTCGGCCCCAAGCCGAGACCAGTCTGACAGCGGTGGCGGAGCTGTGCCAGACCCTAAAGGGAAAGAACCTGCAAACCGGCCTATATCTTACCGACGCCCTCGCTCCCAGCCTGGCCGCTTACCCGGGTGGTCTCTACTTCGACTGGCTGATAGTCGGGGAGGGGCAAAAACAGGCCGCAGCGAGTCTGGAACGGCGGGAAAGATTCTACGGCAATATTCTTTTCGAAGGGGAGGGGCGTTTTAGGGTGTATCGTTGACGGGCCTATTCCACGCCATAACCCTGCAAGGCGTCCTGCCAGAACAGGACCTGCCGGTAGTTCCGCTTCAACGCACGCATTACCGCCTCCGACAATGTCCCCTCGCCCTTTAGCAACACCACATCCCCCGGCGGCAAGGCGCGTTTACCGGCCAATTCCGCCGCCGTCCCCATGCCCATCGCCATGAGGCTAACCCAACCGTCCCCCCTTGCCCTCTCACTGGCGGCCGCCAATCTCTCCCTATATGCGGCAACCGCCTGGTCGGACGCGGACTGAGGCTCCTGATAGGTAAACGCCACCCCCGACCACAAACGTTTTCCCAGAATTTGGGGCATGTCCGCCGTGACTGCCGTCGCCGCCGTCGGGTCGCATTCCCCCGGCGGCAACCAGGCATAGACATCCATCCCCTGCCCCAAGACGCGAAGCAGATAAGAGGCGATGCGATTATGGTGATCGCCCAGCTCCTTGGCGGCGTCGGCCGGCGGCTCCGGCGGCAAACGCAGCAGCAGCCCGGCCGGGGAGTCAATCTCCGGCCAAGCCAGGGAAACGGGTTCGTCCACATCGCCGAGGCGAATCAAGGAAGAGAGGGGCGTGACCCGCGGCATGACCAACCGCACCGCATTCTCTCCCCCCCCGGTGGTTCTGGCCTCCACCGCCACTCTCCCGTTGGCCAGACCGGCGGGAAACGGCAAGGGGCCATCCGTAAGCGGCGCCCCCTCCAAGCCGACCCACAAGCGATTTTTCTTGGCGGTGAGACGCAGGTTCAGGACCTCGTCCTCCGCTCCCACTGGGAAGGACGCCAGGGTGGAAATGCCTTGGCCGGGCGTACGTTCCTGCAGCATCAGGACGCCACCGGCCAGGTGCAGCCTGAGGTAGGATTGGCGGCTGTTGAAGCGCAGGTACAGGTTTACCTCGTCGCCGGGGCGGTTTGAGAATCCGGCCTGGACGTCGACGTCGCCCCAATCTTCCGAGCCGATTAGCCAGGCCAGGGAAAATTGGTCCGTTTCCGGCCGGAAGACGACCGCGTCCGGCTGATAATCGACCCGGCCGGAAATCGCCTGCCAGCGGCGGTCGCTGTCGGAGTCGCCCTGGTAGAGGTAGGAACCTTCGCTGGCGAGCCCCGCTCCCAGGATACGGACCAAATCGCCCGGTTCCATGTTCGGGGTGACCAGGAGGCGGGTGAGCTGGCGGGGATTGCTGGCGCGGCTGTTGAAGGCCAGGCCTTCGCGGGTAAAGGCGAGGCGGAAGTATTTTTCCAGGAATTGGTTGTTGAGATAATCCATGGCGTCGGGTTGGGTGTTGCCGAGCGAGTTGGCGGGGTAAAAAATATAGGCCGGGACTTCCTTGCCGATCACCTTGGCCAACAGGCTTTGCGAAGCGGCGTAATCCTTTTCGGCGCGTAGGGCGAATTGGGCGGGCGTTTCGGTCGGTTTGCCGTTCGCGTCGTGGAGGTATTCGGCGAGATAATATTCGGGACGTTCGCTGTTTTCGGTGTTGGGGAGATAAAGGTCGTAGGGCATGGCCCCCACTTCCCAAAAGGCGTTGTCGGACAATGTGGCCACTTCCGAACGCGAGAGGAAAGTTCTGCTCCATTCATCCATTTTGCGTGGGTAAACAAACATGGTGGCGCGCATGCCGGTTTGGGACAGAGCTTCCTGGCCGTAGATGGCGCCGTCCTTGCGTCCCCCCTCGAACATGAGGTAGAGGGGTTTGTCCGGCAGAGGTTCGCGGTGGTAGTAAAAATTAAGCAGGTTCTCGGTGGATATGGTCTGGAAACCGGCGTTGTGCAGCGCTTCGAGGTGCTTTTTCAGGCCTTCGCGAGGGAGGAGATGCGAGCTGGGTCTGCGGCTGATGCCGGCAAAGGAAAGGGCGACAAAGCCGTCGCGGCGGGTCCAGGCGTTTTTGTCCTGAATGGTGGGGTGGCCGCGGACGTTGAGGATATACGCCATCCAACCCACGACCAGGAGAATGACGATAAACTGAAGAATGGCGGAAAGGGTTCTTTTCCAACCGATACGGAAGGTTTTGCTCATGGCGGTCAGGTCTTTTATTTACTCCGCTGGTAATATATTCGGTATAGCGCCGCCGTAACATTCAATCGCCCCGCTTTTCTCCCTCACGGCGTTTTATTTCGTGACGGCGGCGGCGGCCGGCTTGACATCGTGCGCCGTCGCCCGGGTCCCCCATTCGGACTTCCAGAAAGTGAGGGTCGCAGGCAGCATTTGCCATAGCAATACGGTCAGGTAAAACAGGCAGAACAAGCCGCCGTACACCCACATGTAGCTTCGCATCAGGATGAGGTAGGTGGCGCTGACCAGCATGGCCATCATGATAAAGCCGATAATGAAGACGAAAGGAAAATAGCCGTAAATTATCGGTATGAAAATGAATGCCCGCAACACCACGAGGGGGGCGAGAATCGGCATGACCAGCCCGGCGTAAAACGACAGGGCCATGAACGGCTCCCGCTTCCACATGAAACAGGCCGCGCGCAGGCTTTCCCTTAGCCATGAACGCTTCCAGCGCATCTGCTGCTTGATGAACTGGCGCATGGAGGAGGGGACGATGGTCGAACATACGGCGCTGTGCTGGTAGGTTATCCAGTAATCGGGGAGCATGAAGTTGGTGAGACTGCGGTCGTCGCCGAAAGTGGCCTTCATGCCGAAGAAAGTCTGTCCCAGCCAGGCCGGCAAATGCTTAAGCACCACCTCCCGCCGGTAACAGCTCAGCGGCCCCGACAAACAGGTCACCGAATGGAAGACCGATTCCGCCGCCTTGAAGACCCGGAAAGCGATGTAGTAGCGGGTGGTTTGCATTTTGGTGAGGCAATTGGTCCACTTGTTTTCGACGTCGCAGCGGCCGCAGACGGCGCCGATGCGGGGGTCCTTCAGGGGTTGGACCAACTGGCGGATGGCGTCGGGCTCGAGAAAGCTGTCCGAGTCGACGAAGACCAGGAGTTCGGCCTGCGAATTCCTGGTGCCGGTGGCCATGACTTCGCGCTTGCCGGAGTTTACTTCGTGGACGATGATGCGGAGCCGTTCGTCTTCGATGAGATTTTTGACCCGCTCCTTGAAAGCATAAACCCGCTCCACCGATTTGTCGCGCGAGCCGTCGTCGACCAGGATGACCTGGAGCTTGTCCGGGGGATAGTCCTGGTCCAGGGCGCAGCGGATGGTGCGGGTGATGAATTTTTCCTCGTTGAAGCAGGGGATGATGATGCTGACCGAAGGGGTGTAGTCGGGGTCGACGGGAACCGTGCGGTAGAACATGGCGAAGGCGAAGCGGGAGACGAGGAAAACCGTCGAGCAGATGCCGTAGAAAAAAATGGGCACGTCAAAAACGAAATAATAAAAGGAGTCGACCCTGAGGTAGGCAATCCCCACCAGGGTGGCCAGAATGCACAACATCCCCGACCATTCGAACCAGCGCCAGCGGCGGCGTTCGAAATGACGGTCCAGGCTTTCGTTGAACTGCAACGCGAGCTGCCGCGAGGCCGGGTCGTAGCGGATCACCCGGGCGGGTATGGCGGCGCGCTGTTCATAGCCTTCGGGCATGGTACCCGGCGGGATGCGGAAACGGAGGAAAAATTCCGTACCCGTTTCCGGCGGCGGCCGGTCCTTGGGCAGTTCGAAAAGTATGCCGGAGCAGGATAAATCGGTGACTTCGGAGGAATACAATTCATCGGCGGCGTTGGCGTCCCGATACACGTCGACATCGAAGGCGCCGAGATAGCGTTCGCCTTGGGTGCGCCGGCTGGCCCCTTCGCGGGGAATGTGCGGGAAAATCCGCCGGTCGGTTTTTAACAGGGGATAAATTTCGTTGTCTTCGTCAATCGCCATTTGCGTCTCGCATTGCCGCCAATCTTGCTACCGCTTACGCCTCGATATTATCAGGTATTTTTATCATAGCCCCCTCAAAATAACGGTCAACCTTTATTTGTCATTTTTACCGCCAGGCATAGACCTTGAGACGACACCGATAAGCATAAAGTTAACGGAGATAAACACCCAGCCTGAAACCAACTCCCTTGGGGTTATAATGCGGGTTCGAGCTGTCCGGAGAAACTCAGGGTTAATATTGACGGGGAAAGACCGTGCTGAAGACACTTTTTTGGTAAATTTTTACTATTTGCCCGTTCCACTTACTAGCGGATAAAAAGCGTTATTTAGCCGTTTTTTGGGGAATATTGTCTCCGGGTCCGCTGTTGCCGCCAGCCGGAACGGGATAAAGTTTACATTTACTAAACAAAAATGTTGGCATATTCCAGTTCTTCATATAGAATAAGCAATATAGACGCCGTCATAACGCAAAGTCTGTTAATCAAGCAAACGCTAATCCTACTTCCGGCAATCTTAACCAATCACGCAAAACTGACCTGACATCTCCTAATAATTGCTTGGCGTGCCCGTATCCTGCGGCGTTTTTTTTCGCTGCTGTCAGTTATAACGAATATAGCTGTTGACTTTTTGAGAAAATCGAGCAACCGCCGCTCGATTTCCTCAGAAAGTGTGGGTAGCCAGGATTAGCGATATAATTAGGTCAACTCAGCCTGTGCCTTCGAACTGCCGAAAATAAAACCCTTGTCCGCAAAGAGGTTAAACTCTCGAAGAAAGCGAGCGGCGGTCTGCTCGATTTCTTCGAAAAGTCCACTAGCAGAAACAAAGACGAATTACTGAACCTCGTGTTTTTATGTCGCTTTTTTACAAGGAGCTGGAGATGAGTCTAAAGGGGAAATTGTATCTTGGTTTCATCGCCATGATTTTCCTGGCCATGGTCATTGGCATTATGGGAATTGTGGCTTTCCGTATCACCAACGACAATGTGGATCGGACCAATGCGGTGGTGGAAACCACCAGCCGTTTCATACTCCCGATCAATTTTGCCCTGAACGATCTATCCAGTGGCGTCATCGAAGCCGGCAACAGTTATTACGCCTTCATATACAACCAGTTCGAAAAAGATTTCAAGTCCGGCGACGCCGCTTACGCCACCTGTTTGAAAGAGCTTCAGAACATTCAGCAGGTTCTCGACACCGCTCCCCCCGACACGCTGCCCAGCACCCGAAAAAACACCCCCCTCATTAACGATCAGCTCCACCTCCTCAACAAAACCACGAATGATCTCCGCAATGCCGTTAACGAGTCCCTCAAGGTTCGCGGGGAAAATGACGCCACCGCCGCCAAGGCGAGGGAGCTTCTGGCTACTGCCTTTAAAAACGCCTACGCGAATGTCGACAATACCCTGAACGGGGATATGTCGAACCAAAACAATGTGGCGGAAGCGAAGCGCCGCCTGAGCCGGGTAGCGGTCGTGAACGAACTTGAGGATTTTCTAGCCAATGCCCGGGTTTCCTTCTGGAAAGGGGTGGGGTCATTTCTTGAGGAGGAAACAGCCGCTTACAACAATGCGCTCAAGAACCTCGCTGGCGGCGTGGACCTTTTGAAAAGGTACAATACCACGCAAAACATCCACGACGAGCCGACCCGTAATGCTTATGCGCAAATCCAGGCCGGCTTCGAACAATATTCCGCCGCCGCCAAGCGATCCCTGGATTTGTCGTCGGTCCTCGACAAGTTGGGGGCCGATACCACCCGCATTTACAACCAGGTTAATTCTTTGGCGATGGAGACCACCGGCGCGGTGGAAAAGGTGCTTGACGACAACATGGCCACAATCCGCACCGGCATGACCCAGATCGACACGGTGGTAAAATGGTTTTCGCTGGCGATTATCATCGCGGGGATACTGTCTTTGATAATCGGCATCGCTCTGTCGACTTGGCTTATCCATAATATCACCGGTCCCATCAACCGTATTATCGAGACGTTGAAATCGGGGTCGGATCAGATTAATTCGGCGGCGGGCCAGATTGCCTCCGCCTCGCAGAGTTTGGCCGAAGGCTCGACCACCCAGGCCGCTTCCTTGGAGGAGACCTCCTCCGCCCTCGAACAGATGGCCTCCATGACCAGGCAGAACGCGGACAATGCCTCGAAGACCAACGAGACGACGATCAGCAACAACAAGTTGGTCAGCGAAGGCGTGCATGCGATGAGTCAGATGACCGAGGCGATGAACGACATCAACGACAAGTCGGAGAAGGTGAGCCGGATTGTCAAGACGATTGAGGACATTGCCTTCCAGACGAATCTCCTGGCGTTGAACGCGGCGGTGGAGGCGGCGCGGGCAGGTGAGGCGGGCAAGGGTTTTGCCGTGGTGGCGGATGAGGTGCGCAATTTGTCCCAGCGTTCGGCGCAGGCGGCGAAGGACACGACGGAACTCATCACGGGTACGGTGGAGAGCGTGAAGCACGGGAGTGAGATTGCCTCGCACCTCACCACCAGTTTTTCCAGCATCGCC
The DNA here is from genome assembly GCA_031555915.1 of Planctomycetota bacterium. Lineage (GTDB taxonomy): Bacteria > Planctomycetota > SZUA-567 > SZUA-567 > SZUA-567 > JAJBSZ01. The sequence continues at coordinate 8,845 of JAVBTZ010000141.1, forward strand.
GAGGGTTCGCAGAAGGTGGGCGACTTGATCAATCAAATTGCGGCGGCGACGAACGAACAGGCGCAGGGGGTGGATCAGGTCAATACCGCCGTGGCGCAGATGGACAAGGTGACGCAGCAAAACGCGGCCAATTCGGAGGAGACGGCGTCGGCGTCGGAGGAGCTGAGCGCGCAGGCGAGTACCTGGGTGGATTCGATTGGCGAGTTGGTGGGTTTGGTCTCGGGTAAGCAGGCGGTGGCGACGATGCGTTCGGGTCCGTCTCCGTCGGCGGCACGGGCGTCGGCGTCGGCGAGGCAGTGGACGGGTCCGAAGTCCACTCCGAAGGCGCCGCCGAGCCGCCAGTTACCTGGACCGACGGTGCGTCCGACTTCGAGCGGGGGCGGTAAGAAGGTGGCGACGGTGAGTCCGTCGGATGTGATTCCGCTGGATGACGGCAACTTTGACGAATTCTAAGGTTTGGGTAAGGTACAATACATAAGCTGGCGCTTGCATAGAATGGCGGGGATGGGGGGGAGACCTCCCATCCCCGCTTGGCGTAATTGCTACGCTTCTCAGTGCCCATTGCCCCCCGAAGGACAAGGCGCAAAGCTATTCCCCGGCCCCACCGAATAACAGGGCGGGGAGGAAGAAGAAGAGCCGGTCGGCGGAGGACTCCCCAAAACAACAGGATTGCCGACCTGGCCCGAAACCGCCGTCGCCACGGGAGAGCACGCCCCCGACACGTACACCGGCCTGGTATCCTTCGGCGGCGCCGTCTTCTCCGCGTCTTCGAGATTATGGTAAATTTCCCCGGTCTGCGAAACATTCATCCCGTTCGGACCCAGGTTGACCGACAGGTTGAGCGGCATGGGATAAAACATTTCCGTGCTTTTCCGTAACGCCCCGTTTTTCTTGGCGTAACGGCCAATCGGGTAATTGGCGACAAACACCGAGGAAGAAGGGTCCGACCGATCATACCCGGCTACGAGCGCCACATAACGCCCGCCCTCCGCCCGTTCCATCTCCAGATAATTGCTTGCCCCCGGCTGAATGAACATCTGCCGGGCGGATTTGATGGAAGCGTCTGTCGCCTGCATGGCGAGGAGGGTGCGTATGCCGTCGGAATTCCGCGCCAGCTGGTCGAAGAAGGCGCGGTCGGAAAGCTGGTAAATGACCAGGACCAGAGCGTGGGGCAGGCCGTCGAAGGCGTTCAAATTGCCGACCGCGGTGAAGCGGAGCGCCAAAGCCCCCGGCGCGGCCACGAACTTGACCTCGTTCGGATTCGAGGACGACCCGTCGGGTTTAATTTGCGCGTCGCCGTGCTTGTCGCGGATTTCCTGGTTCGCCACCGCCTCGGCCTTGGCTTTGCGGATTTCGGAAAAGGACGGCACGGAACAAGGGTCGGCGGTCGGACAGGCGGCCCGGGCGGCGCGTTTGTTTTTGTCGGCGGCGTCGAAGCGGATACCGAGAAAATTCAAGGCCGGCGGCGGCGGCGGCGGGGGACTGGCCGCCAGGTTCTGTGCCGCTTCGGCGGCGGCCGCGGCGGCGGCGGCGGCAGACTCGGCGGCGGCGGCGGCGCGGGAGGAAGCATCCGGACTTGACGCCGCCTCGGCCAGGGACGCCGCTTCCGCCGCTTGAAAAGCCGACGTCGAGGCGGCGTCGGCATAACTCTGCACATAGACCGGATCCGCCGCCGGCGCCAGGCCGGCCTGTTCCCTGGTGCCGGGGAGGCGCACGGAATAATCGTAATCGAGGCAGCAGCCGGCCAGCAAGAGACACGACAAGGCCGGCGTCAGGACTGTCAGGACCGCCCCGACCCGGCGGAGAGGGGAATGGCGGAGAAGGGTCAGAAGCATCGTGAAATCTCCGCCCGGAAGGTGTCGTTACTGTATTTGCTGGCGAAATAGTGGGCATAGTCGGCGCGGATGCGCCAGCCCCCGAAAGTGGACAGTTCCAACCCCACGCCGGCCTTGTAGAAGAGGGACTGGCTGGAGTCGATGGGGCTGACGCCGCCGGCCGGACTGAAGGCGGAGGCGGCGGCGGAATTGAAGGAGCGCAGGGCCATGGCGCTGTCGGAGAATTCCTTGATTAGCCCCAGGTTCAACTGCGGGGTGAACATTCCGTAACAGAGGGGGTATTCTTTCCGCAGATCGAGGTTGATGGGCACGGCCAGCGATTTGGAGGTTTGTTCTCCCACGTTGTAAGTTTCTTTGACCTGATTCTGGGTGGTTGTGGCTTGATAGCCGTCGGACTGCAGGGCGAGGAACTGGAAGCCGACGTTGGGGGCGAGCTTGAAGTCGTCGCCGAAAACCAGCGGCACGCCGATTTTCCCGGTGACCCCGTACATCATGGACTTGTGATCGTCCTCGTGCCAGGCCAAGTCGTTCCAGGCGCCGGTGCCGTCGTGTTTGAGGCGGCCGTACATGGCGGACAGGTCGACGGGATACTTGTCGGCGACGGAAGTTTTCACGTTCCCTTCCAGGAGCCAGCCGCGGATATTGTTCGAACGGGTGTCTCCCCCCCACCTCGAATCGACCTGGGCGTTGACGATATCCGCCGCCAGGCCGACGGTGGTGTTGACGGACCAGTCCTGCATGAAGCCGAGGCCGATCATGCTGGTTTTCTGTTCGTAATTGCTGTTGAGACCCTTCTTCCAATCCGGCTGCTGCCGTTCCTGATAATATTTTCCCCGGGCGAAGAGCATCAGCCCCTTGGGGGGCGGGTCGGTGCAGACACTGGCGGGACAGGACATCTGCGGGCCAAGGCCGTCCGTCAGGTTGGCGAAGGCGGTGCCGGAAGCGGTTATGCCGGTTCCGGTTCGAGAGGCAGACGCGGGCGGGGCGTCCAAAAAGGCGATTAGGTCCCGGTCGAGATTGGGAATGTCGGCGACTCCGGCGGGGGCGGCAAACCCCTGAGCCAAATCGGGCCGCGGAGCCAGCGCGGCCGGCAAAACGGAGGTGAAGGAAAGGCGGTCGAGCGGGGGCGGAACCGCGGCCGCGGCGAGGGGGGAGAGGGCACGGACGCGCGCCTCCGAGTCGGCGCTTCCGCTGGCGGGACTGAAGGCGCTCAAGCGGTCGGGACGGAGTTCCGGATAAGCGTTTGGCACTTCAACGGCAAACCGCGAAGTGAACAGGTCGGTGGCCGGGGACGCATAAGCGGGCGATACCGCCGGGCGGCCCGCTGGCGGCCGCGCTTCCAGTGGCGGGACGGTTTTACTATGCGGAATTTCATCGATCCCGGGCCAAGCATATTTGTTTCCGGCCGGCGCCTTGCCGACCATGATCCCCTGTCCGACCGGACCGGCGTGCATGGCCTGCACCGTTTCCAGGTCGGGAGCTTTTGCCGGTAGAATCGTCCTGGCCGGCGTCAGACAGATCGCGGCCAGGAGGACAAGGGGGATAATTATCCCAGGCAGAATTCGCAGCATAAAGGTTTCCCCCGGATAAGGCGGAACAGGGTCCCGGAAGTCCGACCTCTCCCAAAAAGCGGGGAGGCGTCCGGGAATAAATTTCCTTATCCGCGGGAAACCTTTCAGATTGCTTTTAAGAAAACTCGTAAACAAATTCCCCGTCGACCAGGTTCAAGCGTACCCGGCCGGGCATTTCCCCCCCGCCCGCCTTGGCCAAAATCTCCCGGGACAAACCGGGGATCACCCGGGTGTTAATAATGTAATCGATGTTCCGCGCCCCCGTTTCCACTTCGGTGCAACGCTCCGCAATCAGCTTGGGAATCTCCTCCGACCATTCCAGCCGAATCCTGTTTTGCCCCATGGCCTGCCCGGCCAGCCGGCGGAGTTTAAGGAGGACAATCCCCTCGAGGGCGGATTTGTCCAGGGAATAAAACGGCAGGACGGTCATGCGGGCCAGGAGGGCCGGCTTGAAATGGTCCGATAAAATCGGGCGGATGGCCCCGACCACCGCTGCCATTTCCGGGCGTCCGTCCTTGGTCATTTCCTCGATGACGTCGGAGGCGAGGTTGGAGGCCAGCATGATAATCGTATTACGGAAATTAACCTTCTTCCCTTCCGCGTCCGATAACACCCCCTTGTCGAAAACCTGGTAAAACAGGTTGAGGACGTCCAGGTGGGCCTTCTCCGCTTCGTCGAGCAGGACCACGCTGTAAGGCTTCTGCCGCACCGCTTCCGTCAGCATCCCGCCCTCGCCGTAGCCGACATACCCGGGTGGCGAGCCGATAAGCCGCGAAACCGAGTGCTTTTCCTGGAATTCCGACATGTTCACGGTGATAAGGGAGGCGTCGTCCCCGAACAGGTTCTCGGCCAGGGTGACGGCTGTTTCGGTTTTGCCTACGCCGGACGGCCCGACCATGAGGAACACCCCTTGCGGCTGGTCGGGGTTTTTCAGGCCGGATTTGGCGGCGCGGATGACGTCGGCCAGTTCCCCCAGGGCCTGGTCCTGCCCCTTTACCCGTTCGGCGATTTTCCGGTCCAGGTTCAGAATGAGGGCCGACTGATCCCGCGCCACTCTCCCCAGGGGAATCCCCGTCCAGTCCGAAACCACCTTCGCCACGACATCGGGTTCGACCTCGACAAACACCGCCGGCCCGTTCTGTTCCTGTTGGGAAGCGGCGAGTTCGCGGTCCGCTTCGGCCAGGGCGGCCTTGAGCGTTTCGTCGTCGGGTTTTTCCGCCAGGTCCCGGCGGATTGCGGCGACTTTCCTGGCGCATGCAAGTTCCTTTCGCCAAATCTCCCGCAGTTCCTCCGCCCTTTCGCGGGCCCTGGCCAGCTTCCCGCCGATTTCCTCCAGCGCCTCGCCGTCGACCGGCCGGTTGTTCCTGCGGTCCCTTTCCAAGGCGGCCAAACGCCGTTCCAGCGCCTGCGCCTCCCGCTCCTTGTCCTCCACCGCCGCCGGCTTGGCCGAGAGGCTCACCTTGACCCTGGCGCAGGCGGTGTCCAGGAGGTCGATGGCCTTGTCGGGGAGAAAGCGGCCGGAGATGTAGCGGTTCGACAATTCCGCCGCGGCGACGATCGCCGGGTCCGTTATCACCACCCCGTGGGCTTTTTCATAACTGTCCCGCAAACCGCGTAGAATCAGTTCCGTCGTCTCCACCGAAGGCTCCGCCAGCATGACCATCTGGAAGCGCCGGGCCAGGGCGGCGTCCTTCTCGAAGTATTTTTTGTATTCCTTGAAGGTGGTGGCGGCGCAGGTGCGGAGTTCCCCCCGGGCCAGGGCGGGCTTGAGGAGGTTCGCGGCGTCGTTGGTGCCGGCGGAGCCGCCGGCGCCGACCAGGGTATGGGCTTCGTCGATGAAAAGAATTATCGGCGTGAGCGAAGCTTTTATTTCGTCGATTACCCCCTTGAGGCGGTTTTCGAATTCGCCTTTCATGCCGGCGCCGGCTTCCAGGGCTCCCATGTCGAGGCCGATCAGCCTGACCTTGGCCAACGCTTCGGGGACGTCCTTTTCGACGATGCGGCGGGCCAGTCCTTCCATGACGGCGGTTTTCCCCACCCCGGGTTCGCCGACGAGAATGGGGTTGTTTTTCCGCCGCCGCGAGAGGATGTCGACGATTTGCCGGATTTCCGCGTCCCGCCCGAAGACCGGGTCGATTTTTCCGTCTTTGGCTTTGGCGGTGAAGTCTTCGCAATACAATTTTATGAATGAGCCTTCGGCTGGGGCGCCGCCCGCGGCGGCGGCGGGGGTTTGCGCCGCGGCCAGGGCGGCGGCCTGGGTCTCCAGGGAATCGGCGGTGATGCGGTGGAAATCCTTCAGGAGGAGATTCCGGTCGATTTGGGCGAGGCTGGGTTCGAAGCCGCTGGAGGAGTAGCTGTTCGGGTCGGCGAGGAAGGCCAGGAGCAGGCCGCCGGTGCGGATGCGCTGCTCGCCCAATTCCACGTTCACCAGGAGGCAGGCGTCCTGCAGGAGTTGGGTCAGGTTGGGGGAGAACACCGGCCGGCCGGTGTTGCCGGATTTGTATGAGGCGAGCGCCTGCTGCAATTGGGCGATGAGCCGGGCCGGTTCGACTCCGGCCGCCTCCAGCAAGGGCCGCCAGTCGCAGGAGGCGTCTTCGAGACATTTGAGGAAGACATGTTCGACCCCCACCTCGTAATGCGAATTGGCCACGCAGAGTCCGGCGGCGTTGTTGAGGATGGCGGTGACGATGCCGTTGGTTTTCCCGAGCAGTTGCTTTAGTCCGACTCTCAGCATGGCGGCATTCTCCTTGGCGAAGTATACGGGCAAAAGGGCATTTTTAGAGCTGCCCAGCAGTATAATGCTTAGAGTCATAAGCCGCAATCCGGAAAAAGTTGTTGTCGCCGGACTGACCGCCCGGTATAAATGCAGGTTCCGCCGCGGTTTTTCCCTATAAGGGGTTTGCTCCGGCCGGATTTATTTTTGGGTTAACCGGGTTGGAGCGACTGATAAAACATGAAAATCGACCCGGCGGTGAAATATCTCGACGTATTCCGGCCCGTCCTTTCTTTCGGCGCCCATGCCGCGCTTGCGGCGGTTTCTTCGGCCGGAGCGGCGAGTCCCGGCGAGGCGGAGGCGGTTTTCAGCGAATTGGACCGGCTGCTGCAGAAGGCGTTCAGTCAAAAAACCGTCGCGAACGGCCTGGATTTCGACGAGGCCTGGTTTGCGGTGGCGGCGTGGCTGGACGAGAAGTTGGCGCCCTTGCGGTCCATGGCCGGAGTGGATTCGTCCAGCCGCCTGCAGCGGGTTTATTTCGACACCCTGAACGCCGGGGAGGAATTTTTCACCCGCCTGGAAACGCTCCTGCAAACGCAGGCCACGGAGCCGACGCCGGAGCGGGCGGCGGTTCTCGACGTTTACGCCGCCTGTCTCGAGTTGGGTTTTCTCGGGCGGCATTACCGGGCGGAGGAACGGATGTGGCTGGAGGAATACCGCCGGCGGATTTTGGACGTCAATGCAAGATTCAACGGCAGCCAAGTTTCCCCCGAAGGCTCCCCCTTGCTGTCGGCGGCGGAGGCCGAGGAAGAGGCGGGAAAACCGGCGAGCATGCTGTGGATTTGGCTGATTCCGATCCTGGTGACGTTGGGGCTGTATCTTTTGTTTCGGGCGATACTCTCCAGCATGTTCGCGCCGCTGTGAAGAAGGGTTTTTCTTAGTTCGATCCTGCCCGACAAAAGGCCAAGAGCACCTCAAATGCTGAAACTCCTTGGAAAACTGGCGCGCCTCTTTCTAATCCTCCTCATCCTCGCCATCGTCTTCGTGGCCTGCCGGCTCGCCGTCCTCCAACTCGGCTGGCCCGCCAACCAAACCCTCTCCCTGTTCCTGACCGTCCTCGCCCTCTACTTACTCATACGCTGGACCTACCGGCGCCTCCTCCGCTACCGCGAAGAAAAACACGCCGCCCGCGTCCTTGCCGCCGACGCCCAAAGCCAGGCTCCGCAAAACGCCGACCCCCAGCTCCCCGACCGCATGCGGCAAACCTGGAAAAGCGGCCTCGCCTTCCTCCAAGCCTCGCGCCTCGGACGCTTCAACTTCACCTACGCCCTCCCCTGGTACATCTCGCTTTCCCTCGGCGACTCCAGCGACCAGCGCATCATCGAGGCGGCGGCGGTCTCCGGCGCCAATCCCGAAAAACACCTCCGCGAACCCGAATTCACTTGGATCTTCGCCCGTAAAGCCGTCTGGCTCTCCCTCGACTTCCCCACCTACTCCCAGCCCGACAACCACTGGCCCCTCTTCCTGTCCGAACTCGCCCACAACCGCGGCCGCGCCCCGATTGGCGGCGTCGCCGTCGTTCTCGACGCCGAGCAACTAACCTCGCCCGAGCAAAACGCCCTGCAACAAAACGCCGCCAAAATCCGGGTCATGCTGGACCGCCTCATCCAAGTCACCGGCGCCCGCATCCCCGTTTACCTCCTCGTCAACCGCCTGGATCGCCTCTACGGCACCCGCTCCATCGCCCATGGCCTCCCTGCCAACTTTCTCGACCAACCCTTCGGTTCTTTCCGTTTGGACGAGCGCGAAAGCCCGGCCAATTTCGTGCGCCGCGTTTTCGAACAAGCCAAAGACGCCATCACCCTGAACCTGCAAGCGGCAGTCCCCGTCACCCGCCGCGCCGCCGCCGGGCCCGTAACCCAACCGGCCGCTCCACCCATGCCCTTGCCGTCGACTTTTTTCCATACGCCTTCGTCCCCCCTGGCCTTCAACCCCGGCCAAGCCGCCGCAACACCCTTTCCCGCCGGAAATATCCCCGGCTGGCACGCCGACATACCGCCCGGCGCCGCCGCCGCCATCCAAGCCCCGGCCGAAATGCTTCGGCTCGAACCCGGCCTCGCCCTCTTCTGCCGCGAAGCCTTCAGCGACAATCCCTACCAGGCCGTTCCCTTCCTGCGCGGCTTGTTCTTCGGTTCGACCGGTCCGGAAGGGGCCACGGTAAAACCGGCCCTCAGCGCCTTGGCCGCCTTCCACCCCGAACCCGAACCCGAAGCCCCCAAACAGCCCTGGTTTTGGCGGAATCTGATCGAGGAACTAATCCCGGCCGATCCCATTCCCCTCAAGGCGGTGCGGCAGCGCCGGCACGCCCGGGCGGTCGGGGCCTACGCCGGCCTGGCCATTTTCCTCCTCGCCACCGCCGGCATCTGTTGGCTGATGACCCATTCCTTTTTGGAACAACGGCGACTCCTTCGGGCCGTCCGGGGGCGTACCGCCACCCCGACCCGGGAGCAGGAGCTCCCGTCCTACTTCAATTTGGTGCTGGGGGCGGAAGAGGTGAGGAATTCCTGGTGGCTGCCGCGGTTGGGCATGCACGAGGGGGATCTGCTGGTCGAGGAATTGAAAAAGCGTTTTTGCAACAAATACGCGGAGCTGGCCATTACTCCCGACGTCGAATATTGGAACCGCCGCGTTTACGAGGCGGCCAAGTGGGACAGTCCGGCCGAAATCGGCCAGTCGCTACTGTATCTAAGCGCCCTCCGCGAAGCCGGCCGCATGAAAAACATCCTCCACCGCAGCTTCGACGACGACGAGCTGAACCTCACCGCCCTCTTCAACACCGCCCGCATGGAAAATCCCGACGAACGCCGCATGTTCCACATGTACATGCATTGGTCGGATCATGACTCCTGGGTCATCGGCGACACCCGGGATTTGGTCGAACTCGAACGCTACATCATCGACCACGCCATGGAAGGGGAGGTCATGCGTTGGCTCCCCGGCTGGGTGGAGAGCCTCGGCGGCCCGGAAGCAGTCGACGCCGCGGCGGTCTGGCACCCGGTCCGCCTGCCGGCGAACGAAGCCCGGGATCTCCTAATCGGCAAGGCCTGGACCGGCGCCGGCTACGACCGGGCCCGGCGGCTCTTGGAAATAGCCCGTTACAATTTGGATGCCCCGCAGGAATGGGCGACCAAGCGCGAAGCGATTCTAAGGGACTACCGCACCAAAGCCCTGGAAAGGTGGATTAACGCCGCCGGCAACCTCTGGCGCAATTACACGGTAAATGTCAAGGACGCGGCCGTCCCCTACCTCCTCCGCCAGACCGGCGAAGGCAACGATCCCGCCACCCGCTTCGTCAAACTGGCGAACCGTCACCTCGTGCCCATTTTCACCGCCGACACCGTCCCCGCCGGCACCGTCCCCGCCGACATCGAGTGGCTCCGTCTCGAGCATCAGTTGCACGAAGTCGCCCAAACCGTCGCCGCAGCTCTCCCCAGTCCCGGCGACGAGCAACAACCCAGCCTCATCGACGCCGTGAAAAACCGTATCGGCGGCGTTGCCAAACGCATCGGTTCCGACGCCGGCATGCAGCTTATCGCCCGGGAAATCGGCCTCTCGCA
>JAVBTZ010000050.1:0-10475 GCA_031555915.1 Planctomycetota bacterium
GCCGAAGGAACCGTGGTGGGCGTCCTTGTTGGAATTGGCTTGGGTGGTGGTGCCGATGCCCATCTCGCCGGCGTCGGAGCCGAAGAAGGCGAAGAGCATGGCCAGGGCATTGTACTTGGAGCCCATGCCCATTTCAATGTAACGCATGGGGCCGCCGGACATTTCGCCTTTGGCGTCGACGACGCGGAATTTGATGGAGAGCAGGCCTTCGGCGTATTTGGTGGCGATGCCGAAGAACGCGGCCAGCCACATCCAGAACAAGGCGCCGGGTCCGCCGGCGGCGATGGCGGTGGTGACGCCGACGATGTTGCCGGTGCCGATGGTGGCGGCGAGTGCGGTGCAAAGCGACTTGAAGGAGCTGACGTCGCCTTCGCCTTCGTTGGGGGCGGTGAAGATGAGCCCCAGCGCCATCGGCAGCTTGGTGACCTGCAGGGCGTTCAGGCGGATGGTGAGGAGGAGTCCGGTGCCCATTAGGAGAATGAGCATGGGGGCGCCCCAGATGACGCTGTCGATGGTGTCCAAGAGTTGCAGGAAATTCTCCATTGGGTCTCCTTGGTACGGCGCAGGCGGAACCGGAATTTGGCCACATAAAACCTGGAGATCGCCGGAAAGGATGCTCGGAGATCCCCAACGCAACATAACAGGCATTATCGGACATTATAATGAATTGTTTTTGGCTGGAAAGAAATAGTTTTAAAAAGAACTTCGCGGCGCTTTGGCCGGCTTCGGCACATGGGCCGCCACATCCGACCGTGCCTGTTCCCCCCGCGGATCGCCGTGCGCACCCAGGCGGATGGAGGGCTTCGTCTTGCCGTGGAAGTCGCTCCCGCAGGTCAACAGGTCAATCTCCCGGTTGAAACAGGCCTCGGCCCAATGCTTCCGCGCCGCCGCGTCGTGATAGCCCGAATACACCTCGACTCCCGAAACCCCGGCTTGCATGATGACCGGCAGCTCGTCTTCCCGACCCTTCAGATAAGCCCCGGGATGCGCCAGGACCGCCACTCCGCCGGTGGAACGAATCAATTCCACGCCGGACTCCAGGGTCAGGAAATCGATCGGCACAAAACCGGGTTTCCCGGGCGAACAATGGTCCCAGTAAAAATTCACGAACGGATTGTCCGCGCGGTCGCCGCCGGGACGGTACGGCAGGAGGATTTCCGCCTCGGCGTTGTCGGGATGCATCAGGGCGAATTCGGCAACCAGTTCGGGCGTGATGACTCCCCCCGAATTATCGGCGGCGGCCAGCAGCTCCGGTACGTCCAGGGCCAAACCCAATTGGCTGGCAAAGCCGAGGCGGCGCATGCCGGCGGCTTTCTCCTCCTCCCAAATGTGTTCCCTCAGCCATTGGTAACGCCGGTCGCGATGATTGATGTAGTAACCGAGAATATGCAGAACCAAATCCCGGTAACGGCAATCCAATTCCACGCCGGGGATTACCGTGACCCCCGCCCCCTTCCCCGCCTCGATGGCGGCGTCGACCCCGCCGGTGGCGTTGTGGTCGGTCAGGCTGATGCAACCGACCCCCTCCCGAACCGCGAGGTCGACCAGTTCCTCGGGGGTGAATTCGCCGTCGTCCGAGAAGGTGGAGTGCATATGCAGGTCGATTTTCATTGGCCCTTCCTTTTGGCCCGGAGGCCGTTCCAGTAATCGATGCGGCGTTTGACGTCTTTTTCGAAACCGTAGGGACCGGGCTGGTAATAGACCGTGCCTTGGAGGGCTTCGGGGAGATAATCCTGGCCCGAAAATCCGTCGGGGCTGTCGGGGTCGTATTGGTAGCCTTTGCCGTAGCCGGCTTGTTCCATGAGTTTGGTGGGGGCGTTCCTGATGTGGAGGGGAACCGGGTCGTTCCGGGTTTTTTCGACGTCCTGGCGGGCGGCCGCGTAGGCGGTGTAAATATGGTTCGATTTGGGGGCGGTGGCCAAGTATACCACCAGTTGCGCCAGGGCGGTATTGCATTCTGGGAGGCCGAGGAAATGCACCGCGTCCTTTACGGAAGCGGCCTGGACAATGGCCTGGGGGTCGGCCAGGCCGACGTCCTCCGAGGCGAAGCGCATCAGGCGCCGGGTGATGTAAAGGGGGTCGGCGCCGCCTTCCAGCATGCGGGCCAGCCAGTAGAGTCCGGCCTGGGGGTCGCTCCCCCTGAGGCTTTTATGCAGGGCGGAAATGAGGTTGTACCATTCCTCGCCTTTGTTGTCGAAGGCGACCCGGCGCTGAGTGATGGCTTCCCGCATGAGTTCCTGGCCGATTTCCTGCATCCCCCCCTCCCCCGGTGACGCGCCGGCGGCGGCCGTTTCCAGGGCGTTAAGGGCGGTGCGGGCGTCGCCGTTGGCGTAATTCACCAGGAGGTCCCGGGCGTCCGGCATTAAATGGAGGTTTTCTTTCCCCAGTCCCCTTTCGCGGTCGGTGAGGGCGTGGTCGACGATTTGCCCGATGTCGTCGTCGGAAAGGGCTTTAAGGATATAGGTCCGGCAGCGGGAGAGGAGGGCGCCGTTAACCTCGAAGGAAGGGTTTTCGGTGGTGGCGCCGATGAGGGTGATGGTGCCGGCTTCGACGTGAGGGAGGAAGGCGTCCTGCTGGCTTTTGTTGAAGCGGTGGATTTCGTCGACAAAGAGGATGGTGCCGCCTTGGTTATTCTGGAGGCGTTCCCGCGCTTCCTCGACGATGGCGCGGACTTCCTTGACGCCTTGAAGAACGGCGGAGAAGGTGATGAAAGTGCGTTGGGTGGTATGGGCGATAACCTGGGCCAGGGTGGTTTTGCCGCTCCCAGGGGGACCCCAGAGAATCATCGACGTGATGACGTCGGCTTCGATGCTTTTTCGAATGAGACGTCCCGGTCCGACCAGGTGCTCCTGGCCCTGGAATTCGTCGAGGGAACGGGGACGCATGCGGTCGGCCAGGGGTGGGGAGGCTTGAGCCATTACAGGGTCGCTTTCGTTTGGAGGGCGCTGCAAATTAATCAGCGTATTTGTTCAACCTTCGCCACGGTGGCGGCGCGATTGAATTCCTTGTCGCTGGTCAAAACTACGCCGCCAAGACGTCTGGAGAGGGCAACCACCATTACGTCGGCGAGTGACAAGGAGGGAAACGCATTTTTCAAATTGGCGCAATGCAACTGGAATTTCTGGTCCAGGCACTCATGAATGGAAATGTTCATATCGTAAATACCGGTATAGGCTTCATCAGCATGGTAGGTGCCGTATTTGGCGGCGAGTTTGTAATATACCTCAATCACATTGACGGCATGCATGTGGCATTGCATCTCATGTTTTCCGAATACCTCCTCAACCCGATCAGCTCCCGGTTCGTCATTGTAATAAGCCAACATCGCGCTGGCATCGAGAATAATATTAGTCACCGGTTCTCCGCTTCTCTTTCCGCTTTTTTCTCCCGTAAATAATCATCCACACTATAGCCCATGCCGGCGAATATACCCCGATACGACTTCACAATACGCACATGCTCGGCATGACTTCTCTTCTTGGGCACATGTATTGGCAGGTCGCCCCCTTCCGAGATTCGATACGCTATAAGTTCTTCTTCGGAAAGCCTGTCGGAAATTTTGAATCTCTCAGGTAAATCCTTGAGAAGGGGTTTAGCAGTTTTCTTTTGCCGTTTAGCAGGTTTCTTCTTCATTTGCTTTTCCTTCATGATAGAAATGTTCACGAAACCCGTTCCAACAGATAATCAGCCAGCAGCCGCAAATACAGGGCCTCCCGCCCGAAGTCACGAATCGCGTCCTTGGCCTGCACCACCTTGTCCTGCACCGCCTCCCGCGCTCCCGCCAGACCCAGGGCGGCCGGATAGGTCAGTTTACCCGCCGCCTTGTCCTTCCCCGGGGTTTTTCCCAATTTCGCCTTCGTGGCGGTAACGTCCAGGATGTCGTCGGAAATCTGGTAGAGGACCCCGATGGCGTCGCCGTAACCGGCCAGGGCGGTTATCTCCCCCTCCCCCGCCCCGGCGAGAATCGCCCCGCAGCGGCAGCAGCAGGTGAAGAGGGACCCCGTCTTCCAACGGTCGATACGTTCGATTTCATCCAGGTTCTGGGCCTTCCCCTCACCCTCCAAATCCAATACCTGGCCCCCGACTATCCCCACCGAACCCGCCGCAATCGCCAATTCCGCCACCGTCCGCGCCGCCAAAACCCCCGAACATTCCGCCATGGTCTGGAAGGCCAGCGCCTGCAGAGCGTCACCGGTGAGGATGGCCAGGGTCTCCCCGAAAGCCTTGTGGCAGGTCAGGCGGTTACGGCGCATCGAGTCGTTGTCCATGGCCGGCAGGTCGTCGTGGACCAGGCTGTAACAATGCAGGAATTCCACCGCGCAACCGGCGTCCAGCGCCTTGACCCGCGCCGCCGCGTCGCCGCCGGCGGCGTCGTAGGCGGCGACGGCCAGGAGCGGCCTGAGGCGCTTCCCGCCCCCGAGTACCGAATAACGCATGGCCTCGTGCAGATTTTCCGGCCGCAAGTCCGCAAACGGCAAAAGCTTTTCCAGACGCTTTTCCGTCGCCGCCGCCGTATCCTTCATGTATTGAAGCAGCCGATCCATCCTTTTCTCCCCGGGTGCAGAGTCACTTGCCGAAATCGGCATAGACAAAAGTATGGTCCGACGGCCGCTCGGCCTGGCGGGGTTTGATGTCGACCCGGCAGGCGGAGGAGGAGTCGGCCAGGGCCGGGGTGGCGAGAATGTGGTCGATACGCCAGCCCCGGTTGCGGTCGAGGGAGCCCCGCTGCCGGTAGTCCCAGAAGGTGAAATTATCCTGGTCCGGAATGTGCTTACGGAAAACATCGACCAGGCCGAACGAAGTCACCCCCAGGAAGGCGTCGATGACCGGCTGGCAGTGGCAGACATGCGGCCAGACGGCTTTGGAATCGTATACGTCGATGGGAGTCGGCGCCACGTTCAAGTCGCCCAGCCAAACCAATTTATCCTTGACGGAAAAATGCGTGTCGAAGTACGCCCTTAGACGCTTGAACCAGGCCAGCTTGAACTGGAATTTTTCGCTGTCGAGGGACTGGCCTTGGGGAACGTAGGTGTTGACGAGATGCACCTTCCCCAGCTTCACCCGAACCAGCCGCGTCTCGGACACCCCCTCGTCGTCCCCAAGACCGAAGGAAACGTCGTCCGGCTTCGCTTTGGTGACGACCGCCACGCCGTTATAGGATTTCTCGCCCCGGTAATAAACCTGCCAGCCGTGGTCGGTAAATACGGCGGCGGGGAAATCCTTGTCGACCACTTTCGTTTCCTGGAGGGCGAGGACGTCGGGGGAATATTCCTTCAGCCAGGCGAGAACCGCCTCGGCCCGGATACGAATGGAATTGCAATTGAAAGTTGCTATACGCATAATGATAGGTTTCCGGTTGAAAAGACCTGAGACGCGTATTTGTGAAAACCGCATTAACACAGAGGGCACAGAGGACACAGAGCTCACAAAGGGCACAGAGAACCACAAATCAATTAAACCACTAGAAAAATAATAAAAAAGCGGTTTTGCGGTTCTCTGTGCCCTCTGTGAGCTCTGTGTCCTCGGTGTTAAAAGCAGTATACATTATAGGAAATTGACCCGGAAATGCAAAGACCCCCATGACCAGCCTTTCTCCCACCCCCACTCCTTGGGCCGGCGCCCTCCAGGAAGCCCTCTCCCGCAGCCCCAGCCGCATTATCGGCGCCAAAGGCTCGGCCCTGGCCCGGTGTCTGGCCGAAGCCCGACACACCCTGCAACAACCGCTGCTACTCGTGGCGCCGGACCCCGAAATCGCCGGCGACATCCATAACGACCTGAAATTCTATCTCGACGCCGACCTCCCCTCCCCCCTGTTCTGGCCAGCCTGGGACATCCTCCCTTTCGAAACGGACCACCCCGACGTCGAAGTCGCGGCGGAGCAGGTGAATGTCCTCCGCGCCTGTCTGGATGCGAACCGCGAAGGCGGACGGACGGCGGAGAATCTGTGGATTGTCGCGCCGATTACCGCCCTCCTGCAGCCGACTTTGTCCCGGAAAATCATCTCCGCCGGGGGCCTAAGCGCCAGCGCCGGCGCCGAAGCGTCGCCGGAAGCCCTCATCGCCCATCTGGTCGAGGGCGGCCTGGAGCCGGCCGCCATGGTCGACGCCCCCGGGCAATACTCCCGCCGGGGGGGAATCCTGGACGTCTACCCCCTCTTGGGGAATGTCCCCTACCGTATCGAGTTTTTTGGCGATGTTATCGAAAGTATCCGCGCCTTCGACCCCGCCAGCCAGCAAAGCGGCCCGCCCCTCGCCGGGCAAATCACCCTGGTCGACGTCTCTCGCGACGCCTTCAAACATATCGACGGCTCGCACTATAGTCTCCTGGATTTCTTGCCGAAAAATTGCGCCGGGGTGATTTACCACCCTGAACGCATCACCCGGGTGTCGGGGTTGTACACGGGTGGTTTTTCCGGCGGCTCCCTGTTTTCCTTCGAGGAAGTGGCGGAGAAATTGTCCCGCCTCCCCCTCGCCATGGTGCCGGACCTCGATGCGGACGGCTGGCCGGAGCCCCCTTGGAAACCGGCGGAAAACCCCTTCACTATCGACCTCAAGGCCACCGGCTGGGAGCGCCTCTCCGGCGGCTTCGAGACGGCGGTGAACGAACTGTCGATTCTGGTGAACAAGAACGTCCGCCTCACTCTGGTCTGCAACAACGAAGGCGAGGAAACGCGGCTCAGGAAAATGCTCGCCGACAAGCGGCCGCTTCTCCTCGAACGCGCGACTCTCCGGCTGGGACGGCTATCCCGCGGGTTTGTCCAGGAGACGGCAAGCGGCGGGACGGCGTTCGTGTCCGACCACGAGGTGTTCAGCCGGAACGCCCCGGTAAGGGTGGCGCGCAAGCGTTTCGCCGGGACGCCGATTGCCGATTTTGCGGAACTGCGTGAAGGCGATTATGTCGTCCACGTCGCCAACGGCATCGCCCGTTTTGAAGGCATCCAAACCCTGGAGCAAAACGGTTCCACCCAGGACTTCCTCACCCTCCGCTTCGCCGAGGACGCGCGGATTTACGTTCCCCTGTCGCATATCGATTTGGTGCAGCGTTATATCGGACTCGGTGAAGCCAAACCGCAGTTGTCGAAGCTGGGTTCGGCCGCCTGGAACCGGCGGAAGGAAGCGGTCGAGAAAGCGGTACGGGACATCGCCCAGGACCTCCTGGCGACCCAGGCGAAGCGCCTGTCCTCGCAAGGCATCGCCCTGCCGCCGGACGACAACCTGATTGAGGAATTCGACCTCTCCTTCCCCTACGATGAAACGCCGGACCAACTCTCGGCCCTGGAGGACATCCGCCACGACCAACTCGCCACCGCCCCGATGGAACGTCTCCTGTGCGGGGACGTCGGCTTCGGGAAAACCGAAATGGCGGTCCGGGCCGCTTTTCGGGCGGCGAACGCCGGCTACCAGTCGGCGGTCCTGGTCCCGACCACCATCCTTGCCGAACAGCATTATCGGACTTTCTCGCAACGCATGGCCGACTATCCCGTCACGGTCGCCTGCCTGTCCCGTTTTCGGGCGCCGTCGGAGCAGAAACGCATCGTCGAACTGTTGGCCGAAGGGAAAGTCGACGTCATCGTCGGCACCCACCGGATTCTCTCGGAGGACATCAAGTTCAAAAACCTCGGGCTGGTGGTGATTGACGAGGAACAGAAATTCGGGGTCGAAGCGAAGGAGCGGCTGAAACGCTTCCGCGCCGACGTCGACATCCTCACCATGACCGCGACCCCCATTCCCCGCACCCTCCACATGTCCCTGTTGGGACTCCGGGACATCTCGAACCTCACCACCGCCCCCCGCGAGCGGCATTCGGTGAAAACGATGGTGGTCCGCTGGTCGAAGGAAGTCATCCGCCGGGCGATACTCCGCGAATTATCCCGCGGGGGACAATGTTTCTTCCTCCATAACCGGGTGCATAATATCGACGCGATTGCGGCGGAATTGCAGCAGCTGGTGCCGGAAGCCCGCTTCGGCGTGGGCCACGGCCAGATGGCGGAAGGGGAACTCCTGGAAGTCATGCAAACCTTCCTGGACGGTAAACTTGACGTTCTCGTCTGCACCACGATTATCGAATCGGGGGTGGACATCCCGAGCGTCAACACCCTGTTCGTCAATCAGGCGGATTACTTCGGCTTGTCGGAACTGCACCAACTCAGGGGGCGGGTGGGCCGCTACAAACACCAGGCTTATGCATACTTTCTCGTACCGGAAAAACGGCCGATTTCACCGGAGGCGACAAAACGCCTGCAAGCCTTGCAGGAGTACACGGAACTCGGGTCAGGTTTCCGCATCGCCATGCGGGATTTGGAAATTCGCGGGGCGGGGAATCTCCTGGGCGTGGAACAGTCCGGCCACATCCATATGATTGGCTTCGACCTCTACTGCCGGCTGTTGGAGCGGGCGGTGGCGGCACAGAAAGGGGAAGAGGTCAAGGAGGATTACGAAGCCGAACTCGACCTGGGAACGCGGGCCTTCATTCCCCCCGAGTATATTCCCTCGGAACAGCAGCGGATTGAATTTTACCGGCGGCTGACCCGCATCCGCACCCTGAAGGAATTGGCCGAGACCCGGGCCTATGTACGGGACCGCTACGGCCCGCCGCCGCCGCCGGTGGAACGTTGTTTCGAGGACCAGCGTTTAAGGGTGCGGATGGTGGAACTGGGGGTGTTGTCGCTGGGCCGCATCGACGGCGCTTTGGCGGTGGGCTTTGGCGAGGGCAAGGCCAGGCGGGCGGTGATGCTGTTCCGGCACGCGGGGCTGAGGACGACGCCGTTACGGAAAAACCAGTGGCGGGTGGAGGTGCCGGGGATTGAAATGTCGCCGGAAGCCGGGGCGGAAGCGGCGGCGATGGCGGACAAGGCGCTGGCGGTATTGGAGGCGGGGGCGTCGCGGAAAGGGGGCGAGGGCGAGGAGCGGTCGCGGGGGCGTTCGGAGCGTTTGCCGGCGCGGCGTGAAGGAGAGAGCGTCCGCCGCGAGGCGAAGGAGAAGAAGCGGGAGTTGCTGCCTGACGCGGGGGAAAATGCGGACCCGGCGGCGGAGGAGTCGGCCGGGCGGAGTGGGGAGGGTGATTATCGGCCTGGGGAGGGTTTAGCGGGGGGCGATGGCGGTAGCCATTATGATAATACTTACGATAACAGTAATCCTGAGCTTGAACATATTGATTACGATAACGAAAACGATATTGATTATGATTTTGGATACGATAATAATAATACGGATGAATACGATAATGTAATTGATAATAGCCAGGAAAACGCCCCGCCCCAGCCACCCCTGGAATTCTTCAGCTCCGACATGCTCGACCAGCCGGAGTCGCCACCGCCCGGGGTAACCCGCCCCCCCCCAGAGGCTACCCGCCCCTCCCCAGAGGCCATCCCCCCGACGGAAAACGAAGGGGAAGCCCCGCCCCTCCCCGGTCCCGGCGGCAAAAAGAAGAAAAAAGGGAAATCCGGCGCCCTCGCCGTCCCCACCCTGAAGGCCAAGCTCCTGTCCCAGCGGGAGGAAACGGTCGCCGGCGGCGCCCGGCTCGCCGCCAAAATGCCCGGCGCCGCGACCAAACCGGGGATTATCGCCATCGGCGCCAATAAACCCGAGGCGGAAAAACTCCAGCCTTTCAAGAAGAAACCGGCCAAAAGCCTCCTCGAAATCGCCGAGGAAAACGCCGGCGACAGCGAAGTCGGCGCCAAAGTCTTCGGCATCGAACCCAACATCGCCGACGCGAAAGTCGGGGTGGTGGTGATGGCCAGCGCCTTCAACCCCATTCGCTCCGACCGGATGACCTTGATTCTACGAAAGGATGAAACGGAAAAACGTTTTGTCCTGCCCTGTGTCGGCATGGCGATGGGGGCGCGGGGCCGGGTCGTACTGTGGCTGGGGGTGAAGAGTTCCGACGAGGCGCGGCTGGTGTCGGAACTGTTCTTGGCGGCGGATGGGGGGCGGTTGTTTGACGGAGAGGCGTGAATGCGCTAGGCAATTCGGGGACACTCACGAATGGCGCTGAAATAAGGGTAATTCTTTGCGAGGCGATGATTTAAAATAATTTTTTACCACAGAGAACACAGAGACCACAGAGGACCACCTTAAACTACGGATGGAAGTTAATCCTGAATTCCATTATTATAAATAGATTTAAATTCAGGGTAAAAGTGGAAATTTATCCCTGGGCTATACGTCATTCCGCAGTTAAGAGTGGTTCTCTGTGGCCTCTGTGTTCTCTGTGGTAAAAATTATTTTAAATCATCGCCTCGCAAAGAATTAACCTTATTTCAGCGCCATTCGGGACACTCACTTAATTACTCGGCGGCAATTCGGGGGGCAATTCGGGGACACTCACGGATATTCACCCTCAACGAAACATGTCTCCTAACCCTCCCCATCGGGCACCCCCTAAGAACGTCATCCCGGCGTCTTAAACGACCGCTGTACCCCTAACGGGCGGTTGAGCCGGGATCCAGGGGGACTGACCTTGACGGCAAGGAGCTT